>JAMXLJ010000166.1 GCA_024281095.1 Acidimicrobiia bacterium | reverse complement strand
ATGGCAATGGCGATGAGAATGGCAATGATCAGCACCACGACCATGAGCTCGATGAGCGTGAAACCCTCTTCCTCGTCACGACTCGCCCTGATGTTCTTCAGGGTGTTCTGCAGCACTTGTTGTGCTCCTTCGTGATGGGGTTGATGTTCGGGTCGCGAGCCCGTCTCGCCCTTTGGCGACCCCCATCACGGGAAGCACGTCCTCTGGGTAGCCCGGCCGGCCTTCCGGCGCACCGTTGCGCCGGGTTGGGCCCCGTGAGCTTTGCGTCCCCGCATTCCTGAGGGTTTGCCTTTTCCTGAGCACTTTTGGCTCGCAACGTGCTTATCGGAAGGCCACGTAGCGCGGTTGAGGAAACCGGTGCAAAATTGCCCAGTCTCGAGCTGTTCCGCCCCAGGTCGGCGGCGGGACGGCCCGGCTACGTGGCCGGTCGCTGCTCGTCGGCCTCGAGCTGCAACGCCAGCGAGTTCATGCAGTAGCGCAGCCCCGTCGGTCGCGGCCCGTCCGGAAAGACGTGGCCGAGATGCGACCCGCAGCGCCGGCAGCGCACTTCCGTGCGCACCATGCCGTGGCTGTGATCCTCCACGAGCTCGAGCGCGTCCGCTACCGCAGGCTGCGTGAAGCTCGGCCACCCGGTGCCCGAGTCGAACTTGTCGTCGGAGCGGAACAACACCGCGTCACATGCCGCGCACCTGTACGAGCCGTCGGTCTTCGTGTGCACGTACTCGCCGCTGAACGGCGGCTCGGTACCGGCCTGCCGGAGCACGTGATACCGCTCGGGTGCGAGCTCGGCCCGCCATTCCTCGTCGGTCTTGACGACGTCACGCTCCATGTTGATCGCTCCCGGCGCTCCATGGCTTGTCGGCGTACTCGGCGCGCAGCTTCGTCTTGACGATCTTGCCGATGCTCGCGCGCGGCATCTCGGCGCGGAGCTCGAGCTGCTCGGGGATCTTCTGCCTCATGAGCCCCGCGTCGCCACAGAACGCGACCATCTCCTCGAACGTCAGTTGGTCGAGTCCCGGCGCGGGTTGCACCACTGCGCAGACGCGTTCACCGCGTTCGGGGTCGGGGAGCCCGATCACCGCGACCTCCTCGACCTTGGGGTGCGTGTAGAGGAGGTCCTCGATCTCCTTCGCGCTCACGTTCTCACCCTTGCGAATGATGACGTCCTTCAGCCGGCCGGTGAGGACGACGTGGCCGTCCGCGCGGAGCTTGCCGAGGTCGCCGGTTCGGAAGTAGCCGTCTTGGTCGAACGCTTCGTCGTTCAGCTTCCGATCGGTGTAGCCGCGCATCACCATCGGGCCGCGGACACGCACCTCGCCTTCCTCGTCGGCACCGGCGACGGTGCCGTCGAGCTTCACGATCCGGATGTCGGCGTCGCGGATCGGTGCACCGTCGGTGTTCGCGAGTTGCTCGTCGGTGTCGTGCGGCGAGCCGTTCGCGATCATCGGGACCTCGGTCATGCCGTAGCCGTGCACGACCCCGCGTCCGCCGATCTCGCGTTGGACCTCGTAGTGGATCTCGGGCGGCTTCGGAGCCCCACCGCCGGTCATCAACCGCAGTGTGGGCAGGATGGCCTCACCCGGGTTCTTGCGCTGCTCGGCCAGGAATGCGACGTAGAACGCGGTGCTCCCGCCCACCATCGTGACGCCATGCTTTCGGTAGAACGGAAGCACGTTCATCGAGAACGCCTCCACGATCACGGTGCCCATGCCGACCGTGAGCACCATCACGAGGTAGTCGGGGCCCGCGATGTGCGCGTACGGGAACGCGATGCTGCCGACGTCGGCCGGCGACATGTCCAGCGCGTACGCGAGCCCGCGGCCCGCGGCCATGAGCGTCTGGTCCGTGTGCTGCACCCCTTTGGGATCGGCGGTGCTTCCCGACGTGTAGTAGATCCAGCGCACCGGCGCGTCCTCGTCAGGGAGCACGAGCGGTGGAGCCGGCAGCGTCGACGGATCGCCGTCGGGCAGACCGTCGTCGAGCACGAGCACCTGCGGCGGATGGTCGAGATCCGCCGTCACACGGGCGGCCAGATCGGTGTAGTCGTAGCCCCGCCACACGCCCGGCACGACGAACATCGCGGCCCCCGTCTGGCGCAGCGCGAAGCCCACCTCACGCTCGCGGTACAGGTGGATGATCGGGCTCTGCACCACGCCGAGGCGGGCGAGCGCGAGCGACAGGACGACCGTGTCGATGCGGCTCGGCAGCTGCCACGAGACCGCGCTGCCTTCCTTCAGCCCGAGCGCGTGGAGCCCGGCGGCGACCGACTCGGCCCGGTCGCGCAACCCGGCGAAGGTCACGTGGCGCTCCTGCTCGTCGACGAGCGCGACGCGATCCGGGTCGGCTTCCGCTCGCCGCGCGACCAGGTCCCACATCGTCGTCGCGTCGGTGATCCAGCCGGCGGTCGCCATCTCGCCTCTCCCGTTCGCCAATGCTCCCGGAACCTTACGCGCCGTCAGACGAACGGGGACGCAGCGCTCACCTGCGTGGAGCGCCGCGACGAGTTTCCCCCGTTTCGCTCGTATGCCGGGTGGCCCGCCCGGCGCTCGGGTAGACCCAGAGTGGTCCCCAACAGGAGGCGGTCATGGCTTCCACACAGCACGACACCCATCAGGATCACGAACATCGGCACGGTCCGGATTGCGGACACGTCCAGGTACGTCACGACGATCACGTCGACTACTTGCACGACGGCCATGCCCACCGCGAGCACGACGGCCACTGGGACGAGTGCGAGCCCGGCGGTCAACACGTCGTACACGAAGGCGACCACGGCTGTGATCACGGGCCGGATTGCGACCACGAGACCGTGCAACACGGTGACCACGTCGACTACGTCCACGAAGGGCACCGGCACGCGGCACACGACGGCCACTGGGACGAGCACTGATTCCTCGCTAGGTTCGCGGCATGGAGTACGTGAACTTCGGAGCCACGGGCATGCGTGTGTCGCGCGTCTGCTCGGGATGATGAGCTTCGGCAACGACAGCGACCGGCCGTGGGTGCTCGACGAGGACGCGGCCGAACCGATCGTGCGCGCCGCGGTCGAAGGCGGCGTCAACTTCTTCGACACCGCTGACACCTACTCGCATGGCGCGAGTGAGGTCGCCACCGGGCGGTTGCTCGACAAGATGCTCACGCGCGACGAAGTGGTCGTGGCGACCAAGGTGTTCATGCCCATGACGCCGGGCGAGAACGGTGCGGGCCTGTCCCGGAAGCACATCCTGTCGGCCATCGACGCGTCGCTCCAGCGCCTCGGCATGGAGTACGTGGACGTGTACCAGATCCACCGATGGGACAACCGCACGCCGATCGAGGAGACGATGGGCGCGCTGGAAGACGTCGTGCGCGCCGGCAAGGCGCGTTACATCGGTGCGAGCAGCATGTTCGCGTGGCAGTTCGCGAAGGCACAGCGCGTGGCCGAGCGTGCCGGCGGCACGCCGTTCGTGTCGATGCAGAACCACTACAACCTCCTCTACCGCGAGGAGGAGCGCGAGATGATCCCGCAATGCATCGACCAGGGTGTCGCCGTCATCCCGTGGAGCCCGCTCGCGCGTGGCGTACTGGCGGGCAACCGCGGTCGCGAAGGTGAGCGTCGCACGACGCGCGCGAACACGGACCAGTTCACCGACTACCTCTACAGCCATCCGAGCGACTTCGACGTCGTCGACCGGGTCACCGAGATTGCAGGCGAGCGCGGTGTGAGCCCGGCGCAGATCGCGCTGGCCTGGCTGTTCCACAAGCCCGGTGTCACGGCTCCGATCGTCGGAGCCACGAAGGTGGGCCACCTCGAGGACGCGCTGGCGGCCGAGCAGCTGAAGCTCGACGACGACGAGATCCGCCGCCTGGAGGAGCCGTACGTACCCCATCCGGTCCTCGGCCACTTCTGAACCGCCGCCCGCCACCGGCGGTCACCCGTCACGGTTTCCTCTCCCGAGCCCGTGGGCACCGGTTTCTTCTGGACGACACACGACCAGGAGGAACGGCGATGCCGAGCAAGGACAGCGGACCCGAGGCCGGTGCGAAGGGCGTGGTCGAAGAGGTGAAGGGCCGGGTCAAGCAGGCGGTCGGCGATCTCGCCGGCGACGAGCGGCTCCGGCGCGAGGGCGAGGCCCAGCAGGAGAAGGCCGACGCCGAGCGTGAAGTCGCGGCAAAGGAAGCGGCGGCCGAAAAGGCCCGGGCCAAAGCGGAGGCGAAAGAAGCCGAGCAGCGAGCCCATCAGTGAGCCCGGCAGGCGGGTGTGCGGGTCCCGCCCCAGTTGCGGACCCGCCCACGCCGCCTGTCGCCCTGCCCCGTGTGCAACCACCGGCCGGCCCCGCGGCCCTCGATGGCCCCGGCGGACGGAGTGCGCTGGTCCGGGTGGTGCAGCGCACCCCGAACCGCCGGAGCTGTGAGACTACGCTTACCGCTCAAACCGGACAATAGGTCGAAAGCATCAAAGCCGGCCGGCCGGCAGCGACGGGGGCGTGACCGCTCCCCGGTGCGTGTCAGGACGACGTGCGAGGCCCGTAGCGGAGCTGCTCGGCAGGGACGATCTGCTTGCCCCACTTCCGGCCGTCCCAGTAGCGGAAGAAGTCCGGTTCCCACGGCACGGGGTGCCACCCACGGTCCGGTCCGGCCGCCGAGGCGGAGACGTGCGTCGACCCGAGTCGCTCCCAGTAACGCGCGGGCAGGGCCGCGACCCGCCAGAGGATCTTGGCCTGGAAGCACAAGCCGTACACCGGCACCAGTACGAACGCGACGTCGAACCAGCGATAGCCGACGCGCGTGCAGAAATAGGCGAGCATGGCGACGAGGCCCGCGGCCACGGGGATGACCGCGGCCAGGTCCGGATGGGCAGGATCGGAAACGGCGAAGGGCACCGCCGCCAGACCGAACCACGCAATGAGCAGCACCGCGAACTTCACACGCATCCTTGCCGTCCCGCTCCCCATGTCGAAGGCTGCACCCGTTGGATCGGCTGCGAGGAGCGCGCCTTGAGCGGCTTCCCGCGTCAAAACGCGGCCGGCGCGGCGTATGCATGCCCGTCACACGAACGCGGGCGCGGGACACTCCAGGGAGTAGAGATTCCACCCTGGAGTGCCCTGCCCTGCCCGACAGCTCCCGGTGACGCGGGGGGCACCTCGAGCCGTCCCCCGCAGGTCTAGGGCACGCGCGCCCCGCGCTGCATCACCCCAGGGTGTGACCTTTGACGCCGAGTGTCATGACGCCGAGTGCCCGCCCGGCGCTAGGCGTCGGCACGCTCCACAACGCGGAAGTACTTCTCGAGCGTGCGGAAGTCGACGAGCCACTGGTCGCCGCGATCGCCCTCGAGCACGTACTGGCCCGCCTCGGCGAGGGCGCTACCAGTCGGCGTGCGAATCACTTCCCCCGGGCTCGCCGGCCGCGCTCGGAACTGTCGCGGTACCTGCTCGACCACGAACCATTCCGGCATCGCCCACCACCTCGCGCCACCGCTCCGACCCCGCCGAAAAGACTGTCGCACACCTTTCAGGGAAAGACAACCATGAGAGGAGTAAGTGTCACACCCCCGGTTCATGATGTGTCCATGGCGGAGCGCGCGTCGTATGTCGCGAGGTTGCGTGAGTGCCCGACGGTGGAGCTCGAGCATGCGTACGCGCAGCTCGAGGCGTTGGAGCAGGCGGCGCGAGCCGAACGGCTCGAAGTGCTCGCGCTGCGACGAGCGCAACGTCGGGCGTTCCGATGGCTGCTCCTCGACCGCGGACTGGGTTTCGCTGACCTCACGTGTGCGCGCCTCGACCGCGCGTCGCGAGGTCGAAACGGCGCGCCTCTTGCGCGACGACGCGGCCTCGGGAACCGGAGCCACGTCCGCGCGACCTACGGCTACGCGGCGACGAGCTCCCCGAGCAAGGCGCGCACCCGTCGGTCGATCTCGTCGCGAATCGGCCGGACGTCGTCGACGCTCTTGCCGGCGGGGTCGTCGAGCTCCCAATCGAGGTACCGCTTGCCCGGGTACACCGGGCATGCGTCGCCGCAACCCATGGTGATGACGACATCGGCACTACGCGCGGCATCGTCGGTGAGCTTCTTCGGGAGTTCCTGCGACAGGTCGAGGCCGACCTCGCTCATGGCCTGTACGACGGCCGGGTTCACCTCGTCGCCGGGTGCACTCCCCGCCGAGCGGACGTGCACCCGCCCCTGCGCGTAATGGTGCAGCAAGGCGGCGGCCATCTGTGAGCGACCCGCGTTGTGAACACAGACGAACAGCACTTCCGGTATCTCCGTCACACCGCCTCCTCGTGGGGCACGACGACCTCCTGTGCGACCGAGCCGACATCCGGATACAGCACACGCACCACGGCGATCGCGAGCGCGGCCCCGATGCACTGCGCGACGACGAACGCCGGCACCGACGAGGGATCGATCCCCGCGAACGTGTTCGACAGCATGCGTGCGAGCGTGACGGCTGGATTGGCGAACGACGTAGACGACGTGAAGAAGTACGCGCCCGCGATGTAGGCACCGACTGCGAACGGTGCGACAGAGGCGCGTCCCGACCGCACCACACCGAAGACGACGAGCAACAGCCCGAGTGTCGCGACGCCTTCGGCCAGCCAGAGGCCACCGCTGCTGCGAGTCTTCGTCGACCACTCGACCGCCGGCAGCGAGAACATGAGGTTCGCGACGACGGCACCGAGCGCCGCACCGCACACCTGTGCACCGATGTAGCCGGCAGCCTCGCGGTTGGTCATGCCGCGGAATAGCCGGTCGGCGAGCGTGACCAACGGGTTGAGGTGAGCGCCGGACACGGGCCCGAACGCAAGGATGATCGCGACGAGCGCCGCGCCGGTGGCCGCCGCGTTTTCGAACAGCTGCAATCCCACGTCGTGCGGGGACAACCGCTGGGCCGCGATGCCCGAACCGATGACGGCGACGAGCAAGAACGCGGTGCCGAGGAACTCGGCGAGCAGCCGCCGTGCCAGCGGTTCATCCACGTTCAGCAGCAGCGCGCGGCCGTGTCGGCTTCGCCTGTGGCGGTCGCGCAGCACTCCGCGCCCGTCTCGGGATCCACCGTGCGCAGTTGGCCGCCGGGCATCTCCACGTCGGACAGGACCGTGTACACCTCCCACGGCTCGCCATCCGGGCCGTCGACCCAGACCTTGTCCTGGAGCGCATAGCAGCACGCCACTTCGTCCTCGGTCGCCGTCGCCAAACCCTCACCCGACAGGCGGGCCTGCGTCGCGTTCACCTCGGCGGTGGAGTCGACCTCCACGCCCAGATGGTTCAGGCTGCCGCCGTCGCCGGCACCTTCGACCAGGACGAGCTTGAGGGGCGGGTCGGTCACCGCGAAGTTGGCGTATCCCGGCCGGACCTTTGCGGGCTCGGTTGCGAAGAGCTTCGAGTAGAACGCGACCGCCTCGTCGAGGTCGGACACGTTGAGGGCGAGTTGCACGCGGGACATGCTGTCCTCCGGTAGATCGATGAACATCGATACCTTGGCAGGGCCATCGACGTCTGTCAATATGTTGACTGGGATCAAGGAGGGGAAACGTGGCCCGGCGAGCGCAGGTGTGTTGTCCCTCGGTGCTCGATGCACCGCTGAGCGAAAAGGAAGCCGCGAAGCTCGCCAAGGGGTTCGCCGCCTTGGCCGACCCGGCCCGGCTGCGGTTGCTGTCGCTCATCGCCGGTCAGGACGAGGGCGAGGTGTGTGCGTGCGAACTGGTCGAGCCGCTCGGTCGGTCGCAGCCGACCGTGAGCCATCACCTCAAGGTGCTGCGCGAGGCGGGACTGGTCGAGGGCGAAAGGCGCGGCACGTGGGTCTGGTACCGCGTCGTCCCGGATGCGCTCGCCGACCTGCGCGCCTCACTCGGCGGCAAGGCGCGCCAGCGCGCGTAGCGGCCGCCGCGAGTGGCACGCGCTCGACTACTTGATGAGCTTGATGATGTTGAACATCGGCAGGTACAGGGCGATGATCATGCCGCCGACGACGCCGCCCATCACGCAGATCAGGAGCGGTTCGATCAGCGACGTGAGCGCGTCGACGGTCGCCTCCACTTCCTGGTCGTAGAAGTCGGCGATCTTGTCCAGCATCTCGTCGAGCGCGCCGGTTTCTTCTCCGACCGCCATCATCTGCACGACCATGGGCGGGAAGATCTCGTGGTTCTCGAGGGGGCGAGCGAGCGAGTCTCCGCCCTTCACCGCGCGTTGCACATCGTCGAGCGCGATCGCCACCACGTGGTTACCCGAGGTGTGCGACACGATCTCCAACGACTCGAGGATCGGCACACCGGAGCGGGTGAGTGCGGCGAGCGTGCGTGAGAAGCGGGAAAGCGCGGTCTTGCGAACGAGCGAGCCGAACACGGGTACGCGCAGCTTGAACGCGTCCCACTTGGCCCGGCCGGGCTCGGTGTTGATCCACCGGCGGAACAACCACACCGCGATGCCGACGCCGAGAAGGATGAACGGGAAGAACGTCCGAGCCGCGTCCGACACGGAGACGAGGAACTGCGTCAGCGCCGGCAGCTTGCCGTTCAGATCCGCGTACATCGTCTTGAACTGCGGGACGATGAACAGGAGCATGCCGGCCGCGATCGCGATCACGAGGACGAAGACCACGATCGGATAGGTCATCGCCGACTTGATCTTGCGGCGCAGCTCGACCTGCTTCTCGATCGTCTCGGCGAGACGCAGCAGCACGGAGTCGAGTGCACCGCTCGCCTCTCCGGAGCGGACCATCGCGACATAGAGGCGGTTGAACGCCTTGGGGTGCCGGGCGAGCGCGGCCGACAGGGAGCTGCCCTTCTCGATGTCGATGCGCACCTGGCCGACGACGCCGGCGAGCGTCTTGTTCTCCGTCTGCTCGGACAGGATCGCGAGCGAACGCAGCAGCGAGAGACCGGAGTTGATCATCGTCGCGAACTGCCGCGAGAACACCGCGACGTCCTTGAGCTTCATGCGGCCGCCGAGGCCGGGGATCTTCAGATCCGCGGTGATCCCCCCGCCGGCCCGCTTCTCGATGCTGACGGGCGTGTAGCCCATCGAGCGGAGCTTTCCGGCAACGAGGGTGGCGTTGTCGGCCTCGAGCTCACCTTCAACTGTCTGGCCCGCACGATCGCGGACCTTGTACACGAATGTCGTCGGCACGGTATGCCCTGCCTGTCTCTAGGTGTTCATGTCCACGCCGCCGAGCTGGCCAGCCGGCGGAGATCGTCCTCGTTGCCGCAGTACTCGATGGCGGTGTCCATGGTCACGCGGCCCTGACGCACGAGCATCGCGAGTGACTGGTCCATCGAGACCATTCCGTGCTTCGCGCCCGCCTGCATCATCGAGTAGATCTGGTGCACCTTCGCCTCGCGGATGAGGTTCCGGATTGCCGGCGTTGCCACGAGAACTTCGGCTGCGACCGCGCGCCCCGCACCATCGGCGGTGGGCACCAGCTGCTGCGTGACGACACCCTGCAACGACGCCGCGAGCTGCACGCGGATCTGCTGTTGCTGGTGTGACGGGAACACGTCGATCACGCGGTCGATCGACTGGGGCGCGTCCTGCGTGTGCAACGTCGCGAACACGAGGTGGCCGGTCTCGGCCGCAGTGAGCGCGGTCTGGATCGTCTCGAGGTCGCGCATCTCGCCGACGAGGATGACGTCGGGGTCCTGGCGCAGCACATGGCGAAGTGCGTTGGCGAAGGAGTGCGTGTCCTCCCCCACCTCGCGCTGGTTGATGAGCGACCGCTTGTGCCGGTGCAGGAACTCGATCGGGTCCTCGACCGTCATGATGTGGACGGCCTTGGTGCGGTTGATGATGTCGACGAGCGAGGCGAGCGTGGTGGACTTTCCCGAACCGGTCGGGCCGGTCACGAGCACGAGGCCGCGGGGTAGCTCCGCGAATTGCTCCACCGACGGCGGGAGCCCGAGGTTCGCGAACGGCACGATCTCGTAGGGGATGGCCCGCATCACCGCGCCGACCGCGTCGCGCTGCAGGAACATGTTGAGCCGGAACCGGCTCTTGCCCGGAAGCGTATAGCTCGTGTCGAGCTCGAGATCGTTCTCGAACTTCTCACGCTGCTTCTGCGTGATGATCGCGTAGAGCATCTCGCGGATCTGCGACGGGTTGAGCTCGGGGAACTCGGTGAGCGGCCGCAACTCGCCGTGCACACGGATCGCCGGCGGGGACCCCGCGGCGATGTGAAGGTCCGAGCCCCTCAGGTCGAGCACGCGATCGAGCAGGACGTTGACGTTGAGGCCGAGCTCGTTCTCCACCGCGTCGTCGAACGAGTCGACGTCGAGCGTCGGCACCGGGCGGTCCTCCGGGCCGTACGCCATGTCGATCGCCTGCGCGAGCTCGTAGCGCCCGGCGGTGGCGGGGATGACCTCGTAGCCCGTCGCGTCGCCGACCGACTGCACGGCTTCGTCGTCGCCCGGCTCGGCGAACGCGACGACGAGCTTGCGGTCTTCGAAGTCCACACCGATCGCGCGGTACTTGCGCGCGATCGCGGCGGGCACGATCGTGGCCGCGTCGGGGTGCAGCGGAGTCTCGCTGAAGTCGACGAACCGAAGGCTCAGCGCGTCGGCGATGGCCGCGGTGAGGTCCTTCTCGCCCACGAGCTCGCGGCGACGCAGGACCACGGGCAGCGGCTCGCCCACGCGGCGTGCCTCCGCGAGCGCGACTTCGAGGCTGTCGCGCGACAGCACGTGCCGGTCGACGAGGAACTCACCGAGTCGTCGTGCCTGAGGGTCCAACATGTCGTCCGCGCTCCTGATCCGTCGTTAGGAGACCACCCGGAAGATCTCTTCCAGGCTCGTGCTGCCCTGGGCGACCTTGCGGAGCCCGTCTTCCCTGAGCGTTGCCATCCCCTGCATGACGGCTGTCTTCTTGATGTCTTCGGTTGAGCTGCGCTCGATTACGAGCCGCTCGATTTCTTCGGTCATTTGGAGCACTTCATGAATCGCGAATCGGCCGCGGTAGCCGGTTCGGCCGCACGCGGCGCAGCCCGAGGCCCGGTACAAGGTCGGCCACTCGTCGATCTGCTCCATGGCCCAGCCGGCCTCGCTGAGCTCCGCCTCGGTCGGCTGGTAGGCCTCCTTGCAGTGATCGCACAGCCGGCGGGCGAGCCGCTGGGCCAGCACGCAGTCGAGCGCGCTCACCACCAGGAACGGCTCCACGCCCATCTCGACCAGCCGCATCGGCGTGGACGCGGCGTCGTTCGTGTGCAGCGAAGAGAGGACCAGGTGACCGGTAAGTGACGCCTCGATGGCGATGATCGCGGTCTCGCGGTCCCGGATCTCGCCCACGAGGATGATGTCGGGGTCCGCCCGCAGGATCGAGCGCAGCGCGCTGGCGAAGCTGAGCCCCGCCTTCGTGTTGATCTGCATCTGGTTGATTCCCGGGAGCCGGTACTCGACCGGGTCCTCCACCGTGATGATGTTGCGGTGGGCCTCGTTGATGATGTTGAGCGTCGCGTACAGCGTCGTCGACTTTCCCGAACCGGTGGGCCCGGTGACGAGGATCGTTCCGTACGGCTTCCTGTAGGAGCTCTCGTACCGCGACAGGACCTCGGGCCGGAATCCCAGATCGTCGAGGCTGAGCATCGCCCGGCCCTTGTCGAGGATCCGCATGACCACCTTCTCGCCGTTGACCGTCGGGAGGGTCGCGATGCGCAGGTCGATCGGCTTGCCGGACACGTTGAGCGACATCCGCCCGTCCTGAGGTATGCGCCGCTCCGCGATGTTGATCTCCGACATGACCTTCAGCCGGCTGATCACACCGTTCTGGATGGACTTCGGCGACTGCATGACCTCGTGAAGCACGCCGTCGATGCGGAACCGGATGCGCAAATCACGTTCGGTCGGCTCGACATGGATGTCCGACGCGCGGTCGGCGACCGCCTGCGTGATCAGGAGGTTGACGAACTTGACGATCGGTGCGTCGTCGACGACGTCGCGCACCTTGGCGAGGTCGTCGGCCTCGCTGAGCTCTTCGGCCGCGGTCTGCGCGAGCGAGTCGACCTCCGTGTCGAGACGGTGAAAGCGGTCGAGCGCTTCTGCGATCTGGCTCTCCGTCGCGACGACCGTCTTCACGTCGGCACCGGTGATCGCGCGGATGTCGTCCACGGCGAAGACGTTCGCCGGGTCGGCCATCACGACGACGAGGCGGTCCTCTTCCCAACCGATCGGCATCGCGCGGTAGCGGCGCGCGAGAGCCTCGGGGATCATCGCCGCGACCGACGGGTCGATCGACTGCTCGGAGAGGTCGACGAACTCGAGGCCGACCTGGGACGCGAGCGTCCGGATCACGTCGATCTCGGTCACCGCGCCGCTCTCGACGAGCACACGCGGGAGTGGCTTGCCCGTTCGTTCCTGCTCGAGAAGGGCCGCGTCGAGATCGGCCTGTGTCAACAGGCCTTCGTCGTGCAGGAGTGTTCCGAGATGCGTCCCGTCGGACAGGGCAGCCTCCGATACCTCGCCCAGGACGGCGCCGTACACGCTTCGCGGCGCCTTGTCCCGTTATCGGCTCCCGCCGGGGCGACCTGTAACGGACAAATGTGGTGGTCCGGCCGTCGCTCAGCCGTCTCGCAGCGTGGAGAACATGCGCAGCAGGGAGCCCCGATCCCGCACGGCCGCCGGGTGGCTCTCGTCCTCGTCGTCGCTGGTCGGCGGCCGCGCGAGCCGCTCTTCCGGCTGCTCCACCGGCTCCACCGGCTCGAAGGCGTCCACCGCCTCGCCCGCGTCGACGGGCCCGACCGGGACCGGCTCGGGCTCGACCGGCTCTCCGAGAGCGGCCCGCTCGAGCTCGGCCCGGTTCAGCCGGGCCAGCGCCTCGGGGCCTTCGGTCAGGGGAGTCGACGGATCTCCGGGCTCCTCGACGACCTTCGCCTCGACGGGCGCGACGGCGGGCGCCGTGAGCTTCGCCCGCTCGACGCCGTCGAGTGCCGCCGCGAACGTGCCGAGCCTGAACAATCCGCCTTCGACGCCCGGCGGCCCCACCCGGTCCGTGCCGACGGCGACGGCGCCCGCTTCGACGAGCGGCGCGAGCGCGGCCGCGACTTCGAACACACTGTCGTCGATCGCCGCCGCGATCGCGCGCACACTGCGCCGGCCGTCGACCGACGCGATCACGGCCCATGTCGCTCGGTCGAGAGTGACGGTGTCGTGCGTCAACTCCGCGGCGAGCGCCACGGGCTCGTCGAGCGACGGGACGAGGCGTGCGATCGCGTGCCAGCGGGCGCGAAGCACGCGCGTCCGTTCGAGCACGGGGCCGACCTCGAGCACGTCGTTGGTCGAGAAGGTCGGGGTGCGACCCGGCTCGAACTCGAAGGTCCCGCCGGGAAGTTCGCCGAGCGTCAGCACCGCGTCGACCACCCGCCGCTCCAGCCCGTCCCGACCGGCTGTCGGTCCGGTCGCGTCGCCGAGCTCGACCGCGCAGATCCGGCCGTCGGTCATGTAGACGACGCCCGACGTGTCGCCGTCGCGCACATGCAGCGCGCCGGTCTTGGTGGTATGGCCGAGGAGCTCGAGCACCTCGTCGAGAGCGAACGACCCGAGGTTCCCCGAAAGTGACACCGGCGCACCTTCCCCAGCGACATCGACTCTGAGTTGCACGGTCGATTCCGCTCCGGCGTCCCGGCCGTCCGGCCACGCCTTCGCTTCATCTCCTGTCAGTTTTCGGCGTGGAGACCGGAGAACTTGAAGCGGCGAACGTCGGGCGTCAGCCCGCGCGCCCGACGCCGTCGCGGCCGGTCGAGACCGCGGCCCGCATTGCGTCGAGCGGCGCGTCGCGCCCGGTCATGAAGCGGAACGCGAGCGCGGCCTGGTGCACCAGCATTCCGAGTCCGTTGGCGACGACCTGGACGCCGCGGGCCTCGGCTTCGAGCAAGAGTGGTGTGCGCGCCGGGTGGTAGAGGAGGTCCACCACGGCGTGGCGACCGGCGAGGGCGGCCGGGTCGAAGGGCGGGGTCTCCCCGTGCATCCCGAGCGGTGTCGCGTTGACGACAACGTCGACCGCTGCCACGCAGACGTCGAGGTCCTCGAACGAACGGGCCTCCGCTCCCGGTGCGAGCGTCGCGGCTTCGCGCGCGGCATCCACGCGCCGCGCGGCGACGACGACCCGGGACCCCGCCCGTCCGAGCGCGAGCACCACGGCGCGCGCCGCACCACCGGAGCCGAGTACGAGCACCGAGCGCGCCGAGGGGTCGACGCCGTCTTCGCGCAGGGCGCGGAGGAACCCTTCGCCGTCGGTCGAGTCGCCGAAGAGCGTGCCGTCGGGGCGCGTCACGACGGTGTTGACCGCTCCGAGGGCCAGTGCGTCGGGGCTCAGCGCGTCGCAGGCCCGGGCCGCGTCGGCCTTGTGCGGCATGGTGACGTTGAGGCCGGCGAGACCCAACACGGGGATCGCGCGCACTGCGTCGCCACCGCGCCCGGCGGGCACGGGGAACGCGACGTAGACGTAGTCGAGGCCGAGTGCGGCGTACGCCGCGTTGTGCAGTGCGGGCGATGCCGAATGGCGGACCGGATCACCGATCACGCCCGCTACCCGGGTTGCTGCGGTCAGCGGTGCATCGCTCACAGGAGGCCCTTCCGGCGGGCCTCGGCGACGTTCTGCAGATGCTGCGCGTACGTCGTCGCAAACGCATGCTTGCCGCTCTTGTCGATCAACACGTAGTAGAGGAACGGTACGTTCGCGGGCACGATTGCGGCGCGCAACGACGGTTCACTCGCGGTCATGATCGGCGCCGGGGGCAGGCCCTTCACCTTGTAGGTGTTGAACGGCGAAGCGACCGAGTAGTCGTCGGAGCTGAGTGGCGCGTCGCCGCCACCGCGCGCGTATTTCACGGTCGCGTCGATCTGCAACGGCATGCCGGCACGCAGACGGTTGTACACGACCGCTGCGATCAGCGGACGGTCTACGTCCAGGCCGGCCTCACCTTGGATCATCGACGCGACGACAACGGCCTGGTAGGGCGTGATGCCGAGCGCCTGCGTGTTCGACAGGCCGATCCGGTCGGCGTTCTCGTCGAACTTCGACACGAGGAGCTGAAGGATGCGCGCTTCGCTCTCACCCCGTTCGACCACGTAGGTGTCCGGCCACGTCAGGCCCTCGACGGACGTGACCCCGGCCGGCTCGTACTTCGATCGAACGCTGCCGGAGCGTGCGAGCGTGAGGAACCGATCGGCGCGCAGGCCCGCCAATTGACCGACGCGTTGCGCGATCTGGTCGAGCGTGAGCCCCGGAGGCAGCGCGAGTCTCAGGACGCTCGGGCCTTTCTCCAGTGCGGTCGCGGCCGCCCGGACACCCATGTGCCGGCGCATCTTGTACTCACCGGACCGATAGGGGCCTCCCCCGCTCGCCTCGACGTAGATGCGGAACGCCAGCGACGACCCGATCACGCCGGCGGAGTGCAGGCGGTCGCCGATGCCGGTCACACCCGTGCCCGAGGGGATGTCGACCGTCACCGCGCCGCCGCGGCCACCGGGCGGGTCCAGCTGCCACCAGAACCAACCGCCCGCGACCAGGAACGGCGCGATCAGCACCGCGAGACCTGCGGCGACCAGCGCGCCGCGTCGTGGTCGGCGCGGCGCCTTGCCGGCGTTGCGCCGGCGGCGCGACGGTCCTGTTTCGTCGGCCCGGACGACGGGCTCGGTCATCGGGCCCGATCCAGGTACGACTGGAGGATCACCGCGGCCGCGACCTCGTCGACGACCTGGCGGCGAGCGCGGCCGCGCACGTTCGCAGCGTCGAGACGACGATGGGCGATGACGGTGGTGAGGCGCTCGTCGTACGTGTCGACCTGCAGACCGAGCGGCGCCGCGATCGCGCGGAGGGCCTCGACCTCGGCGGCGGCGGCGCGCGCGGCCGGCCCGTCGCGGCCCGACAACGACCGGGGCAGACCGACGACGATGGTGCCGGCGCCAGCCTCGCGCGCCGCGTCGACAATTGCGCGGCGGTCGGCCGCGGGATCACCGCCGCGTGTGAGCACCGAGTGCGGCGTGGCGATCGTCGCGGTCGGATCGGAAAGTGCGAGACCGATGCGGCGTTCGCCGAGGTCCACACCGAGAACGCGCGTGGGCGGGCGTCCGGTGCCTGCGTGCTCGCCCGTCATCCGGTCGAGGCTATGGCCTCCCGAGCCTTCGCAGCGGCCACCTCGAGCGCCTCGGCGACCGCGCCGACGTTGGGCCCGCCGCCGACGACCAGATCGGGCCGGCGGGCGGTGCCCCCACCCAGGACCTTCGCCGCCGGCTGCGCGATCTCGGCCGCGGAGACGCCACGGTCGACGAGGTCGCGTGTGACGCCGACCGCGATCCCCGCCTTCCCGCCATCGGGCGACGCGCCGGTGAGCACGACGACCCCCGACTCGAGCGCGTCGCGCACCGCCTGCGCGAGGCGGCTGAGCTCGTCGGCACTCGCGCCGTCGCGGTGCGTCGCCACGACGCCGTCGCGCGCGCCGGCAGCCAGCGTGACCGCCTCCCCCGCGGCAACCTGCGACCGCAGCGACTTGAGCTCGTCGTTGCGGTCGCGCAGCTCGGCTTGCAGCGCGCGGATCCGCTCTGGGATCTCGGGCGGGGTCGACCGCAACAACGAGGCAACCTCGCGCAGCTCCACTTCCTCCTCGTGGATGCGCTCGAGCGCGCCGGTGCCGGTGACGGCCTCGATGCGGCGAAGGTTCGAGCCGATCGAACCTTCGCTCACGATCTTGATCGGCCCGATGAAGCCCAGTGCGTGCACGTGGGTGCCACCGCACAGCTCGATGGAGTGCTCCCCGGCTTCGAGAACCCGGACGACGTCGCCGTACTTCTCGCCGAAGAACGCGATCGCGCCGAGCTCCTGGGCGTGCTCACGCGTCGTCTCGTAGTGACGCACGGGCGCGTCGCCGATCACCTCACGGTTCGCGAGATCCTCAACCTGGTCGAGCTGCTCACGCGTGACGGCCTCGTGGTGGCTGAAGTCGAACCGCAGCCGGTCGGGGCCGACGAACGAGCCCGCCTGCTTCACGTGCGGCCCGAGCACCTCGCGCAGCGCCCAGTGCAGGACGTGTGTCGCAGTGTGGTTGCGCCGGATCGCGTCGCGGCGTTCGCCGTCGATGCGCGCGGTCACCCCGTCACCCTCGACGATCTCACCGCTCACGACCTCGGCCCGGTGCGCGACCAGGCCCGGCAGCGCGTACTGCGTGTCGGTGACACGCAGGGTCGCGCCGGCCTCCGTCTCGATCGTTCCCGTGTCGCCGACCTGGCCGCCCGCCTCGGCGTAGAACGGCGTGCGGTCGAGGAACACGTCGACCGGCTCGCCGGTGGTGCGCATCACGCGTTCACCGCCCGAGACGAGCCCGAGCACCTTCGCACCCGTCGTCTCGTACTCGCGCCGGCCCGTGAACTCCGTCGGCCCGTGGTCGTCGAGCAGCTCCCGGTACACCTCGACCGGCGCACGCAGCTTCACGCCCTCGGCTTTCTGCGCGCCGCGGGCCTGATCGCGCTGGCGTTGCATCAACGCTTCGAACGACTCGAGGTCGACGTGTTGACCCCGCTCGGACGCGATCTCGCGCGTGAGGTCGATCGGGAAGCCGAGGGTGTCATGCAGGTAGAACGCGTCGTCGCCGCTGACGTCGCCTCGCGCCAGCACGTCGTCGAGCAAGGCGAGCCCCCGCTCGAGCGTCGCCCGGAAACGCTCTTCCTCACGTGTCACGACGGTGCGGATGCGATCGTGCGCGGCTCGCAGCTCCGGGTACGCGTCCGCCATCAGCTCGACGGTCGCGTCGACCATCGACGGCATGACGAGATCGTGGACACCGAGCAGGTAGGCGTGGCGGACCGCGCGCCGGATGATCCGGCGCAGCACGTAGCCTCGCTCCTCGTTCGACGGCACGACGTCGTCGGCGATGAGGAACGTCATCGCGCGGCCATGCTCGGCGAGGATCCGCAGCGAGACGTCGCGTGCGGTGCCGGGGAAGCCGCCGTAGGCCTGGGCGGCGACGCGCTCGGCCGCCGCGATCAGCGGCCGGATGAGGTCGGTGTCCCAGATGGTGTCGACACCCTGCAGGATGGCGAGGCACCGCTCGAAACCGGCGCCCGTGTCGACGCTCGGCGCGGGCAACGGCACCGTGCCGTCGACCCGCTGATCGAACTGCATGAACACGAGGTTCCAGAACTCGACGTAGCGGTCCTCGTCGACCGCCGGCCCACCACCGGGACCGAGCTCCGGCTTGAGGTCGAGGAAGATCTCGGAGTTGTAGCCGCACGGGCCGGTGTCGCCCATCGCCCACAGGTTCGTCTCGTCGCCGAGGCGCTGGATGCGCTCGGGCGGCAGGCCGACGACGTCCCGCCAGATCGCCTCCGCCTCGTTGTCGGTCTCGTGCACGGTGACCCACAGCCGCTCGGGGTCAAGACCGAAGACGGTGGTGACGAGCTCCCACGCCCACGGGATCGCCTCGCTCTTGAAGTAGTCGCCGAAGCTGAAGTTCCCGAGCATCTCGAAGAACGTGAGGTGACGGTTGGTGCGCCCGACCTCTTCGAGGTCGTTGTGCTTGCCGCCGGCGCGCACGCATTTCTGCACCGACACGGCCCGCTTGAACGGAGGCGTCTCGTCGCCCGTGAAGTAGGGCTTGAACGGCACCATCCCCGCGACTGTGAACAGCACCGTCGGATCGTGCGGGATGAGGCTCGCCGAGGGAACGATGGTGTGGCCGCGCGCCGCGAAGAAGTCGATGTACGCCCGTCGAAGTTCCGCAGCAGTCGCGACGCCCACGAGGGCCAGGTTACCGCCGGGTGCCGGCGCTCCTGAGGGGAGTTGCGAACAGACGGCGTCGGCGCGCCGCGAGCTCGTCTTCGAGGGGCACGACGGGCGCCGTCGCGCTCACCGTCGCGTTCACCGTCGCGGTTGCGTCCCCGACCTCGTCGGTGGTCCGGCTGTGGCCGGTCGGGCGGTCACCCGTCGGGCCGTCAACGGTCGGGGGTTCGTCCGTCCTGCCGTTGCGGCTCGACTCGACCGCGGACCACAGCTCCGCTTCACGAGCGCGCATGGCGTCGCGACCCTCGACCCAGGCGGCCCGGGCGTTGACCCGCAGGGTGCGGTAGCCGTGACCGGCGCGGGAGGCGAGTTGCGCGGGCGCGTACGCCTCCACCGTGCGGCGCACCGTGCGCTTCACCGAGCGCACGACGTACCACGACGTGCCGATCCCGGACCCGAACCCGATCAGCAACCAGAAGAGTCGTTTGAACACCCGTCCTCCGCGTAGGTCAGTCGCGCACCGGCTGGCGGAGCCGCCGAACCGCTCGTCGCGTCCCTTCCCCGAACGCGAGCGCTTTCACCACCGGGCTCGATACTGTGCGGTACGCGAAGCGCGACGCGGAATCGACGGTGTTCGTGACCGACGTCGCGCTCGCCAGCAGCGCGTCGATGCGCTCGACCTCGCCGGATGCCTGCCGAACCGCCCGGCGGGCGTCGTGGAGGGCCGGGATCGTCTCGCGCTCGAGGCGCTCCACCTCGCGTTGCAGCACGCGCAGGCTACGGGCGAGCGTGGCCAGTGACACCAGCAACGCGATCACCAGCAGCGCGACGACGCCCGCGGCGACGACGGCGACCCAGTCGCTCGAGCTCATGCGGGACCCCCATCGTCGTTCGGCCGGTCGGTGCCGGGCCCGGCCCCGGCATCCGATTCTTGCGCGCGGGCGCGGTGGCGGGCCGACTCTTCCTGGACCCAGTCCGGAACCTCACGCTCGGTGTCCGCGCCGTGACCGCTCGGTTGGAAATACCGGCGGCCCGCGACCTCGGGCGGCCGGTACTCCTGGGGCAGCCAGCCGCGCGGATCGTCGTGCGGGTACCGGTACCCGTCGCCATGGCCGAGCTTGGCCGCGGACCGGTAATGCGCGTCACGGAGATGGGACGGAACCGCGCCGGCCGGGCGGTCGTGCACATCGGCGCGCGCGGCCCCGAGCGCGGTCGTGACCGCGTTCGACTTCGGCGCGCGGGCGAGGTACACCACCGCGTGCGCGAGGTTCAGCTGGGCCTCGGGAAGCCCTACGAACTCGACCGCGCGCGCCGCCGCATCGGCCACGAGCAGACCCTGCGGGTCGGCCATGCCGACGTCCTCGGACGCGAGGATCACGAGCCGGCGCGCGATGAGGCGCGCATCCTCGCCGGCCTCCAGCATGCGCGCGAGCCAGTAGAGGCCGGCGTCGGCGTCGGAGCCCCGGATGCTCTTGATGAACGCGGAGAGCACGTCGTAGTGCTCGTCGTCGCCGTATCGCAGCGCCCGGAGTGCGAGCGCGGCCTCCGCGTCGGCGAGCGTGATGCGCTCGCGGCCGTCCTCCACGACGAGGCCGGCCGCGACCTCGAGCGAAGTGAGGAGATGGCGCGCGTCGCCCTCGGCACGGTCGACCAGGTGATCGCGCGCGTCGTCATCCACCTCGAGATGGTCGCGGCCGAGGCCGCGGTCGACGTCTGTGAGCGCGCGCTGGAGCAGCGCGCGCAGGTCCTCCGGCGCCAGCGGTTCGACGCGGAACAGCGTCGAACGGCTGAGGAGCGGAGCGGTGAGCGAGAAGAAGGGGTTCTCGGTCGTCGCACCGATGAGCACGAGCAGGCCTTCCTCGACGTGCGGGAGCAGCGCGTCCTGCTGCGTGCGGTTGAACCGGTGCACCTCGTCGAGGAAGAGGATCGTGCCGCGACCGTGCTCACCGAGCCGGGCCCGAGCCCGCTCGACGACCTCGCGAACATCCTTGACCCCCGCGCTCACCGCGCTGAGTGGCTCGAACGCCTTGGCGGTCGCGCCGGCGATGAGGCGGGCGATCGTGGTCTTGCCGGTGCCGGGCGGCCCCCAGAGGATCACCGACGTCAGCCGGTCGGACTCGATGAGCGTCCGCAGCGGCCGGCCGCGGGCGAGCAGGTGCTGCTGACCCACGACCTCGTCGAGGGTCCGAGGCCGCAGCCTCGCGGCGAGCGGAGCCCGTTCGCCGAGACGCCGTTGTGTCGCGCTCGCGAAGAGGTCGTCCGCCACCACACGATCGTACGTGCCCCCGCCTCTTCACCAGTTGGGACGATTTTCACGCGAGAGGGCACGAGATCGTCCCAACTCGGTGAGGGTCCGGAGCCTCGGCTAGGGGGTCTTGGGCTCGGGGGTCTTGGCTCTGGGGGCGATCTGGAGGCCGAGCTCGTCGAGCTGGGCGGGGTCGATGGGGCCCGGTGCGCCCGTGAGCGGATCGAGGCCCGACTGCGTCTTGGGGAACGCGATCACCTCGCGGATGTTCTCCTCGCCCGCGAGGATCGCGGTGAGCCTGTCGATGCCGACGGCGAAGCCCGCGTGCGGCGGCGCGCCGTAGCGGAACGCGTCCAGCAGGAAGCCGAAGCGCGCCTGCGCGTCCTCGGTTGAGATACCGAGCAAGGTGAAGATTCGTTCCTGCACGTCGCGGCGGTGGATTCGGACGCTGCCCGAGCCGAGCTCCCAACCGTTGAGCACGAGGTCGTACGCCTGTGCGCGCACCTTCAACAGGTCCTCGCCCGTCGCGCTGTCGAGCAGCGACACGTCGTCGGCGTGCGGCATCGTGAACGGATGGTGCGCAGGGATCGGCCTGCCGTGGTCGTCCAGCGCTTCGAACAGCGGGAAGTCGACGACCCACAGGAACTGCAGGCCGCCTTCCGTCACAGGCGGACGGCCGAGGTCGAGGCGTAACGTGCCGAGCACGCGGTTCACCAGCATCCGCTCCCCGGCGACCAGGAGCAACAGGTCACCCGGCTCCGCGCCCGTCGCGTCGACCAGCGCGAGTTGCTCCGCCTCGGACAGGAACTTCGCGACCGGCGAGTCGATGGCGCCGTGCTCCCCCACCCGCATCCACACGAGCCCCGCGGCGCCGAGCTTCTTCGCCCGGTCGGTGAGCGCGTCGAGCTGTGAGCGCGACATCACCGCGTCGCCGGCGCCAACACCCGAGCCCGCGCCTTCGACCCTGATGCCCTTCACCGCGTCCTGCTGGAAGGCTCGGAACTCGGTTGCCGCGAAGACTTCGCCGAGGTCGACGAGCTCCATGCCGAAGCGCGTGTCCGGCTTGTCGGAACCGTACCGCTCCATCGCCTCGTGCCACGTGAGTCGGCCGAACGGCGCCGGCGCCTCGCCGGTGACCGCCTCCGCGGCCGCGGCGACCGCTTCGGTGATCACGCCGATCACGTCGTCGCCGTCGGCGAAGCTCATCTCCGCGTCGAGTTGCGTGAACTCGAATTGCCGGTCCGCGCGCAGGTCTTCGTCGCGCATGCAGCGGGCCAGCTGGTAATAGCGGTCGAACCCGCCGACCATGAGCAACTGCTTGAACAGCTGCGGACTCTGCGGCAGCGCGTAGAACGACCCGGGCTGCAGCCGCGACGGCACGACGAAGTCGCGCGCACCCTCGGGCGTGGACGCGATGAGCAACGGCGTCTCGACCTCGCTGAAACCCTGCTCGTCCATCGCGCCGCGGATCGCGCGGTTCACGGTGGCCCGCAGACGCAGGTTGCGCTGCATGCGGTCGCGGCGCAGGTCGACGTAGCGGTACCGCAGCCGCAGCACCTCGTCGGCCTCGACCCGCTCGTCGACCGGGAACGGCGGCGGCTCGGCCTCGTTGAGGACCTGGAGCTCCTCGGTGGCCACCTCGATCTCGCCGGTGGTGAGCTCCGGGTTCACGGTCCCGTCGGGACGGGCGCGCACGTCGCCCACGACGCGCACGACCCATTCGTTGCGCACCCGGTGGCCGGCTTCGAGCCCCGCGACGGACGGGTCGACCACGACCTGCACGACCCCGGACGCGTCGCGAAGGTCGAGGAAGACGATGCCGCCGTGGTCGCGGCGGCTCGCGATCCATCCACACAGCTCGACGCGCGTGCCCTCGTCACTCGGCCGCAGCTCGCCGGCCATCCGCGTGCGCATCACGACGGTGCCATCTCCCGGTGCTCGAGAACCCACGCCACGATCTGTTCACGGGGCACTTCGAGCTGCTCGCTCGTGACGAGGTTGCGCACCACGACCGCTCCCCGGCCCGCCTCTTCCCTGAACAACAACACCGCGAACCGTGCGCCCGATCGGTTCGCCGCCTTCAACTGCGCCTTTACCGACCGGCCGCCGTACGCGCGATCGGCGCCGACACCCGAGTCGCGCAGCTCCTGCAGGATGACCGTCGCGCTCGCGTCGCCGAGGTCGTCGACCACGAACACCTCGATGCCCGGAAGCGCTGCGACCGGCGGGACACCCTCGGACTCGCATGCAATGAGGATGCGCTCGACGCCCATACCGAAGCCGATGCCCGGAGTCGGCGGCCCCCCCATCTCCTCGGCGAGGCGGTCGTAGCGGCCGCCACCGCCGACGGCGTTCTGCGCCGCGTCCAGCGCGTCGCTCACGAACTCGAACGTCGTGCGTGTGTAGTAGTCGAAGCCCCGCACCAACCTCGGCGCGATCTCGTGCTCGATCCCGAGCGCGTCGAGGCCGCGCTGCACCGCCTCGAAGTGCTCGCGTGACTCGTCGCTCAGATAGTCGAACAGCTGTGGCGCGTGGTCGATGACGTCTTGCCAGTCGGCCCGCTTGGAGTCGAGGATCCGCAGCGGGTTGGCCCGGGCCCGCTCGAGGAACTCGTCGCCGAATTGAGCACCCTCGTGCAGGAAGTGCCGCCGCAGTGCGTCGGAATACGCGGGCCGGCTCGATGGGTCGCCCATGGAGTTCACGACGAGCTGCACGCGCTTCAACCCGAGGTCGCGGTAGAAGCCGTGCGCGAGCGCGATCACCTCGACGTCGACGGCCGGGTCGTCGACGCCCAGCACCTCGGCGCCGAGCTGCCAGTGCTGGCGGTACCGGCCCCGCTGCGGGCGCTCGTAGCGGAAGTTGGGCGCGACGTACCACACCTTCCACGGCGCGGTCGGCCGGTGCTGCACATAGGCGCGTACGACGGGCGCGGTGCCTTCGGGGCGCAGCGCGATGTGACGGCCGCCCTTGTCGGCGAAGTCGTACATCTCCTTGCGGATGACGTCGGTGTGCTCGCCCACGCGCTGGAACACCTCGACGTGCTCGAACAGCGGTGTGGACACGAGCCCGTAGCCGTAGCGCGCGGCCCGCTGCGCGAACGCCGACACGGCGCCGATCCACGCGTCGGACTCGGGAGGCAACACGTCGTGGGTGCCCACGGGCGCGCGGAAGACGTCGGCGCGCGCCGGTTCCTGGGTCGCTTCCGCCTCGGGGCTGTCCGTCACCCTTCGGATGCTAGTGGGAGGGCTGGAGAGCGCCCGCCGTCAATGCGGGCCGCTGCGCCTCCGGGAGTCAGGGACAGTTGGTGGTGAAGCTCGGCGCGCCGCACCACGCGGGCCGGAGCTCGGCCCACGTCGCGGTCTGCCAGGCCGCCGCGACCGGATCGAGGAACTTCGGTGGCGACAGGTGCTTGAGGCGCTGGTCGTAGCGGTAGTTCTTCGCGTACCCCGTCCGCAGCGACCCACCCGAGAACGTTCCGACGATGCCACGGAAGCGTTGCGCGAACGCGCCGTTGATCGTGAGCGTCCCGAGGCCCGACCCGCTCGAGTAGTTCTGCACCCGGAACGAGTGCTGCACCGAGAGCATCGCGGCATCGATCGTCGCGCACCGCGGGCCCGCGGTCGGCGAACCACACGACGAGAACGCAGTCGCCAGATCGGTGCCGCTGCTGTTCACCGGGTGGTACACCTCGACGAAGTTGTTGGCGACCAGACCGAGAAGGTCGCTGCCGTTCGGCTCGCCCTGCCCGTTGCTGTCCCCGGCGTACATCAGGTTCCCGACGATGTCGATGTTGTTCCCCGCCGCGAGCGTCACCTGACCCTTGACGCTGCCGCTCACGAAGACGTCGCCCGTCCGGCAGTTGTACGTCGTGATGTCGTTCGCCTGCGGGTAGCCGAGCGGATGGGCACGGAGGGGGTTGCTCACGCTGTTCTGGTACCGCACGCTGTAGGGACAACCCGCCGTGTAGTTCGGGTCGGACGACGACGCAGGCACGCCCTGCACGTAGATCACGCCGTTCGAAGGCAGGTTGCCCGTGACCGGCGACGGCCGTGCGCCCGTGCCGTTCCAGGTGTTCGCGGGGCAGCCGTTGATGGTGTTCTTCGACATCGGCGAATCGACCGTCATCGTGCCGTTGGCGTTGAACGTGATCGCCGTCGGGCCGGTGTACAGACAACCGCCTCCGCCGACACCGTCGTACGGTCTGGTCTCGTTCAGGATCGCGGTGTTGCTCGGCGGCATCGTCAGGGGATCCGCGTAGTGCGGGTCGCCGGGGTTGGCAAACACCGGAGAGCCGGCTCCGCAGGCGTTGCGGTACATGAGCCCGCCACTCCCCCGCCAGCTCGTCGACGTCGCCCCGTTGAAATGCGCGCCGGGGCAGATGATGTAGGCGTCGTTCGAGTGGAGCGGGCCGTTGATCGTGTCGAATCCGGCGAACGCGATGTCGATGCAGTTCGCGTCGCGGCCGTCGTAGTAGTGGTGCGTACAGGCGCCGGCCTGGGCCTGTGCCTGCGTGATCGACGAGCCGCTCGTGGGGTACAGCGACGGGTCCATCGTCTCGAAGTCGGTGAAGTAGAGGTAGTCGATGAAGCTTCGGCGCCGAACCAGTGACTCGACCGTGCGGCTGGCGTTGCCCACCTTCCCCGACGACACGACCGTCAGCGTTCCCTTGGTCAGCAGCTCGTTGGGATCGCGGATCGAGTAGCGGAACGACGCGTTCGTCGCGCCGCCAGGCACGGGTGTCCACGCGGTAGCCGAGGGGTAGGTCGGAACACTGAGGTAATAGCTCGAGTTCTGGTTCAGGCGGAACACGAAGTCGTCGAAGCCGGCCTCGGCGGCCGCGAGCGACGCGTGCCAGTTCTGGTCCCGCTTCGAGAGGTTCTGCGAGCCGACAGCGAACCCAACCGCCGCGACCGACAAGGCGGTCAGCGCGAACATCGCCAACATGACGGTGACGATGGCGAAGCCCTCTTCACCGTGGACGGCGCGGCCGAGACGGTTCCTCATGTGATCACCGGAGCGAAGTCGAGGTTCGGGAGCCGCACGGTGTTCTCGAGCGTGGTGAAACCCGTGTTCCGGTAGGCCGACCGCCGGATCATCAGCAGGATCTGTACCGAGTGGATTGCGAGCAGGTTCTGCGAGTTGAGCGGTGTCGGTGTGAGCTTCTGCGGCGTCGCGCTGTTGTCGTAGTAGGTGAAGATCGGGTGGGCGGCGTCGTTGGCGACGTACCGGCCCACGAATCGGATCGACGGATGATTGTTCGGGTCGACGTACGTGTAGTTGGGAGCGACCGATCCCGCGTCCGGCGCCATGACCTCCTCGATCAGCCGGCTCTGCGCGTCGACGTAGATGTGGATCCGGCGTGGGGGCACGACGGTCGGGTTCGGCAAGAGGTTGGCGTAGAACATGATCTCGTTGTCGTTCGCGATCACGAATGCAGAAGTGCCGGCTTGAAGGCGGACAGCGGTGCGGACGTCCTTGGTCGCGACGTCCATGAGCGTGCGGGCTTCGTTGAGGTTCACCAGCCTGCTGTCGGTGCCGGCTGTCGCGTTCGTCAGCGAGTCGATGCCTCCGTACACGCTCGTCAGCACGATCCCCATCAGGGCGAGCACCGCGGCGAGCTCGAACAACGTCGAGCCGCGCTCCGTGACCCGCATGCGCTTGCGGAATGGGCGCATCACGTCACCGCCAACGTCACCGAGGGCGTGCTCGTCGTGCCCGTCGGGTCGAGCGTCGCGACGGACGGTGTGCTGGACACGGTCGTGTGCCCGACCACGCTGATGGTCCAGTTGCCGTACGGCAACGCCGCGTTCAGGGTCCCCGTCGCGTCCGTCGTGCCGACGGTGTAGGTCTCACCGGATGGGCACCCCGCGTCGGAGGACTGCCCGCTGGGCAGTGCGTGTGTCGCCCGGACCTGCGCGCCCGCGAGCGCCACACCGCTCTGCTGCACGGTCACCGCGACGGACGGAAGGGTGATCGTCGCGGGCGTCGGCGAAGTGCCGTTCAGCGCGACCTCACTCGCGCGTTGACCGCCCTGCCAGTAGGGGCCGGTGCTCGAAGTTCCTTGCGGGTCGGCATCGGCGCAGCCGCCCGCCCACATCGCGTATCCCGTCGTCACGGGGAACAGGTTCCCGACCGTGCGGGTCGTGCCGGTTCCCGGAACCGTGATCGTCCCCGTGGGCGTGAAGTCGGCATCGGCGAGCGTCAGCGGCAGGTTGCCCGGCACCGTGGCGCCCCCCGTACCCGCGAGCGTGATCGCGAGCGAGCCCGCCGGCGCATAGTCGAATGCCACCTGGGTGATCGCGTTGGCGTTGACGCCGACGGTCTGCGACGGCGACGCGTTGCCCTGGCGGTCGACGTAGCCGGCAAGCCCCAGCGAGACCGTGTACGAGCCCGGCGACGCATTCGAGAAGAAGGCGCAGCCGTTCGAGTCGGTCTGGTTCGTCGCGGGGGTGACGACGGGCGTCACCGTGACGGGAATGTTCGGGCTGCCGAGCGGCTTCCCGTCGGGCCCGCGCACCTTCACCCCGATGAAGCCCTTCCCGGTCTCGTCGTAGACGCCTACCGGCGGGCTGATGATCGTGCTGGCCGTAGCGGGCGGGATGCCTCGCATGCTGGGCCAGCTCACCGACACGTCGACGCGGAACACGAGCGCGTTCGCCGAGTTCGACGATGCGTCGCAGGGCACGCTGTTGGAGTTGATCGGTTGGGGGTTGACCGTGGTGTCGACCGTGAACCGGATACCGCCGATGTTCTGGATCGGCTGAGTCCGGTTGCCCTGCTGGCCGAGCAGCGTCGGGAAGTCCATCGAACGGAACGCGTCCATCTGCTGCGCCGCCAGGTTCGCGGCGATGCTGCGGTTCTTGTTGCTGCGGGCCAGGTTGAGGCCCGAGTCGATGGTCGAGAAGACGCCCGCGCTCATGATCACGAACAGGCTGAGCGCGACCATGAGCTCGAGCAGGGTGAACCCGGACTCGTCGCGCGGGCGCGATTGGCCTCGGCCCCGAGTACGACGCCGGCCTCGTCCCGACCCTCGATGCTCCATCCGGGCGTTCACGTCCCCGTCGCCGATCCGTCGAGGTCATATCGGCCCGCGATACGACGATCCTTGAATGGGGAACGAGTAAATGCCGCGAAGCAGCCCGGTGGCCGGGTGCGAAGAGCGCGAGAGGCCCGCGCCCCCCCAGGGTCGCGGGCCTCTCTCTGCTGCTCGAAATATGCCTACCGTGTGGCGAAGAACGCCTGTGGTGCGCCGGAACGGCCGTCGCTCCACGCGATGCCGACCTTCGTGCCGACCCACGGACTGACCGCTGTCGCGGCGACGTAGTTGTCCGTGTAGTCACCGAAGTTCGGCGACACCAGCGTGGGCACCGTGTTCCAATCCGTCGCGACGTCCGTGACGAGCACGTTGGCCGGCGTCGAGCTCGTCGTGGGAGACACCCCGAACGCGCCCACGACGTCGGTCAGGGCGGTGTTGGGAACCGCACGCTGGTACCACGTGACGTCGAGCAGACCGCTGCTGTCGGCGTTACGCAGCGCCGGCATGAGGTGGACGCCACCTGTCGACGAATTGAGTTGGGCCGGGCCGCCGCGCGGGCTCAGGCTGCCGAGTGTCCACGACTGGAGGAAGATGTCGCCGAGCGGATGGAGCCGCGCGTCGTTCCAGACGATTGACACCGTGCCGGCCGGCCGCGACACCGCAATTCTGGGGAAGTCGTTCGGCAACCGGTTGTAGCCGGCAATGATCGCCGCGCCCATGGACGTGATGTTGATTGCGGCGGTGTTGCTCACGCCGCCCACTGGATTCGGGAGCGTCAAGCTCGAGAACGGGATCCGGTTCACCACCTGACGGATCGGGTCGGCTGCGCACTGCGCGGTGAAGACCGACGTGCCCCAGTTGTGCTCGTACGCGACGTAGACGTCGCCGGTGGTCGTGTCCACGGCGGGATAGGCGCCCTCGTTCTCGCACAGGTTGGGCGACGTCGGCGCCACGACGAGGTACGGCGGCTGTGGCGTCGAACCGTTGCCCTTGCTCCCGTTGAAGCAGTTCGGGACGGTCGGGTTGCTGATGTCGCACACCGCGAGGTCGATGGTGTTGAGCGGCGTGAACGACCCGAACTCCGTGTACGAGAGGTACAGCCGTTGGTGAGCCGGGTCGACGGTCAGGAAATCCTTGTCGAGGAAGCTGCACGCCGTGAAGCCGAACATGGTCTGGCACTCGCTGCTCTGCGCCACGGTGACGGGCTGTCCGCACGCGAGGTTCGCCGTTGCGCCGCTGCCCGTGGCCGTGCAGACCGACATGGCGATCTTGCTCAGCGTGCCGGTCGGGTTGAAGCCGTTCGCGTTGTAGAGGCTCGAGATGTAGAAGTAGGTCACGCCGCCGATCGTCGCGGTCTCGACGCTCGGATCACCGCCGTAGAAGAACCCACTGGGCCCGTCGCAGTGGTTGTTCGGCAGGCCCCCCATGTCGAGGAAGGTCTTGCCCCCGTCGGCCGAGAACGCGTAGCCCGTGAGCTCCTCTTTGTACTGTGGCGACCCGCACGGCGAGAAGAATCCCGTCGCGTCGTTCCATGCTTCGACGGCGTACTGGCCGTTGACCGCGACCGATGTCTCGGCTTGGCCGTAGCCGCGCGTCCCGCTCGGAGCCACATCCTCGGTCAGGTTCGACGCCGGCACGTTGGCCGGCGTGAGCACCGGCGCGTTCGTCCGTGGGGTGTTGGGACGCGGCGTCGACTGCGCCGTCTGCGCGCCGAAGCAGTACATCTGTGCGCCCTGTGAAACGACGATCGAGTTCTTCTTGACCTTGTCGCAGAACGCGGGGTTCGGCTGCCGGCCGGTGCCGGGGCGCGGCGGAATGCACGCAGTCAGCAGACCGGCCGCGAGCACCAGCACACCGACGACGCTCACCCATCGGATTGGCCCTCCCGCTCCGCGGCCGCGATGCCGTCGCTCCCGCCGATCCCGCTCTGCGCCCACCCGGTGATTCACGACGCCTCCCTCGATCGTCATGAACCCGCGCGTCAGCGGAAAGAAGAGAAGCGCAGCCGCACACGGCTGTTCAGCATGTGGTTGTCACTGCACTCTGCTGCCCGCTCGCCCGAGTCCCACCCTTCGTACGAGCCCCACCCACGCTGCCCCGGCTCGGCCATCCTGCGACCAGACGCGACGCACTGCAAGCATTTTCTCGACGAAGACGCCCTGCATTTCTCCGTCGGTGACTGCAGTCACCGTTCAGAAGCGCGACTCACGTCATCATCAAAAACGCGCCAAACCATTCACGTCTCGCGCGGGACGTGGGGCACCGTTCGGTGCACATCCGCAAGCTGCTCGTAGTAGCGCCACCGCTCGTCGATGTCGCCCTGTGCCAGTGCCGCGAGCTGCGCGCCGCCACGTGGACGACGGCCGGCGTGAGCTCGCCTGCGATCTTGAACATGTTGGGCACCATGAGCAGCAGCCCTTGTGACGCCGTGAACGTCGTGGCGAGCGCTCCGTGTTGGAGGGCGCCGTGTAGCGCGCCCGCAGCTCCCGCCTCCGACTGCATCTCCACGACCTCGGGTGTGTCGCCCCAGAGATTCGGGCAACCCGCCGCGGCCCAGTCGTCGGCGTGCTCGGCCATAGGCGACGCCGGCGTGATCGGGTAGATCGCGATGATCTCGCTGAGCGCGTACGCGACCCGGGCAGCCGCTTCGTTGCCGTCGAGACATTCGAAACGCGTGCGCACCGCGTCGGTGCGGGCCGGCGACCCGCGCTCGTCGACGGTGGTCATCGGGCCATCGTCTCGGACGCGCTCGTCACGAGCGCGCGGAGCACGTCCCTCACGGACGCGACACCGACGACCTTGCCGCCCCGCGTGACGGGAAGGTGCCGGACCTCGTCGCGTAGCATCCTCTGCGCCGCCGCGACGACGGGCTCGCGGGCCTCGATGACGTCCACGTCGAGTGTGGCGATGTTCCCGACGCGCTCGCGGTCGGGGTTGGCGCCTTCGGCGAGCGCGCGCACAACGTCGCGCTCCGACACGAGCATCGTGGACGATCCGTCGACGAGCGCGACACCGATGCTCTCGCGGTCGAGGAGCACGGCCAGCTCACGCAGGGTCGCGTTCTCGTCGATGGTGACAACGGGCCGGGTCGTCACCATTCCGATGGTGGGAGTCTCGAGGCGCATTTCCATCCCTCTCATCCGTGGCGGATGCGAAGACATCCACAGGATCAGAATGCTCGGGGTCGCGTGCACCGAACAGGGCCGAACGTCCTCCCGGTGGAGGACCGAGGCCGCTTCAGGACGCGATTCGCCGGAAGGTGTCCGGCGCGCGGCCTCGAGGCCGGAAGCGGGCCACGAGCGAGTTGCCTTCCTCGGCCGCAAGCCGCGAGAGGCCCTGCTGCAACACGCCGAGCATCTCGTCGTAGCAACGCTGCACCACGACGTCGTCAGCTTCTTTGCCGTACCACGGAGTCCAATCGAGCGGTGGCAGGACCTCGACCGTGACCTTCGTCGGCAGCGGCAGTGTCGGCAGGAACGGCGGGTTGAGCCCGAACGGCAGTCCCAACGTGATCGGGAACACATTGATGCGAAGCAACCGGTCGAGGTGTGCGAGACGAGCGAAGCGGTCGCCGCGCGTGACCACAAGGAGCGATTCCTGGCTCCCGTGCGCAACCACCGGCACGACGGGCGCGTGGGCCTGCAACGCGACGCGCGCGAATCCCATGTGGCCGTGCAACTCGACCGTGTGCCGCTCCGTCCACGGACGGCAGGCCTCCCAATCACCGCCGGGATACACGACCACCGCCGCGCCCTGGGCGAGGGCCGCCGCCGCGTTCGCGGGACTGGCCGGCAGCACACCGCCCCGACCCAACAGTCGGTTCACGCCAGGGATAGCGAACAACAGGTCGTAGCCGAGCGAGTACGTCGGCTGTTCCACACCGCGCCGGCGGACGAGCGCGGCGAACAATGCGCCGGCATCGGGCATCCACGTGAGACCGGAGTGGTTGCCGACGACGAGCACCGGCCCGGTGGCAGGCACGTGCTCGACGCCGCGCACCTCGGTCTTGAAGTACCTGAGTACCTCGTCCAGCGGCTTGAGCCACTGCTGCACGAAGTGCGGGTCGCGCCGGAAGGCGTCCATCTCACGACCCGTCCGTGTCGTCGAGCGCGTCGTGCACCGCGGCGGTGAACTTCTTCATGGTCCACGGGAACACGACCACGCGACATCCTTCGAGGAGATCGGCGTGACGGGCCAGGTCCGCGGGCCACACCGGCACGATGATCGATTTGTTCGCGTAGTGCGAATGCAGGCCGCGGACGATCTCGCGGCCCTCGTCGGTATCGAGGCCGAGGCCCGCGACGATCACGTCGACTTCGTCGGCTTTGGGGCACGGCTCGCCGTGCGCGACCGGGCACGGCTCGTGGGTGCAGGACGGGCCGCCGCAGAGGGTGACGTCACACGCGCCGAGGCGCTCGGCCTCCTTCACGAGCGAGTGCCACGGGTACGGCGGCGCCTCGACCAGGACCCGATGTGGTCGCCGTTCGGGGTTCCTCTCGTTCCGGTTCACGACGTCCCCCCTTCCGAGCGTGAAGCTCTCCCCACTGATGGTCCGCCAATGCGTCGAGGCCCACTAGGGGACAAGGATTCGGGCGCGAGGGACCAATTCCCGCCCGGGGGTGCAGCCGGGCACGACCCGGCCGACATTCCGTCGGTGGTACGGCATCGTCTGAAGCGAGGCCGTCAGTCGCCGGCATTCGACAACGCGCCCGCCGATGCCGCGACCGACGTCTCACGCCGCGACGCGAGCCGCCCCGCGTAGCGGTCTTTCAGCCGGAGGGCCGGCGCCTCGACGAAGCGATAAGACATCGCCGCCGCCACGAAGCTCGCGCCGATCTTGACGACCATCGGCAGGTAATAGCCGTGCACGACCTTGAAGTGGTCGAACGCGTCGTAGATCGGCGCGTGCAGGACGTACAAGCCGTATGACCGCTTGCCCGTCCAGACGAACGCGCGGTTCGACAGACCGGATGCCATACGACTCCGCGGCAGCACCACGAGGCCGAGGATCACCAGCGCGATGCTCACCTCGAAGGCGACCAGCCCCCAGATCGGCACGAAATCGGCGTTGCCATAACGGGCACCCGGAGCGTCCTCCAGGCGCGACCCGAGGATCGTCTCGCGCAGGCAGATGTAGACGGCAACGACCGCGGCGATCCACGCCACGCGTGACACGAGTGCAGGTCGCGCCCTGAATGCGACGATCACGGCCGGCGTGAGCGCTGCCGCGAGCAGACACCCGACGAGAATGGTGTCGGCACGGGCGAACGAGTTGAAATACCAGGAGTTGTACGCGTCGAAACGCACGTGACTGTGCACGACACCGGCGAGGCCTCTCGCCGCCTTTCCGAGGGCCGGTTGCCAGATCGCGGCACGGTAGATCGCGGCCAGCGCGGCGCCGGTGCCCGCAACGACGGCCAGCCCCCATCGACCACGACCGCGCGCCAGCAGCAGCACCACGATCGGCGGCCACACGAGGTAGAACTGCTCCTCGATCGCCAGCGACCACGTCGGCGCGAGGAACCCCTGGGCCAAAGGGTTGACGTTGTGAAACCAGTTGGCGTAGTAGAAGCTCGTCGCCGCCAGACCGCTCCAATGCGGGGCCGTCGGGAACGACGGATCGACGATCAGGACGAGCGCGCCGACCGCAAGCAATACGAGCACGACGGGGTACAGGCGCAGCACTCGACGCACGTAGAAGCGGCCGAGGCCGATATGCCCCGAGGACCGGTGCTCTTCCAGGAGCAGCGTCGTGATGAGGAAGCCACTGAGGACGAAGAAGATGTCGACGCCGTGGTCGCCGCTGACGAAGAGCCCACGCAGGCCGGCATGGCGCGTCAGAACGAGGAGGATCGAGATCGCCCGAAGGCCGTCGAGGGCAGGCTGATAGCGGAAGCGGGGCCCCGCGGCGTCGGGGGGGTCACCGGGCTCGTACTTCGGTGGAAGGCGTAGCCACCACCACGCGAGCAAGGCCGCGCCGACGAGTCCGAGGACGAGCGCGGCCAGGAGGCGGTGCGCGGCGGCCGGCTGGCACGCGGCGTGACGTTCGGCGGACGCGAAGATCCGGTTGAGGCGCGCGATGTCGGCACTCGCCGTGGCGCCCGGGGTCGCTCGCGGCGCGGTCGGCCGCGTCGTGGCTCCACCGGACTGGCGGCTCAGACCGCGAAAGAATCCCCGCAGAAGGCCGCCGTCCGAGCTCTTCTGTCTCCAAGCCGCCAACGGAACCGCGCAGGCGTACGACCGCGCGCTCACGATCGCGTGACCGTCGGGCGCCGACAATCTCACCGATTGGCGGTACGTGGCCGAGAAGGGGATGAGCGCGACCGCGACGCCGGCGACGACGGCGACCGCCCCCACGACCCTCAACGCACGTCCGAGCGCGCTCGCGTCCTGAGCGGCCGTGTCGTCGCGGAGCCTCACCGACTCATCGTAACCGGAGGCATTTTGCGGAACTCCGCACGAAGAACTGCTGATCGGCGGCGCCGACAACAGATCCCCCACGCCTGCACCACCACACGATGCAGCAAGGTGTGCGAGCGGGCCAGCCACTCCAGCTTGCGACGCTCAGCACGCGTAACCTGCAACGGGGGCAGCAACCATCACCGGCATGCCGCTGATCCACCTTGCAATCTCAGCGACGACCGTTGGGGTTCGGAAGTGGAATCGACAGCAGTCCGATGTCGGAGCCGAGCGCTTTCTCCAGAGCGACCGTCTGGAAGAACGCGTCGGTGTTGGCGATGCGGCCGGAGCGATGAGCGGCCGCGATGTTTGGCGAGTTGCAACACGATCGCGACTCGTTCCTCCCACGACACGCCCCCGGCGTAGGCGAGCAGACGCGCGTGCTGGTTCGCGAGGAGGTCGTCGATCGCCGATCCGGACGCCACCCTGACGGCGGCCCCGATCTGTCGGCCGTCATAGCTCGCGTGCGGCGCTCGGAACGTGACGGGATCGAGGCGGACGTCGACGCCGCGACGCTTCAGTGCTGACGCGAGTGCGTCTCGGTACGACGATCCAGAAGAGCAACGCCGCGACGACGCCCGTCGCGACGGACACGACCACGCGAGGAGAGCAGCCGGCCTGACGATCTGTCGCGACGGGCAGGTGCGCCGCACGCAGCGCCACCCGCACCTGCTCCCCTGCCACGACCTTCCTTCCGCGCTCAGTCAGGTGGGCCAACGCGCGCCTCGATGGATGACATCGTCGCCTCACGTCGTCCCAGGAGCAATCCTCCTCTTTCGGGCCTGGAGGCCCCGGCGGGCCATCGAGGCGGCAACGACGTGCTCAGATACGCGCAGGCCGAGACCGGACAGGCACACTTGAACAGCCCTCAACCGTTCGCTGGACGCGCACGTGCGCGATTCACCTTGATCTTCGTCGCCGCACCGTCTAGCAACGGGCGATGAGCGTGACGGACCAGCGGGGCCACGACGTGCTCGTCGGCGAGCACGTCGCCCGCGATCGCACCAGTGCCGCAGGCCTTCTCGTCATCGCTGTTCTCGTGGTCTTGGCGGTGCTTGGGTCGTTCGGCGTCCAGCGGATCCTCTTCCCGTACTACTCGGGCGATGCAGATGAGCCCGTCTACCGCTACCAGGCGCAGATGCTGCTCGACGGCGAGGTAACCGTGCCCGCCACACAGGCCACGTTCTTCCGGCCATGGCTGTCGGGGCCGCATGACGGCCATCTCGTGATGGCCTTCACGCCGGGCTGGCCCGCAGTGCTGGCGGCCAGCAAGTTGGTGTCGGGCTCAATGCTCCCCGCTCTCGGTGTCGCGGCCGCCCTGCTGACGATCAGCGCGTATCTCCTGGCTGAAGAGATCCTGGAATCGCGGCGATCCGCGCTCATTGCTGCAGCCTTCGTCACGCTCTCGCCTTTCGTCCTGTTGCTCTCGGGCACATATCTCAACTATGTGTTCGGCACAGCGCTCGATTGCCTCTTCGCGTTCCTTTTGCTGCGCGGCAGCCGAATCGGATCACGAGCGCTCCTGTTCGCAGGTGGCGCCGTATGGGGTTTGACGCTCGCAACCAGGCCGTACGATGCCCTGCTCGCAGTTGCTCCCATCGCGATCTTCGTGCTGCTGCGGCAACGACGCGAGTGTCGCCGCATCGCGCCCGTCGTCGGTGCCGCCGCGCTCGGTGCCGCGCCGCTCGTCATCGGGACCGCCATCTACAACGTCCTCACCGGCGGCTCCCCAGTGCGATTCCCCACCGATGTCCAGAGTGGCGGACGGAGTCAGTTCGGTTGGGGCGCCCGCTCGCTGGCCCGCGGGTTGCCTGCCGTGCACTTCACCGTGGGCAAGGCGGTGACCTCGATGCTCCAGAACCTCTGGGGCCTGCCGACGTGGCTGCTGGGGACGTACGTCGCCTTGGCGCTCGCGGTGCTCGGTGCGCTCCGCATGCGATCGCGGGACCGACGCACGCTCGCACTGCTCCTCGGGATGACGTGCGTCTTCCCGATCGGCTACCTCGCATGGTGGGCGAGCGCGTTGACGCCACAGGGCGCGTTCACGGGCATTGGGCCGCACTATTACCTGCCGGTCGTCGTGCCGCTCGCCATCCTCGCCGCGCATGCCGTGGCCGGGCTCTGGGAACAGCGACGTGCATGGCGTATCGCCGCGGCAATCGGCGTCGTCGCGGTGACGGTGCCGTTCCTGCCGTCGAAAGTGAGACCCAAGATCGACGCGATCCCGGATCAGCGTCGCGTCGTGCATCAGGTTCGTGACGCAGTCCGGGCGGCGGGAACGCATCGCGCGATTGTCATGCTGCCGGCCCAGTTCGTCATCGGCCCGTTCCCCTATCTCGCGAACGATCCAAGGCTCACGAACCAGGTGCTGTACGCCATCGACGCCGGGCCCAGGACGCCCGAGCTCCTGAGCCGGGAAGGCAGACGCGAGGCGTTCAGACTCACATTCGAATATGCGCCCGGGGCAAGTCGACCACGCCCGTTTGTCAAACCCCTTTCCTTCTTGTCGAGCGCGCGACTCGTGCTGCACACGCACCTCGTGAACACCTCGCACCATCGCTACGTATTCGCCTACATACGTTCAGGAGACCACACCACGCGGGTGATGCTCGACGCCTCATCCTCGAAGGGTCGCGCCTACGACCTCGACTGGTCGATTCACGGGAACGGCATGGTGGAGTATTTCGGCCCTTCTTCCGGCGACGTCGTACCCTCCACGATCCCGGCGAGCGGCGAGCTCGCGATCGGGATCGGGACGGCCGACTCCACCTCCGTCGCCGCGGAGGACCGCGCCGAGCGCCGCTACTACTACCGGCTCCGCGACGGCAACCTGCAGATGGTGATGCCGGACACGCAGTGGTTCCGATTCGGTCCTCCCATCAACGGAGCGCTGCCCGTCCTCGTCGGCGACTCGGTTGCGATCACGTTCGGCTAGGCCCTGCGGGCCTCGGTACCGCTGCGCGCTGGTCCGGATCGCGTCCACCTTGTTGCGCGGGGGATCCCGGCGCGCCACCATTCGTCGACAATGCCCTCCGACCTCGAGTGCGTGAGTACGTCGTGACCTGGACTGCCGAGCCGGCTGCGGCGCACGGCTGGAGCGCCGTAGCCGCAGAACGCGCAACGGTCCGGGACGCCCCGATGTGGTGCCAGATCATCGTACGTGTCGGTCTGGCCACCTATATCGGCGTGGTGATCGTCGCGATCTTCCGTGGATCGTGGTTCCTCTTCGGAGCGATAGCGCAGGTACCGGTCTGGGCACTGTGCATTCGCCCGGTCGCACGGCGCATCGCGAAAGCCGAGCGGGACCCTGGCGTCTACGGGTTCGTGATCGCGGCCTTCACGGCCAAGATGCTCGGCACCCTGGTCCGTCAGGTCGTGGCGGCCAGCTTGTACGGAGGCGTGAGCGACGCCGCCGCCTACGACAAAGCCGGCCGGCAGCTTGCACCGTTCTACCGGCGCCTCGACTTCAGCCCCGACACCGGGAAGCTGGTCGGGACGGGCTTCATCAAAGCCCTCACCGGCTTCCTCTACGCGTTCACGGGGACATCGGCGTCGGGCGCCTACGTATTTCTCACGTTCCTTTCGTTCCTCGGACTGCTGATGCTCTGGCGCGCGTTCCGGCGCGCGGTTCCCGAGGGTTACGGGCGCCGCTACGGGATCTTGGTGCTCTTCCTGCCGTCGCTCCTGTATTGGCCTTCCGCGCTCGGCAAGGAAGGCTGGGCGCTGATGGGCGTGGGCCTGGTGTCCTACGGGGTGTCGCTGCTCCTCACTCGTGCAGTATCGCGAGGTGTCGTGCTGCTGGGGGCAGGACTCCTTGCTGTGACGATGCTTCGGCCGCATGTCTCACTCGTTCTCTTCGGTGGGCTCGTGCTCGCGGCCGTTCTCGGAAAGCCCCGCGTCTCGACGCCGGCGACCCCGCTGATCCGGATCGCTACCTTCGCCGCGCTGTTCTTGATCGGGACCATCATCGTCTCGCAGGCGAATCAATTCCTCGGCACGAGCAATCTCGACCAGAACTCGGTAAATCAAAAGCTCGCGAAGACGACGCACCAAACCGCCAAGGACGCGGGGTCGCGGTTCACACCCGTCAAGATCAACAACCCGGTCGTCGTTCCCTGGGCCGCCGTCACCGTCCTGTTCCGCCCGCTGCCATGGGAAGCTCGAAGCGGTCAAGAGCTCGCCAACACTGCAGAGAGTTGTCTGCTCATCTACCTGGCATACAGATGGCGGCGCAGCCTCAAATCGATCTTCCGCTCCGCACGCGCGAGCCCGTACGTCGCCTACTGCCTCGGCTTCACCGCGACGTTCGTCTACGCGTTCTCGGCGTTCGCGAACTTCGGCATTCTCGCCCGTCAACGAACACAATGCATGCCGCTCGTGCTCGTGCTGCTGTGCCTTCCCGAGTTCGTCCCGAAGTGGAAGCAGCAATGGTCCTCGGAAGGCGAACGCCTCCCAGAGTCACACGGGGCAAGGGCCGACCACACCGAGACATACGATCTCTCGAACCCATACGCGAGGTTCGGAACGCGAACTCCACAAGCCCACCCGTCACCGCCCGGCGGAGCGGCCGAGAACCCGTACGAGCGGTTCGGCATCGGGACGGAACACGATCCGTACGAACCGTTCGGTCTCAGCCGTCGGAAGCTTCCGAAGGACCCGCGTTAGAGGTCGAGCCATGTCGAACCGGCTCGTCGCTTGCCGCGGGCCCGCGGCGGGAGTCCGCTCAGCCGATCTCGACGTTGTTCGCGACCGTGACGTCGTAGAGGGCTGGGCCTCGGTTGCAACGTGGATCGGAACCTGTCGCGCAGACGAAGCCGATTGCGGGATGGATCAGTCGGTTGTTCGAGATCCGTATCCGATGTACCGGCGTCGACGGGTAGGGCTCCAGGTCCACGGCGAATCGCCCGGCGTCGGCCACCACGTTGTTGTCGAACGTGATGCTCGATCCACCGACCACGGCGAGACCCTGCCGGCCCGCGCCGACGAGCTCGTTTCGCGTGATTGTCACGCCGTCCGTCGAGTTCGAGATACGGAAGAAGTCACCCCAGACCGAACTCATCGAGCTGCGTTCCACGGTGACATCGGTGCTGTTGTCGATCGCAATCCCCGGTTGGCCCTCGTACTCGTGATGGAACAACGCGGTCTCCGGCTTCGGTCCGACGATCTTCACCGCGACGATCCGGATGCCGCTCGAGCCTTGGATCAGCCATTGCGGATCGAATACACCGGATTTCGCGTTCACACGCGTGAACGTCGTGCCCCGGCCGTCGATGGTGAGATTGTGGCGGCCGGCAACCTTGACGGTGCCGTCGATCCTGAGGCACGCCCCTGCACTGAAGGAGATGGTGGAGCCGTCGCGGGCCTGTGCGATTCGGGCATTGACCGCAGCCGTCTCGTCAGGTGCACGGCTGCAACGACCATCCGCCTGCGCTGCACGACCGCGCTGCCGGGAAGCGCCGCTCCTGCATGCGGCGAAACCGCACAAGAGCACGACGGTCAACGCAGCGACTTGTGCACGCTGCCCATGCCGCGTACGACCGGGCGGTCTCGACGTACGCCGCGGTAGCGATGCTGGTGTCACAAGAAATCCCTGCCGCATCCGTGACGACGGCCGCCGGTCGACGTGTCGAGCCTTCGCGGGACGGAACGACCGCAAGCATCAGGCAAGTGTTTGGCCGCACGATACACACGCTTGAAGGCTCGCGGCCGGGGGAACAATAGGCCCGTGTCACGACGCAGCCCGCGTTGCGGCGCGTAGACTTGCGGCACGCCCGAACGGGGCCGGTCCTGAGACTCGGACCGGGGAGTAGCGTTCGGGATCGGGGGCATGGGGTCTGATGGACAGGCAGACTCGTCGGCAGTTCTTGCGGCGGGCCGCGGCGGCGGGCGTGGTGATCGGCGGCCTACCCGCGGTTCGCACCTTCGACCTGCCTGCATATGGATGGGTGGGCTCACCTCCGATCCGTTCCGGTGGCACCACACCGACGAACGACCCGGTTCAGGCCGTCGGCGACCCCAGCGACCCGCCGTTCGCGTCGGAGCAAGACGGCGGCGCCGGTTCTTCGGCTCTCGCTGTTCCCACACGCGCCGTCTCCCCGGCAAGCGACTCATCGACCGACCCCCGTGTGCTCGGCGCGGAGCTGGGACGGACCGGCGCACAGGGCTCCCTTCCGTTCACGGGCGGCGACCCGCGCCGCGCTGTCGCGCTCGGCATAGGCGGAATCGTCACCGGCACGGCGATGACGCGTGGTTTGCAGTCGCACCGGCGAGGTCCGGCGGTGGCATCCGAACCACGCCTGGGCCATCCCGTTGACCGAATCGACGGTGTTCTGTGGAGATACGAGACCGTCGCACGTGCGGCGTTCGGTTTCACATACCGCTTCCGCGCCACAGACCCGGCCGTCGGCGCCCTCGTTGAAGACCTCGTTCGTGCCTTCCCTCGCGTACCGGAACATGCACACTCTTGGTTATCGCTTCGCGACCGCGGTTCGCGGGAACCGCGGTTCGCCTCCTATCTCGACGACGACGTGCTTCTGGCGACGTCAGATCAGTCGCTCGCGATCGCTGCGATGCTCTCGGCGATCGACCGCGCCGGCGTAGCGAGCATCGTCGGCGACCGTCTCGTCCTCCACGCCGCCGCGGTGACGGCACCGTCGGGCACGGTCTTGCTGCTCGGCCCGTCGGGGGCGGGGAAGACCACAATGACCGCGGCGCTCGTACGGTCGGGCTTCGGCTACATCGCCGACGAGATCGTCGCGTTCGATCACGGCGAGACGACGCCTCAGCCGTATCACAAGGCCATCTCCCTGAAGGGGAGTTCTCGTTGGCTCTTTCCCGATCTCAGGAACGCGCTCGGAACGGCCTCGGATGCCGGCTCCGGCCAGCTATGGCACGTTCCCATCGATGCGATCCGTTCCGGCGCCCGAAGTGAGGGCGCGCCGATCACGATGATCGTCGAGCTTCGGTACGACGCCGCCGCGGTCACGACACTCGAGCCGATGGCAGGCCGGGACGCGCTCGCCAGCATCGTTGCCAACTGCTTCAGCGGCGATCGGCTCGACGGTGAATCGTTTTCGAGCGCATCGACGCTGGCGGGTGCAGCCCCGGCGTATCGGCTCGTATTCTCGGACCTGGTGCCTGCCTGCCGGCTCGTGCACGACGCCATCGCTTCGGCGGGTCGTGCAGGAACACCGTGAGCGAGCGGCGAGCGCTCGTGCCGACCCCTGCGGGTGACGTCCGCCTTGCGCGGCTCGACATCGGAGCGGTGCTCTACGACGAATCGCGGGGCCGGCTTCACATTCTGGACGAGACGGCGGCGGTCGTTTGGCAGCTCTTCGATGGCAAGACGACCGTGGACGAGATCGTGTCCGACCTCGTCGACACGCTTCGCGCCGAAGAGCACTGGGCCCGTCACTACGTCGACGCGCTTCTCGGTCAGCTCGGCGACCTCGAGGTTGTCGAGGTGACGGACATGGCGTCAGTGCGGCCGCCCGGCTGAAAGCCACGACCGCAAAGCAGAGCCGGCACGGATCCAGCGCCGGCCCCGGCGATCGTTCATGGCGTCGATGAAGTCCCGACTCGGCCACACCAACGCCTGAAGATACGCGGCCTTCAACCGCGCGCTGGGCAGCGCGCCGACACCTTCGATCGCGATGAGATTCCAGCCCGCGCGGCTCCCTGTCGACGCGGCGAGCGCACGGCGTGCGCGCTTGTCGTACTCGAACCGCTCCGACCATTCGGTAAGTTCGGTCCTCGCTCGGATGCCGAGGATCCGCCACGTCAACGTGATCGCGCGGGCGAGCACCGCATCAGCGTTCCACGCGCGGAAACGCTCGCGCACGGCCGTCATATCGAGGTGCGTCACGAGCGCCAGCTGTGCCACGTCTCTCACGGACGACAGGCGAAGGTGTCCACTCAAAGCAACGTGGAAGCATGCGTTGACGAACCTGTCGACGGCACACAACGCGGGAAGCTCGATACCGTTGAGCACAAAGGGCTCGGCGGACGCGAACAGCTCTTCCGGACGGCTGCTGAGGCCGAATGGGCCGTCGGCGAACGCCCGGTGTACGTCGACCTCCAGACCAACCCCGCGCCGGAGCACTGCTCCTTTGCCGAAGCGCCGGTCGAAGCCGGAGCGGAGCTGTGGAGTGCGGCGCACGAAGCCGGCACGCTCGAGCTCACCGACCGCGCGGTCGATCTGAGCCGAGGCCACGAGCACATCGACGTCTCCGTACGTGCGCGTCGAGGGATCGGGATAGTCCAGGCGAGCAACTGCCGCGCCCTTGAGTACACGGAAATCGACCGCGCTGCCTCGGAGGCGCGCCGTGACCTCGAGGAGAAGGTCGTCCAGCACCGAGGCGAGTGCCGAAGCCGAGAGCTGCATGGCCTGCGCTTCTTCGCGCTGCTCCTCGGTGACCGGGAGGGAGCCGTCCGTGATCGCGCGTAGCAGCAGCCCAGGGACTCTTCCGTGCTGCACGTGCACGACGAGTTGGCGCCATGTCTCCTGATCGAGCGGTGAGTCGCGCAACACGCCGTCGGCCTCCGGCAACCCGTGTGCCGCGACTCGAGCCGCGAGGCGCGCGGGCCGCGAGGTCGCGCGCGCGTCACGCCAGGGCGGATCCACTTCGAGCGACATGTATGACTCCGCCGATCATCCGTTGTCGCGCCGATCGTCGTGCACCGGCGGCGGGGCGGGGCCCGACAAGGGAGACAGAAACAGACGCCTGTCGTTCGCGACGTGAGCCGTCCAGCGGCCGTCCCAATAGCGAAGCTCGGCGTGACCGGCGGGATCCGGATACCAGCCCGCTGGGACGGGACGTGGTGGCCGCGGCGCGGGTTGCTGCAACTCAGGCTGGTACGGGGCCTGGGCCGACGTCGCCGCGGCGCGAAGCCTGGATGCCTCAGGTGTTGCAACGTCCGGCGTCTCGTCGCCGGCCGCCGCTTCCGGGGTCGTCGCCGAGTCGGCCGCGGAGACGGCGGCCGTCGCGTCGGGCGCCGGACGAGGCGCGTCATGCTGGGATACAGCGAGTTCCGGAAGATCGCTTTCCGGATGACGGTCGTCGTCGAACAACTGGCCGATGACGTTGCCGGCAGCGAAGGTGCCGGGGTTGTCGGCGTCGCGGTCCGCCGTGCCGGCGAACAGGCTGGTGGGTGGTTCCGGAGCGGGACCGCCGATCGGCCCGAACACGACGGCGAGATCCGGGGCCGCCGACTCGTCGCTCTCCGAGTCATCCCGCGGCCGCGGAGCCGACGATCGTGCGCCGGCTGAGCCGTCATTGACGGGGGAAGCGCCGTTCGGCATCACGTGCTCACTTCTGGGCCCGAAGTTCTTGGGGACATCCGCTTGGGTGGGACGGCTCCCCTCCTCGGCGCCGGATATCGGGGACGGCGCCACGTTCGTAGTCTGCTCCCGAGCGCCGCTTGCATCATTGCGGGAAGTGTCCGGGATGCCGGTCGTATTCGCAGCAACATGATGCAAAGGAGGCCGAGCGTCTGACTCTTCGAATGCAGCAATGCTCGCGTCGCGTCCGGAGTCGAGCCCGCGCCCGAAAGCGAAGAACAACGAACGATCTCGCCTGACCCGTCGTCTGCGGGTCTTGAGGTCGAGGTTCAGCGTGAAGCGCAGACTTGTGAGAGACCCGTCGGCCGGACCGACTCCCCCGGAGGGCCCTTCCGTCCGCCATGCGACGGAGAGCCCGAGGGTCCCCGAAAGCCCGGGCCTGTCGAACGCCGCGCTCAGGACGTTCAGCCGGCGAGCGCGCGTGCGCGGCTGCCCCTCGGCGTCGACTACGACCGGCGTCGCACGCCCCCGTGGCAAGCGCACGTCGCCGTCCGGGCGCGCGTTTCTCATCATTTCGGACGCATGCTCGTTCGAGCTGCGCGGCAGATCGTCCTCGGCGCTCACCCTATGGTCGGTGTGTTCGCGCGACGACGTCTCTCGTGGAGATGCGAACGCGCCACACCACTCGTTCTGTCGGGTCCCGCACCATGGACGCGCCGTCCATGACAGAAAGCGTACAACTTGCCCGATATGGCGCGGCCGCTCAGCAGGCCATGCGAACCGCGCCGCCACGCCTGCGTGAAGGAACAACCGGTACTGGCGTGAGGCGAACCCGCTGAGGTGGGCACGGCACTACGGTAGGCTGCCGCCGCGGCGAAGCGTCCTCGGAACGTCGAAAAACGCTGTCGCGACGGTCAGGAGGCAGGGGACAGACGTGGCCGATCCCGGCATTCGGGCGCGGAGCCGTGCCCCATGGGCGTGGGCAAAGTCGTGACGGTCGCTGTCCGCTCCGCACGTGATGCCGGGAGCGCACCCGGCGGTGACGCGCCCGTCGCCGCGGGACAGCACAGCGAGCGGGCGCGCCGAGGTGTCGGATACGGATTGCTCGCGGCGCTCGCATACGCGCCGATCCTCCTGACCCACCCGGGCAAAGTCGCAGCCGACACGAAGACGTACCTCTACCTCGACCCCGGACGGCTGCTCGCCCGGGCGCCCACGATGTGGGATCCGAACATCGGGCTCGGAACGGTCACCCATCAGACGATTGGCTACCTCTTCCCGATGGGGCCCTTCTACTGGCTGCTCGAGACGGGCGCCGGCTTGCCGTCGTGGGTGGCACAACGGCTGTGGCTCGGAACACTGCTCTTCACTGCCGCGCTGGGGATGCTGTTCCTGCTCCGAACGCTCGGCGTGCGGGGGCCCGGCGCACCGGTCGGAGCGCTCGGCTTCATGCTGACTCCGTACGTGCTCGACTATTCGGCTCGGATCTCCGTGATCCTTGGACCGTGGGCCGCACTGCCCTGGTTGATCGCCTTGACGATTCTGTCGCTTCGCCATGGCGGCTGGCGGTATCCGGCATTGTTCGCCGTTGTCGTCCAACTCGTCGGCGGAGTGAACGCGACGGCGCTGCTGTTCGCGGGAATCGCTCCTGCGTTGTGGATCCCTTACTCGGTATGGGTCACCAGGGAAACGCAGCCGAGACGTGCCGTCGGCGTCATCTGGAGGATTGGCATCCTCACTCTCGTCACGTCGTTCTGGTGGATCGCCGGCCTCTGGGCGCAAGGAAAGTATGGACTGGACATCCTTCGGTTCACCGAGACCGTCCAGTCGGTTTCGAAGACCTCGTTCCCCAGTGAGATCCTCAGGGGGCTCGGATACTGGTTCTTCTACGGCCAGGACAAGATCGGTCCATGGACGGAGTCCGCGGCCAACTACACGCAGCACATTCCGCTGATCCTGTTGAGCTACGCGATTCCCGCGCTCGCCTTGCTCGCAGCGGCACTGGTCCGGTGGCGTTACAAGACCTATTTCATGTTGCTCCTCGTCGTCGGCGTGACCATTGCCGTCGGCGCGTCCCCCTACACCGATCCGTCGCCGGTGGGCAAGGTCTTCAAGGCGTTCGCGAACAACTCCACCGCAGGCCTGGCCCTCCGGAGCACAGGCCGCGCGGTGCCCCTTGTGGTCCTGGCCCTTGCCACGTTCCTCGCTTGTGGCGTCAATGCCGCGGCCGAGGCCCTGACACGACGTGGGCTCCCCAATCGGGGGATCCTCGTCGCGGGCGTCGCCGGTGCGCTGATCATCCTCAATTTTCCTGCGCTGTGGGACGGGACGTATTACGGCAAGAACCTCGAGCGGCCCGAGCAGATACCCAAGTACTGGCGCGATGTCATCCGTTCTCTGGACGCGCAACCTCACGACACCCGAATCCTCGAACTACCGGGCGCCGACTTCGCCTCGTACACCTGGGGGAACACGGTCGACCCCGTCACGCCCGGTCTCACGGACCGGCCGTATGTCGCGCGGGAGCTCATCCCGTGGGGATCGCCGCCATCGGCTGACCTGCTCAACGCGCTCGACCGTCAGCTGCAAGAAGGCCTCGCCGATCCGGCTGCCGTCGCGTCCGTCGCCCGGCTCCTCAGCGTCGGAGACGTGACGTTGCGCATGGACATCCAAACCGATCGCTACGACCTCATCCGTCCGCGGCTGTTGTGGGACATGTTCCGAATACCACCGCCAGGCCTTGACGCGGCGCAGACCTTCGGTACCGTCATACCGGGCAAGTCAACGTTTCCGCGAATCGACGAGCGTGTACTTGCGCTCCCCGCCGCCCCATCGGTGCCACCAGTAGCGACCCTGCGCGTCCAGAACCCGACGCCGATCATCCATACCGCTCCGAGCGCACAACCGCTCGTCGTCGCCGGAAGCGGAGAGGGGCTGGTCGATCTCGCGACGACGGGGCTTCTCGACTCGAATCGAGCGGTGTTCTACTCGGGTTCGTATGCCAGTGATCCGGCTGCGCTTCGGCAGCGCATCGGAAGCGACGGGGTCCTCGTCGTCACGGACACGAACCGGCAGCAGGCTCGCCGCTGGAGCACGGTGCGGGACAACCTCGGGTACACCGAGCAAGCGGGTGAAACGCCGCTCGTGCAGGACACCTCGGACGCGCGACTGGACCTTTTCCCGGGCGCGCCCCCGTCCGCGTACACGGTCGTCGAGCAGCAAGGTGTGACATCGGTCCGAGCCAGCCGTTACGGCAACCCGGTGTCGTATACCCCGGAAGACCGCGCGGAACGCGCACTCGACGGTGACCCGACCACGGCGTGGAAGGTCGGCGCGTTCGCAAATGTCATCGGAGAGAAGCTGAGCATCACGCTCGACCATCCGATCACTACAGACCATGTCGATCTCGTGCAGCCTCTGAACGGCCCGCGCGACCGGTACATCACGAAGGTCACACTGACCTTCGACGGCAAGCACAAGGTCACCCGCCGGCTCGGGCCAGCTTCTCGCGATCCGTCCGCGAAGGGTGAGAACGTCACGTTCCCACGCCGCCGGTTCTCGAAGTTGGAGATCCGCATCGATGGCACGAACGTCGGCCATCGGTACGCGTACGGGGGATTGTCGCCCGTCGGCTTCGCGGAGGTCAGGCTCCGCGACAGCCGCGCCGGCAGCACCGACGTGCGTGTCGCCGAGATCGTCCGGATGCCCACGGATCTGCTCCAGGCCGTCGGTGCCGGCTCGCTGAACCATCCGCTCGTGCTCGCGATGACCCGGGACCGGCAGTACCCGGTACCGCCCCGTTACGACCCCGAACTCGATCTCGTGCGTGCCTTCACCCTTCCGACAGCCCGTTCCTTCGCGCTCGGCGGCACGATTCGTGTGGATCCGGCGGCGCCCGACGACGTGATCGATCGTCTCCTCGGAGTTCCCCCCGTCGAGCAAGGCGGAATTCGCGCCGTGTCCTCGGAGTACCTCGATGGCGATCCGCAAGCGAGAGCGTCATCGGCATTCGATGGGAACCCGGCCACGGCTTGGAGTACGAAGTTCGCGAACCCGGTCGGTCAGTGGATGCAGGTCACGACCGCCCAGCCCATCACCTTCGACCATCTCGACCTCAGCATCGTTGCCGACGGTCGGCATTCCGTGCCGACACAGCTCCAGCTGACTTCCGACGACGGAGCGACACGGACGATCGACCTCCCGACGATCGCCGACCAGAAGAGGTTGAACGCCACGACTGACGTCCATGTCGGCTTTCCAGCTGTCACAGGTCGGACGTTCCGCATCACGATCGGCTCAGCCCGTCCCGTGCACACCCTCGAGTACTACAGCGCCTCCGCGATGACGATGCCGGTCGCCATCGCAGAGGCAGGAATACCCGGCATCCGCCGCGCCAGTGAGCCCGCGCAGCTTCCCGACGCGTGCCGAACCGACTTGCTTTCCGTCGACGGCAAGCCCCTCCCCGTCCGTATTGTCGGCAGCACCGCAGATGCCGAGAGCTACCGCCCGCTTCGTCTGGAGACCTGCACCGCGGACAATGGTGTCGACCTCGCAGCCGGGAGCCACGTGCTCCGCAGCGCGCTCGGGAAGACGACGGGACTGGACTTCGACCAGGTCTTCCTGTCATCAGCATCGGGCGGTTCGCCGGCGCCGATCGCCGGGCCGAACGGCATGAATGCCACGCCGCCACTCGGCGAAGCAGGCGCGGCGCGCCCCTCGACCCGCGCGGCTCCTGCCCCGCGGTTCAAGGTCGTCAGTCAGAGCCGGACCTCGGCGAAGGTACGCGTCGAGTCGGCCACCGAACCCTTTTGGCTCGTCCTCGGGCAGAGTTCGAACCCGGGTTGGATCGCCACGGCGGACGGCAGAAGCCTCGGCCACTCACAACTCATCGACGGCTACGCCAACGGCTGGTTCGTCAGGCCCAGCCGACCGGGCGCGCCGATCACAGTGACTTTGGACTGGACGCCACAGCACACGGTGTGGACTGCGCTGGCGCTTTCGGTAGCCGGAGGAGTGATGTGTCTGGGCATCCTCGTGCTCACAACGGGCCGCTCGCGCCGGCAACGTCGGACGCTCCTGGCGTCGACCACAGGGGACGCGCCCGCGCTCGTGATTCCGGAGCTGGCGTCGCCTGCGCTGGTGGAAGCGGGTCGAGCGAGCAACGCCACGATCGCGGGCACCGTCGTGATCGCGACCATCATCGGTAGTGCGCTGGTTCGCCCGTGGTGCGGCGTGGTCACCGGCGCGCTCGTCCTGCTCGTCATGACGCGACCGCGCTGGCGGATCGTCCTGCGCCTCTTGCCGTTCGTCGCATTGGGGCTGTGCGGGCTGTACGCGGCAGCGAGTCAGTTCGTGACGCACCTGAAGCCGATCTTCGAGTGGCCGACGCAGCTCTGGCGTGTGCGGACACTTGGCTGGCTCGCGGTCGCGTTCGTCGCGTGCGAAGCCGTCGTCGAGATCGCATCGGCTCGCGCCGCGGCCAACGGGGCGGAACGGCACCGGGACGAGTCGGCGACGGATTGAGCGGTCTCGCCCGCTCAGGGCGAGAATCTCGTCACGTTCTCGCTTTCGAAGACGGTGAGCCGCGCCCGCACGACCCTGCTCGCATTCGGGCGCAGCTTCCCGAGCTCGCGGGAAATCGCCGAGCACTTGTTGCCGAACGTCTTGTACCCGTCTGACCAGACGTACCAGATCGACCCCGCGGGACCAGCCCGCCGAACGGCCTCGGCTGCGAACGTCGCGGGGTCGGCGAGATTCCCGGCGATACCCGCCGCGTGGAACTCCTGGTTCCGGTGTGCATAGTCGACCCAGTCGATGATCTCCGGCGAAGCGAACGTCGGGAACGCATACTGCCGTACCGATGGTCTCACGAGACGGTAGGCGTCGAGGCCGAGTTGATCCGGGCAATAGATGACGATGTCGGCTGCTACCGCGGTGGCGTTCACCGCTCGGGCAACCTCGGCGGCCTGCGTCCGGAGCCGGACCGAGTTGTGGTAGCCGCCGACGAGGCCGGATACGACGACGAGACCCAGAGCGCCGTAGCGGAGAAGCCGGTCGCCGAGCGCCACGACACCGGCGGCCACCACGACGCAGAAGAGGCCGAAGATGATCGCGGGGTAACGGATCGCGGCTGCACCGACGCCGACGTATGCGAGCGAGAGCCCGATCACGACCGTCGCTCCGGTCACGTACGCGCACCATCGGATGTCCGGTCGCGTTCGCCAGTCCAGTTCCGTTCGGTATCGCTCCGTCGCGACACCGAACAGCCCGAGAATGCCCAAGAAGCACAGCATCGCCACCAAGGTGTACGCCGCCATCCCGATCTGGCCGGCGAAGCCGAGGAGCAGGCGGAAACCGGCGAGGAGCGGGTTCACGCGCATCGCCCACGGGGTGCCCGTGCGACGCGACTGGTACAGGAAGGTCGGCAGCCAGGGCACGAAGGCGAGACATCCGACCGCGATCGCTCCCAGCACGCGTCCCGGTGCCGAACGGACACCAACGTGGCGAACCTCGACCGCGAGCGCGACGACGACGGCCGCCAGCACGTAGAAGATCCAGTACTGCGTATAGAGCAGCAGCGCGGTCATGACCGCGATGCCGGTGAGCCAGCCCAATGTCGGCCGTTCCAGTGCGTTCGCCACGAGCACGTATCCGACAAGGACAAGGAGCGCTTCGAGCTGGTACATGCGGACCTCGCTCGAGTACCGGAGCGCGTACGGCGACGTGGCCACGATGAGGACTGCCGCCCAGGCGATCCACTGCGACCGAACGCGGTCCCGACCGCCGATCCTGCGGCCGACGAAGTAGGCCGCGGGCAACGTCGCGACGCCGATGACACCGGAGAGACCCCGCACCGCGATCTTGCCGGTACCGAACGCCTTGATCCAGATATGCAGCAGCACGTAGTAGACGGGCGGCGATCCGTCGTGCGACAACAGGTGCGGGAGCTGCCCGATGGGACGGCGGGCGATCGGCACCGTCAGCGCCTCGTCTTCCCACAGCGGCGACCGCACCACGAACCGCATCACGACGCCGACCGCGATGACGGCGACGACCGCTGCCGCGAAGAGCCTTCCGAGGGGGCCGGTGAACGGGCCGTCTTCGACCACGGGGGACCGGCGCCGCGGCTCGTCGAGCACGTCCACGGCGACGCGGGAGTCGACCCTCACACACTCCTCCCGAGGAAGTTCCGACCTCGGAGAGCCCCGCCGACGGGCATCAGGTGATCACTCGCCAATTGCGACCGCGCCCGCGTTCTCCGAGGCGTCGTCCAGCTCACGGCCGTCCACCAGATCGATCACCACGTCCTTGTCCGCGATCGGCTTGGTTGCCAAGCAGCGCAGGACTTCGAGCATCTCGTGTGCCGGGAGCACGGCGTCGATGCCACGGACGAAGTCCGGGTGCAGCGGCGGGACCTCGGCATGGCGGATGAGCGGATGCGGGCCCGGCCCGGCGTGTTCGGCCTCGCAGAACAACTGTTCATGCATCTTCTCGCCCGGGCGAAGCCCCGTGTACTCGATCGCCACGTCGGACCTGCTCGCCACTGCGAGCTGGCGCGCGATGTCGGCGATGCGCACCGGCTTACCCATGTCGAGCACGAGCACCTGGCCCGAACGACCAATCGCGCCCGCCTGCACGACGAGCTGAACCGCTTCCTCGACAGTCATGAAGTAGCGCGTCACGTCGGGGTCGGTGACCGTGAGCGGCCCACCAGAGGCGAGCTGCCTCTGAAAAGAAGTGAGCACGGACCCACGGCTTCCGAGAACGTTGCCAAACCGGACGCTCACGTAGATACCGGGCTCGTTCCGTGCAAAGTGGGCGGTCAGCAACTCGGTGATCCGCTTGGAATAACCGAGTGCGTTGCACGGATCCGCTGCCTTGTCCGTGGAGATGTTGACGAAACGCTCCACGCCGACGCGAGCGGCGGCATCGAGCACGGACAGTGTCCCCCAGATGTTCGTTTTGAGCGCCTCGTTCGGGTGCGACTGCAAGAGCGGAAGATGCTTCAAGGCGGCCGCATGGAACACGACTTGCGGCCGGACCGAGCGGAAGACCTCGGCGACACGCTCGTGATCGCGGACGTCCACGAGGAGGACGTCCGGCGTATCGAGCAGTGCCCGGCCTTCGAGTGACAGCTGAACCGTGTGAAGTCCGTACTCGTCGTGATCCAAGAGGAGCAGCTCGGCCGGGCCGAGCTCGGCGATCTGTCGACAGAGCTCCGAACCGATCGAACCACCGGCTCCCGTCACCACGACTCGTTTGCCGTGGAGATAACGCGAGACCGACCGAAGGTCGGTCTCGATCTTCCGCCGCCCGAGGAGATCGGACTCGTTCGGAATGCGGAGATCACCGAGCCCGACGTTGCTGCCCAAGAGCTCGGGTACAGAGGGCAGCACACGCACCTCGAGCCCGGCCTCTTGCCCGAGTCTCGCGAGCTCGCGTACGAGTGTGCCGTCGCCTGTCGGGATCGCGACGATCAACACCGAGGCGTCGTGCGAACGCGCGACGGCTTCGATGGCAGACCGTTCGCCGAGCACGCGAATACCGCATATCGAGAGGTTTCGCTTCGACGGGTCGTCGTCGAGGATCGCTACGGGAACAAACGGGCTCTTGCTGTCGTAGAGCATGGCCTGGACGATGCGCTGCCCGCCATCGCCCGCACCGAACACGATGGCGCGCACACCGCCGGAGACGCGCGCCCGGCGACGCCGGTCGAGCAGGCTGCGACCGCTGTACCGCGCGCCGCAGAGGCCGACGAGCGCGATCGTGCCCGCCGCCACGACACTGCTCAGCGGAGCCGGACGTGGGTTGTCTACGAACAGATCGACGGCGAACAGCACGGCGGTCACCGAGACGGCCGCGCGCACGAGCGCGGGAACTTCATCGAACGACCCGAGGATCCAGCGTCCGCTGTACAGGCCGACCCAGTACCCCACCACCCATTGAGCGACCCAGGCGACCGGAACCAGGAGGCCGACCTCGAAACCGTCGAGCCGCGTGATCTTGAAATCCAGCCGAAGCAAGACCGCGATGTACAGCGCGACCAACCAGATCACGGCGTCGACGACGGCCCGCACGGCCCCGGTCGGCCGCAACGTGGGACGCCGCGAGCGCGTCGCTCGCGCCTCGACGCCTGTAGCCAGTGCCTCCGACATGCCTGCCCCCCACCCGAGACATGTGCGTCATTGTGCGCTCGCTGCGTGGTTCAAAGGTCCACATGCGAACGTCAAAGACGCATCAAACGACCGTACCCCGGACGACGCTCCCCGCGCTAGTAGGCCGGACATTCCGACGCCGTCCGGCCTCAAGGCTCAAATCGGGCGCCGGCCGGCCATTGCCGGCGCGGCCCGAACCGCGGCGACCACCTTGTCCACGTCGCGAAGGGAGAGCCCGGGATAGATCGGCAAGCTCACGACTGAAGACGCGGTGGCGTCGGTAGCGGGCAGCCGGTCGGTCGCGCAAGAGGTGTAGGCCCGGTGTCGGTGGACGGGGGGGTCGAAATACGACCGTGTGTCGATGCCGTCGGCGCCGAGCGCCTCGACCAGTTGGTCACGGGTGATCCCGAAGCCTTCCGGGTCGACCGAAACCGTGAGATCCTTCCAAGTCGGAACGTCCCCGGGCTCGATCTGCTGCAGGTGAAGCCCGGGAACCGACGCGAGGCCGTCCCGATATCGACTCGCCAGCAGAGCGCGGACGGCAAGTTGGTCGTCCAGCGTCTCGAGCGACTCGAGCGCAACCGCGGCGTGGAACTCCGACATCCGAGCGTTCAGGCCGACGAATCGCGTGTCATAGTCGCCCGGATTCGCATAGTCGCGTCCGATGCGAACCATGTGGTCGATGTCGTCCCTGTTCGTCGCGACCAGGCCGCCTTCACCCGCGATCAACGGTTTGGTGGGGCTCAGGCTGAACACCTCGACGTCTCCGAAACCGCCGACCGGCCGGTCGCCGGTACGTGCGCCCATCGCCGCGGCTCCGTCGAATACGAGAGGCACGCCCGCCTCGAGCGCGAGCGCTTCCGTCTTGGCGGGAGCGCACGGTGCGCCGAACACGTGCACGGCCAGGAGAGCTGCGGCGCCGCCGAGGTGGCGGGCCGCGTCGACGAGGTCCAGCTGGAACGTCAAGCGGTCGCATTCCACGAAGCGCGGCTCCAAGCCGTTCCACGCAACGGCGTGAGCGGAAGCCGCGAACGTGAAGCTCGGGAGTACGACCGGTCCGCTGGCCCCGAGCGCCCGGAACGCAAGCATGAGTCCGGCGGTACAAGATGACACGGCCACGACATGCCGGCAGCCGAGCCTTCGCGCGATGCGCTCCTCGAGTTCCCGCACGAGCGGACCGTTCGTAAGGATGCCCCGGTCGTGAGAGGGCGCGAGCCGCGCCATGACACGGTTCAGTGGTGGCGACGTCGGACGGGCGAACTGCAGGCCGTCGGGGAACGCCGGCGACCCACCAAGGACCGCGGGCGTCCTCATTTCTCGATGCGGACGTTGCCGAGGTAGAGCACGTCGAGACCGCACGAGAAGAACGTGCGGACCGCGTCCCTCGGCGTGCACACGATCGGCTCGCCGTTCAAATTGAAGCTCGTGTTGAGCACCATCGGGATTCCTGTCTTCTCGTGAAACGACCGGATCAACGCGTGGAATCGAGGGTTGGTGGAGGCATCGACCGACTGCAGGCGGCCGGTGCCGTCGGCGTGCACCACAGCGGGCACTTCGGCAGCGCGTTCCGGCCGGAATCGCAGGACCCGTTCCATGAACGGAACATGGGTCCCGATCGGGCACTCGAACCACGCTGGGACATGTTCGGCGAGCACCGCCGGCGCGAACGGCCGAAAGCTCTCCCGGTACTTCACCGCCGCGTTGACGCGGTCCTTGACGTCGGCGTGGCGCGGGTCCGCGAGGATCGAACGGTTCCCGAGCGCTCGCTGCCCGAACTCCATCGGACCTTGGAACCAGCCGATGAGCCGGCCGACGACGAGGTCGCGGGCCGCGGCCTCGGCCGGATCGTCGACCACGGTGTGATTCGGAAGCTTGAAGCTCTCCACTGTCGCCCGACAGTCCTCGTCGCTGTAGGAGGGACCCCAGTAGTTGGTGGGCGAGAACGCCGCGGAGCGGGTTCCCGTGAGAACGCCGTGACGGTAGAGCGCCGCACCGATCGACGTGCCGGAGTCATCGGGACAGCTCGTGATGAATGATTCGCGAAACGGGGTGAGCTCGCTGATCTTGCCGTTGAACGCGCTGTTCATCGCGCAGCCGCCGGTGAGCACGAGCCGATCCAGGCCCGTACGGGCATGGAGCGCGCGGAGAATGCCGGCCATGCTCTCCTCGAACACGAGCTGAAGCGCCGCGGCAATGCGCTGGTGCCGCTCGGTGATGTCCTCGGCCCTCGCTCGCGGTGGGCCGAAGGTCTCCACGAAGCGGTCGGAGTACATGCGGCGATCCCAGAAGTTGTAGTACGCGAAGTACTCGAGCGCGACGGAGAACCCACCTGCTTCATCGATCTCGACGAGCCGACGCATCGGGGCCAGGAACTCGTTGTCGGCGTCGGCATACGCGGCGAGCGCCATGACCTTCCACTCGTCGGAGTCCGGCGTGAACCCGAGGTACTGCGTCACCGCGCCGTACATCAAGCCGAGCGATTGCGGGAAGTTCGTCTCTCCGAGCACCTCGAGATCGACGCCGCTCGCGCGAGCGAGCATGCCGGTCCGACGTTCGGCACGTCCGTCGATCACCGCTGCCGCGCACTCCTCATAGGGCGAGAGATACACGGCGTTTGCAAGGTGTGCGAGGTAGTGGTCGACGTACGTGATAGGGGGCGCGTCCGGCCACAAGTCGATGAACGTCGCGGTGGCACCGGCCTGCCGCCCGGCCAACCCGAGGAACCGCGCGGGAACCTGGGTGAGGTGCTCCACCCGCCACCGTCGTGCGTTCAGGTAGCCAGAAGGAGTCGTCTCGAGATCGATCACTGGATTCCAGGCCACCGCTATTTCGTCGAGCTCTGACATGTCGATGCCCGCTTGCTCGAGGCACGCCTGCACCGCGGTCGTCGGGAAGACATTGCTCATCTTCACCCGGTCGAGGCGCTCCTCCGGGATCGCGACCACGACATCTCCGTCCTCGACGATGCACGCCGAGCAAATGAAGACGTCGTGACAAACACCGAGAATTCGGGTCATGCCTGCCTCATCCGTGAACGCCCTTGATGCCCGCCGGCGCAACGGTGCCGGTGATCGGCATCCCGACCAGTTGCTGCTTCACCCGCTGCGCAAGAGTGGTGCCCGGAGAATCTCACCGAGGCCACGCATTGTTGTCCGTGCCGGGGCCGGATCGGAACCCGTATGGTCATGTCTCACCCGGAAAGTTCGGCATCGTCGGATGTCCCGGCCAGGTGATCCCCTGACGGGACAGCAACGCCGGCACGGTGCGGACGAGGATCCGTAGGTCCAGCAGGAACGACCAGTTCTCCACGTACCAGAGGTCAAGGGCGAACTTTTCGTCCCAGGACAAGGCGTTGCGGCCGCAAATTTGTGTCCAGCCGGTGATGCCCGGTCGCACGTCGTGTCGCCGCATCTGCTCCACGGAGTAGAGCTCGAGGTACTCCATCAACAGCGGCCTGGGCCCGACCAAGCTCATGTCGCCCCGAACGACGTTCAGCAACTCTGGAAGCTCGTCAAGGCTCCACGCTCGCAGCACGCGGCCGGTTCGCGTCACCCGTTCCGCGTCAGGCAACAGCACGCCGTTCTGGTCGCGCGCATCGGTCATTGTCCGGAACTTGAAGATCGTGAAAGGGCGGCCGTGCAATCCCGGCCGCCGTTGCCGGAACAGGACGGGCCGACCGAGCCGTGCGCGCACGACGAGCGCGACGAGACCCATGATCGGCGCGGCTGCGACGAGGAGCGCCGCGCCAACTGCACGATCGAACACCCACTTGCCAAGGCGATTGATCCGGCTGCTCACTCGACGTGCGCCTTGTCTCCGGCCTGGCCGAGGAGATGGTCGTAGATGCGGAGCGTCCTGTGGATGACGCGCTGCTCGTCGAACTCACGGAGCGCCTTTGCCCTTCCGGCCGCGCCCATGCGGCGGCGAAGCTCCGCGTCAGCGGCAAGTTCCGTCACGGCCGCCGCGAGAGCCGAGGGTTGACGGACCGGGACGAGCCGGCCGGTGATCCCGTCGTCCACGACCTGACGACCGCCGCGCACATCCGTGGCGATGACCGGCAGCGCCATCGCCGCAGCCTCCATCGCCGCACGCGGGAACCCTTCCCGGTGCGACGCCAACACGAAGACATCGAACGCGGAGAAGAGCTCCTCCATGTCGTCGCGGAGACCGAGATGTATCACACGCCCCTCGCGTTCAGCACGCGCGACGTCTTCGGGAGTGAGCGCATCGCGCTTCGAGTCGTAGGGACCGACGACGACGAAGCGCACGCTCGAGTCGACGTCTCGTAGCCGCCTTGCCGCTTCGTACACCTCGCGGTAGCCCTTCGCCCACACCAGACGGCCGACCACGCCACACACGACGTCGTCGGCTCGGATGCCGAGACGGACGCGGACCTCGGCACGTCGTGACGTGCCGAGCCGCTCGGGATCGAAGCGGGTGAGATCGATGCCGTTGCCCAGAAGATGGAGCCGGTCGGCAGGTACGCGCAGGCGACGCAGCACCTCCAGGTCCTCCGGGTTCTGCACGAGCTCGGCATCGGAGCATGTCGCGGCCAACCGCTCTGATGCGTACACCACCGCCCGCTTGACCCAGGGATCGTCGTCCGCCGCGTACAGGCCGTGAACTGTGTTGACGACGACAGGTACGCGCGCTCGGCGTGCAGCCACGCGTCCGTAGAGGCCCGGCTTGGGGTTGTGTGTGTGGACCACGTCCGGCTGCAACCGCCGGAACAGAGTTCGCAACTCCAAGAGCGCGCGGGCGTCCTGCGACGGAGCGAACGCCCGCGTTGCATAGCGCAGAGGATGGTGGCCGACACCCCACTCGCGAAGCCGATTCACCCACGGCCCCGGGGCGGAAGCGGTAACGACGTCGTAGCCCGCGGCGGCGAAGGCACGCAGCTGCGCACCGAGAAGCAGGACGAGGCTGATGTCCGTGGTCGTGACATGCAGCAGACGCTTGGGACGGCGACTTCGCTGTGACAACGTCACGTCGTCACGTTCCCGTACCGCAAACGATCGAGGGCCCGTCGGAGGTCGCCCTCCAGACCCATGCCGCCACGGAGCTTCGCCTCGAACCAGCGAATGCCGTCGGCCGCTTGGACGGGTGACCGCCGCAGGCGGTGAACGTCCGTCGCACCGTAAGGATTCGGTCGCGTCCCACCCAGAGCCGCGGAGCGGAATGCTTGGCGCACGACGGCCTCGGCAGCCGGCGACCCGCTGAGCCCCTTCGGATACGCGAAGTGCTCCGCACTGATGCCGAGCCGCTCGCCGATGAGCTCGACCGAGCGCTCGATCTCGTCGCGGGCCAGCGACGCCGATGCACGGGCCAGCACGGCATGGTTGTGCGTGTGGGACCCGATGGTGACGAGCCCGGTGGTGATCACGTCCGCCAGTGCCGCCCAGGAGAGCGGACGACCGCCATACGGGAGGGCGCGCTGCTCCTCGACGTATCCGGTGGCGAGATAGAGCGTGACGGGAATGCCGCGTTCGACCATGACCGGCATCACGGTGTCGACGAAGTCCGAGGAGCCGTCGTCGAACGTGACCACCACCGGATCGCGAGCTGGGACCTCCGGCGTCTGCAACGATGCGAGCGCCTCGCCGAGCGGAACCGTGTCGCCCTTGTCGGCCAATATCGCCATGTGTGCGTCGAACAGGTCGCGCGGGAGATCCAGCTGGACGCCCGACCCGGCCCCCACACGGTGGTATGCGAGCAGAACGGCACCGCGGCGGGTAGGCCGCAACCGGTCGGCGGCGCCCGCCGAGATCTTGAGCGCGCGAAGGGCAAGTTCCCTCGCCGTGTCCCTGCGCGTGTCCCTGCCCTTTCTTCACCCTTGTGCGGTCGCACCACAGACGTGGACGCGCATGGTAGCGAGAGCCGGACGTAGGATCCCATGATGGCTGCGCGGGTGCGTGACGTCGTACCGCGGCGGTTGCGCCGTCGCGCATGGGCGACAGTCGCACCGTGCCTGCGCGGCGTCAGCTCGATCAAGGGTGCCGTCACGGACCGCCCGATCGTCGCCCTGACCTTCGACGACGGTCCCGACCCGTCGTCCACGCCCGGGGTGCTCGATGCTCTCGGCCGCGCGGGAGCGCGGGCGACCTTCTTCACGCTCGTCGATCGCGCGGAGGCGCACCCGGATCTGGTTGCCGCAGTGGTGAGCGCAGGCCATGAGATCGCGCTCCACGGCCTCGACCATACGAGGCTCACGAGCCTTCCGGCCGCGGAGGTCTACCGACGGTCACGGGAAGGCCGTGACCGCCTCAGCCGTCTTTCGGGTGTGCCTGTTCGGCTGTTCCGTGCACCGCATGGCGCGCAGCGGATCACCACCGTTGCGGCGATGCGCGCGGCAGGCCTGGTTCCGGTGACATGGACCGTCGACGGCCAGGACTGGGCCGACCACAGCGCCGAGGAGATCGCCGATCGGGTCGGCGAGCTCGCGAGTGCCGGAGCCGTTGTCGTGCTCCATGACTCACTCGTGCTCACGGACGACGACGTGCCGCCGCCGAGCGCGAGCCACGAAGAGATTGCACAAGCCGTGATCGCTCGCCTCGGCGAACGAGGCTTGCAGAGCGTCACCGTGTCGGAACTGCTCCGGTCCGGGCCGCAGCGAAGAGGCCTGTGGTTCCGCGACTGACGCCAGTCCGATCAGAACAACTCGATGTCGCCGAGGCTCAGATCCCAATCGCCGAGCCGCGGGCGCGGGGAGTCGCACACCGCACGGCAGACGAGAACCGGGCCCTGGCGCGGTATCCGCACGAAGCCGGCCCCGTCGGCGAGCGCGCGGCTGAAGCTGAGGACGTAGTCAGCGTCAACTTCTCGACACACGCGGCGCACCAAGCGTGCCTTCACCTTGCTGTCGCCGCCGGGTACCAGGACGTCGGCGAGTACGGCTTCACGCGCCACGCCGCGCCGACGGACACGCACGAACGCGACCCCGTCGCGTACACCGCTCGCGCCGAGGAAGGTGCGGTAGTGGAGCGGCTCGATGCCGTAGCGCCATTGGAGGTACTCGACGGTACGCGCCGTGCGAAGTGCCGCCGCTGGTGGTTGGGAAGCGAGAAGTGCGGCGAGTTCCGCAGGATTCTGGAACGCGGCCGTGACGGGCTGCCCCGCGCCCACTACCTCTGACCAGCGCTCGGCCGCGACCCGTGAACGCGCAAGGCGGACGAGCGCCGCCGGCGAGCGCGGATGGACCGAGGTCCTCACGCGGCCGACGACGGTCCAGCCCATCTTCAGGTACCCGGGGCGACTGCGGAGGTTCGGCGTGTTGAATACGAACCCCACGTCTTCCGCGCGTAGCTCCTCCAACGCATGCAGCGTCAACCGTCGAAAGACCCCACGTCCCTGATAGTCCGGATGGGTCGCGGTATCGACGGCTCGCACCGCGCGAACGGAGCGTCCCGCACGCTCGAACGACCAACGCATCAACGCTCGGAACCCGACCACCCGTCCTTCATCGCATGCGACCCACATCGGTGACGGGCCGAACGGGTTCCTTTCGTGCTTCCACGAGAACAGGAGGTCGTACCGTGAATCCTCCTTGTCACGCCCGAGCGAGGCCGCGAGGAGTGCGACGATCTCGGCGCGGTCTGCCGCTACGGCCCGCCTCACGACCAGATCTCCAGAGACGGACCCGGGGCGTGCCGACGTCACGATGCGAGCACCCTCCGATAGAGATCCTCGATCCGCCGTACCGCCACGCGGATGTCGAACCGTCGCGCGGTCCGGGCAGCCGCGGCACCCATGCGGGCTCTCAGAGCCGGATCGGCGGCCATCTTGGCGAGCGCATCGGCGAGCTGTACCGGCTCCTTCGGCGGCACGAGGATCCCTTCCACACCGTTGGTGACGGCGCCGGGCACGCCGCCGACCGCGGTTGCGACTACGGGCAGTCCGAGAGCGAGCGCTTCCATCAAGGCGACGGGCAGCCCTTCGTTGTGGGACGCCAGCGTGAACACATCGCACGCGGCGAGCACCTTCACCGCGTCCTCGCGCCGGCCCAACAGGACGACACGATTCCCGAGACCGAGGCGTGTATGCAGCGCGCGCGTCTCGCCTTCGAGCTGCCCCTGACCCACGGCGACGATCCGGGCCGGAACACCGCGATCGGCGAGGATCCTGGCCGCGGCGAGCAGGTTGGGATAGTCCTTCTGTCGACGGAAGTTCGCGATGGTTCCGATCACGATCTCGTCGGGATTCAACCCGAGTTCTCTGCGCACGTCGGGACGGAACCGGTTCTGGGCCGCCACTTCGTCGAGGCGTATACCGTGCACGACGACCTCGGTTCGCCGTCGCAGCCCCGGTGGGAGCGTGTCGTGGACCTCGCTCGACACCGCGATGTCGGCGTCGTCCAGAGCGAAGGTTGCGCCGTTGAGTGAGCGCGTCAGAGGAGCAAAGCTGTGCCAGGTGTTGTGCACCGTGAACACGAGCCGCGGCCGCACGGCTCTCGGGACGGAGCGGGCCACGAGCCGCGCCAGTGCAGCCGGGTACGGCGAATGGGCGTGCAGCACGTCGACCGGCCGGCGCACGAGCCGCTCTCGAAGACGGGCCATCCAGCGGAGGTCACGGTCGTTGCCGGCACCGATGCACTCCGAGGGAACTCCAAGTCCTGCGAGGTCCGCGACGAGCGCGTCCTTCCACGGGACCAGATAGCAACTCTCCAACTCGAAGCCTGCACGGTCGTGGCTTGCGGCGGCAGCCACGAGCAGTCGCTCGGCGCCCCCGGGACCGAGTCCCTTGACGAGCCACAACACTCGCACCCGCCGGCCGTCCGACCCCGATGCACGGTCGTGGTCCGCACGATCGCAACGAGCGGGCGAAGAGGTATGCATCGGTCGAGAAGGGTACTGCGACGGGTGCGGTCGATTCCGGCGTGCGACACTTGTGGAGGAGCGATGTCGGCCGATCGACATCGCGGTGGTCCAGAGATGCAGTTGACCTTCACGAGCCCGACCTGATGCGCATCCTCTTCGTATCCGGCGTTGCAGTCGGCGGATCGGCCCGCAGCACTCGTGAGCTCGCCGATCATCTCGCACAGCGAGGCCATGACGTGGCAACGCTGCTGCAGGTCGAACGGGCGCCACGGCGCCGGTACCTCCATACGCGCGCAGTCAATCTGACCGTGAAGCTCGGCGCGTGGCCGCTGACGCGTCCGGTTGCCGGAGCGGCTGCAACGATCGGGAGACGCCCCGTTCGCACGCCAGGGCCGAGCAACGTCGAGAGCTGGGAGGCCTTCCTACCCCAGAACTCCCTTTCGGCGGTCATCGGCTCGTTCCATCCCGATGTCGTGGTCACGAGCAGCATCGACCGCATGGCGTGGCGCCGCATCCGGCGGCTGCTGCAGAAGCGTGGCATTCCGAGCGTGTTGTACGTCCGGGAACACAACGCGTTCGGTCATCTGACCGTGTCGGCGGCGCCACCCGATCTCCTGATCGCAAATGCTCGGGCGCACGAGGACACCGCACGCCGGCTCGGCCATCACGCGATCACGATTCCCTCGCTGGTATCGGTGCGTCACTGCCTCGTCGAGAGCCGGCGTGAGCGCGTCCTGCTCGTCAACCCGACGCCCCTCTACGGTCTCGACATCGCTCTGGGTGTGGTGCGCGCTCGACCGGGAGTGTTGTTCACGTTCGCCCCGTCCACACCCCTCGAGCCCGCGGCGCGCGACGCACTCCTCGCCGAGATCGGGCGCTGCCCCAACGTCGAGCTTCGCGAGTTCGACCCGGACGCCCGCAGGCTCTACGCCGATGCGAGCGTGCTGCTCGCCCCCTATCGGTCGAACGGCCGCCCGCGCGTCGTGCTGGAGGCGCAGGCAAACGGAATCCCCGTGCTCGGCAGCGACCTGCCCGCCGTGCAGGAGGCCATCGGGCCGGGTGGCATCGTCCTCGCTGCGGACCTGCCCGTCGACGCTTGGGCCGCGGCGCTCGATCGGATGCTCGAACCCGCGACGTACGGCCGGCTCGCGGACGCGGCGCGCCGGCACGCGCGGCGTCCTGAAGTCGATCCTGACGCGATCGCGGAACGATTCGAGCGCGCCCTCGCCGATCTCGTCGCCACCAGCTCCGGGCTCACGGCAACGGAACGCTGAATTGGGCCTGAGCGTCGTCATCCCGGCCCGCAACGTCGCGGAGACGCTGCCCGCGCAACTCGACGCGCTCCTCTCCCAGGAATGGGGCGGGCCTTGGGAGATCGTCGTCGTCGACAACCTGTCCTCGGACGCTACGGCTGAAGTGGCGCAGGGCTACTCGTCGCGCGACGCGCGCGTGCGGGTCGTCGCGGCAACGAACCGAGCCGGATTGTGCTACGCACGCGACGCTGGTGTCCGCGCCGCGCGGTTCGACGCCATCGCGATCTGCGACGGCGACGACGTCGTGGCACCCACGTGGGTCCGGGCGATGGGTGAGGCCCTCGAGCTGCATCAGGTCGTGACCGGCCCTCTGGATGTGGACCGCCTCAACCCGCCCTGGCTCGTCGGCACAAGGGGGCGACCGAGCGCGTGCACGTGCGCAACCTGGTTCGGGCTGTTCCCGGTCGTGTCGGGGGGCAATCTCGGGCTGCGGCGCGACGTGTGGGAGATGACCGGCGGTTTCGACGAAGCGTTCCTCGGTGCCGAGGACGCCGAGTTCTCACTTCGGCTGTACGAGCAGGGTGTGCGGGTGCACTTCGAGCCCGAAGCACGCGTGCACTACCGATATCGCCAATCGTTCCGTGACCTGTGGCGGCAGGGAACGCAGTATGGCCTCGCTCGCCCGATGGTCCGCCGGCGTGTGATCGAGCTCGGCCTGCCCGCACCCTCACCGGTGGCCGGCTGGAAGTCGTGGCTCTGGCTCGTCGCGTACCTTCCCACGGTTGTGACGACGACCGGTCGTGCGCGCTGGGCTTGGGTCGCCGCGAACCGGCTCGGGCAGGTGCGCGGGAGCATGCGCGCCCGCACGGTCTTCGTGTAACAGCGTGGACATCTACTGGTACTGGCCATATTGCCGAGGCGAGGAACTGGCGCCGGCCGCGGGCGTGATCGGCGCCGGTGATCGGCTCTTCGTGCACACGACACCGAGGCACGCCGACCCGATCACGTCATCACCCTTCCCCGGATGCACGGTGGATGCATCGCTCCCCGCGGTGACTCCGGTCCGTGAGGGAAGCGTACGGTGGACTGCCGAGCGGGCGTCGACGTACATCGGTCGCGTGCGGGCACGCAGGCGCGTACTCGCGTCCTTCACCCCGGACGTGTGCCATGTCATGTATCTCAATCGGTTCACCGATCCGTGGGATCTCGCCCGCATCCGTCGACGCGTCGCGCTCGTGTCGAGTGTGCACGACGTGATGCCTCACACGACGCGACTCCCCGAGCCCTTGGAGCGCAACCTCTTGCGCCGCTTGTACCGCAACGCGGGCCATCTCGTGGTGCACCACGACTACGTGCAGCGCCGGCTCGTCGGCGAGTTCGGAGTGGACCCTTCACGCGTTCACCTCGTGCACCTGCCGGTCATCAGACCGAACGGACCGCCCGAGACGAGGTCGGTGTCCCGCCCCCCGACCGTGCTCTTCTTCGGCACGTTCCGCGAAAACAAGGGCATCCCCGTGCTGCTCGACGCAATCGATCGACTCCGGCGTACGGAGGCGAGGTTCGTCTTCGCCGGACGGGGCAAGCGCGAGCTCGAGCAGCAGGTTTCGGATGCCGCCGGACGTGACCCTCGTATCAGCGTCGAAATCGGCTACGTGACCGCGCTGCGAAAGCAGCAGCTCTTCGGCGGGGCAAGCGTCGTCGTGCTTCCGTATACGGGATTCGCGTCTCAGAGTGCCGTGCTTCACGATGCGTACGCCCGCGGCGTTCCCGTGGTGGTTTCCGACACCGGCGCGCTCGGTGAGTCGGTCCGCGAAGACGGCACCGGATGGGTGGTACCGCCGGGTGATCCCGAAGCGTTGGCAGCGACGCTGCACGAGGCACTGGTGGATGAACAGTCACGCGAGCGCACCACGGCCGCCACGAATGTTCTCGCGCAGGAGCGTTCACCCGTGCTGGTGGGGCGCCGGCTGCGCGCGCTGTACGAACAAGCGCGGGCAGACGCGATTCCCGGCCGAGGTGGGGCCGTGGTCCCGCGGTCCGGTCAGGCGGGCGGTGAGCCGGGGGCGTCCTCGCCGTAACGCAGTGCCCGAGCGCGCCACAGATGCGCGATCACGACCGCGATTCGTGGAGCCTGGCCAGGCCGGAGCCGCAACGGCGCCCGCCAGTCGAGCACGCGCCGCCAGGAGAGGCCGCTGAAGTGACGGTACGCCGCCCGGAACGACTCCGGCATCTCGACCCAACCGAGACCCTCGTCGCGCAATGCGGCGAAGTACGCGCCCGCGACGTCGTAGCCCACCTTCCCGCCGAACGCTTCGGGATCAACGACATCGACGTAGGCGAAGCTGGCGTCCACCCGCCCACGCACCCGTTCCATGTCGACGAGGAGCAACCATGGCGCGGGCCTGGCCCCGAGCGTCCGCTTCGCACCCGTATGAGGATGGACATACCGCGCGCGTTCCGGCAACATCTGCGCGCAAACGAGTGCCGCATCGTTCGTTCGTGCCGCAGCGACCATGTCGCCGAGCCACCCGGGCTCGAAGAACTCGATGTCGGAGTCGACGAACACCGCGTAGCGTGTCGAGCATTCGCGAAGCCATTTGTCCAACCACTCGGCATGCATCCGGCCGTCGGGCGCGACCTCGAGGTCGAGCCAACCACGGGCCTCGAACGACCGCAGCATGTCGATTGACCCGTCGGTCGAGCCGCAATCGCCGACGAACAGGCGGAAGGGATGTCCCGCGAACTGCCGCATCGTCCGGATGCACAACTCGGTCGCAAAGCGCGTGTTGATGCTCGCGACATGCACGCTCACATCGGCTTCGTTCGCGTCCGTCGATCCGGCGCCGTGCCGGCGGCGCAGCTGCGCCAAGGCCGGACGCGTCGCGCGCGCGAGCCCAACCCAGGGCCGCACGAGCGCAGCGTGTGCGAACCCGCCCGCTACCGTCTTCACGCGCTCGTGACGCTCGAGAGGCATCTCGTGGATCTGCTCGGCGACTCCGTGCCGCTCGAGCGCGGCACGCCATTGGGCCGGGGAAATCTGCGGGTCGAGGAACCCCAGCCGGTCGGCGAGATACTCCCAGTCGCGCGCAAATCGCGGGAACACGAGGAACGTGTGCGGAAGGTCGAACCTCGCGATCGTGTACATCAACTCGTAGAGAGTCCTGGCGAGCGCAGCGCGTTGAGTCGTCGCGCTACTCGGGCGGAGCGGGGAATCCGTACGCCGCAACGCGAGGCCGTACGCGCTTGCGCGCAGGCGACTCGCGGCAGCCACGTCCATTTGGCGAATCGGCACGATGACATGCTCGACGTGGAAGCTCCTGACGTCGAGCAACGTCCCGAGCCTGTAGGGCAGCGAGGGATCGGCAACGATCCTCGGCGCGCGGGGCGATTCCGGGGCCGGGCGAGGGCGGTCGTCCTGTTGCTCTATGGGCACACCGGGATCGAACCCTGTATCCAAGCCAACTTCGGTCAACACTTGGAGCAGCAATGACGTGCCGGCACGACCGGCGCCCGCGATCACCACCTTGGCATCACTCACGAAGCAACTCCCCTGCCGCGCACACGGGCGTCACCGTCCCGGTCTGTCAACCGGCGCGCGACCAACGGGCGTCGACGAACACCGGCGACAACCGGACGATCGCCTGTGGCGTCGGATCGAGTGTACGGACCCCCACGACCGTGAGCGGGGCCACCGGCTGCCAGGGCGTGTACTCGATACGCGTCTCCACCTCGTATGCACCGAACCACAGGTAGTACTGGCCGGGAGGCAGAGGCAGCTTCGGGATGGACAACTCCAGCGCCGTGCTTCCCGGCTCGAGCATCGCCTCGTAGCGGACGACGAAGATCGGTGTCGGTGCACCCTCGCTGACACCAACGTAGAGGTTCGTCGACCGTGGCGTGTCGACCCGGACGGTGAGGTGCACGACGCACGTTTCGTTCACCTGGACGAGACCGCCCGCCGGCCCCTCAGTACGCACGCCCTCAACTCGTACGAGCCCGTGGACATCGGCCTGTGCCGCCGCATCCGCCTCGACGGCGCCGCGGTACGCGCGGAGCACCGCTTCAATCGGGCCATCGGCGCGCACGATCCCCTCGTCGAGCCAGATCCCGCGTGTTGCAGTTGCGCCCACGGCGGCGAGGTCGTGCGAGACCAGCAACAACGTCGTCCCGCTCCCGACCACGTCACGCATGCGATCGAGACACTTCTGCTGGAACGATGCGTCACCCACCGCGAGGACCTCGTCCACGATGAGGATGCTCGGCTCCAGGAACGCGGCGACCGCGAATCCGAGCCGCATCCGCATACCGCTCGAGTAGAACTTCACCTGGCGCTCGACGGCGTCCTCCAACTCCGCGAACGCGATGATCTCGTCGAGCTTCGAGGCGACCTGCTTGCGGCTGAGACCCAGCAGCATGCCGTAGATCATCACGTTCTCGCGACCCGTGAGCTCCGGGTGGATGCCGGACATGACCTCGATGAGCGCTCCCACCCTGCCGCCGGTCGCAATGCGGCCGCTGTGAGGAAACATCACGCCACTGATGATCTTGAGCAGCGTGGACTTGCCGGCACCGTTCGCCCCGATGATCGCGGCCGCCTCGCCAGGAGGAACCTCGAAGTCGATGTCCCGAAGCACCCATCGCCACGGATTGCCCGGTACGGGGCCGCGCAGCCGCGCCCCGAGCCGCTCGACGTGGTCGCGCAAGAGACGCCGGCCGCGATCGGCCCGGAACCGCTTCCAGACGCGGTCCACCTGCACGGCGCCGTCAGGACAAGTCGGCAAAGCCGGTCTCCAGACGCTTGAACAGGAGGTACGTGCCGAGGACGTACACGCACGCCGACACGGCGGCAATCACGGTGTACGTGGTCCGGGGCGCCTCGCCCATCAGCACCGCGCGGCGAAACCCGTCGATGACGCCCGCCAGCGGGTTGAGCGCGACGTACGCGGCCCGGAAGCTCGGCGAGATCTCGTCGAGTCCGTAGACCACGGGCGTCACGAACAAACCGACCTGGAGAACGAGCGGCAGGGCATGGCGCAGGTCTCGCAGATACACCGTCACGCTGCTGGCGAACAGGGTGCACGCGACCACGAAGGCGACGAGAATCGGGATCAGAGGAATCACCCAATACGACGTGGCCGAAGGCGCCCGGCCTTCGAACAGGAAGAGGAATGCCAGAGCGAGCGTCGCGCATGCAGCCCCGATCGCGCCCACAACGACCTCCGACAACGGGAAGACCTCACGCGGCGCGTACACCTTGTTCAGCAGCGGCTGATTCACAAGGCTCAATCCACCCGTCGACAGCGAGCTCTGGAAGAACGTCCAGGGCAGCAGTCCGACATAGGAGAACAGTGGGTACGGCACGCCACCCGTGTTGACATTGCCCACGCGCTCGAAAAGGAACGTGAACACGACCATGAGCGTGAACGGTGTGAGCAACGCCCACGCCACGCCGAGCACCTCCTGGTTGTAGGTGGAACGCAGCTGCCGAACCGCCAAGCTCCACACGACGTGCCGCGAGCCCCAGAGGTCCCGTAACGCCGTCGCAAGCCTCAGCGCGCGGCGGAACCGCAGTTCCGGCGGAGGCTCGTCCGGGATCCTGGAACGAGCGGCCGGGACCGCGCCATTGACCGTCTCGCGCGCAGGGTCGTGATCTGGACCTGGGAGTCGTGCCGAGACGGTCACGGATCCGCACCGTGCCGTGCCGTCATGCCGACGCAGTTTGTCACGCCATCGCCGCCGCCGTCCGTACGGTGTCGCAAGTCGTCACCCGCTCGGGAGACACGCCCGGGTCCGTGCGGCGACGACGCGACTGGTGCCGTCGAGCGTTCCACGGAGCGGCTTGGTCACGACCACCACGGACCGAGCGGGCGGCCCGCCGACGCGTAGCTTGACGCAATAGTGCAGCCGGCGCTCCTTCGGATCCGGCGCGCGGGCAGCAGTCCCGCTGTTCGGTGGGCGGGAGCTGCTCGGAGCGAAGCCGAGGTGGTAGCTGTCCCATTCGAAGCCGCCGTCGATCTGCAATGCCGTGTACCCGCGTTGCGTGACGGCAACCGCAGTCGCCCAGCGCGTCCCGTCGAATGACGCCGAGTCAGCGGTGAACACGAGCCCGACAACGGCCAGGGCGAGCAGACCGGCTCCGCCGGCGAGCGCGCCAAGCCTCGCCCGGCCGCCGGCCGGCAAGGCACGGCCGTTCGGACGCTTCGCCAGAACCTCGCGCGCGGAGGCCGCACGCAGTACCCCGAGCGCGGCGAGCGGCACGAGCGGCAAGACATAACGGTCGTAGAGCGGAAGTCCCGTCGCCAGCGCGACGACATATGCGAGCGAGTAGCCCATGAACGCGAGTGCCACGGCGAGGACCACCGGGTCGGTCGTGTACTGGCTCCGGTCGCGGAGCTTCCGGGCGAGCGCGACGCCGGATGGGATCGCGGCGAGGACGAGCAGCACGGCAGCGACCGACCCGACGAGCACCAAGAGATCGAACAGCGCTCTGGGAAGCACATTCGGTCGAGGGCCGTCGAGCACATCGGTCGACAACACCCCGTCACGCGACACGTAGTTGCCTACGAAAGGCCGCGCCGGCACGTGGAGATACATGGCCGCCATCAACAGTGCGATCGCCGAGGAGCTTGCGACGGTAAGGCGACGTGCGGCGTGCCAGGCCGACCGCACGATTCGCGCCGGGCCGGCGAGCAAGACGGCCGGCGCAGTGAGGAGCCCGAGCAGGCGGAAGAGGTTCGTACCCTTCAGCGCGAGGTTCCGCAGTGAATGGAACGTCGGCGCCGCCGGGCTCAGTGACAAGGATTGGGGAAGGTTGCGCCACCACACGAAGAGGGCGCACACCGCGATGACGAACAGCCCCGCCATCGAAGCCAGGATGCGGAGCCGCGCGGTGTCTCGCCGACCGGCGAGGACCCACGCGGCCGTCGCAGCGACCGCAATGGGCGGGACGATTCCGTACTGACGTACCGCGAACCCCGCGAAACCGAGTGCCAGACTCGCGCCCACGAGCGGCATCGAGACGCGGTCGCGGCGGAAGGCTTCGACGCCGACGAGCAGCGAGAGGATCCCCAGGGTGAACGCGGGGATGTCGGTCATGAAGCTTGCGGCGAGCGGTCCCCAAAGCGGTCCAGCCGCAACCATCAAAGCCACGAACGCGCCGAGCCAGACCGACGGCACGAGCCGGCGTCCGAGCCGGACGACCGCCACCAGGCCGATGAGCCCCGCTCCCGCGGTGAAGCACTGCATCGCGGTGATGCTCTCGTGGCTCAGGAGTGCCACCGGGGCGCCGAGCACGATCTGTCCGACCAGGGTCATGGACACCCAGTTGTTGAGGCTGATGGTGCCGTGACGCACGAAGCGGAACTGGACGAGCAGGTACGACCAGTCGTCGCTGCGTGGGATGCCGAGCGCCTTGTAATGGGCCGCGACCATGAGGGGGACCGCGACCCCGACGATCGCCAGCGCGGTCGTGATCCATGTCGCCCGGCGGAGCGCGCCGGCGCTCTCCCGTCGATCCATCCCCTGCCTGTTCTCCGTGCGGCCGCCGCTGGTCTGCGCGCACGGTACTCCGAGGCGTGCGCGCTCTGCCGGGGTTGCGCGACGCGGGCGGTGGCGACGCAGGCGCGGGGTCGAAACGGTCGACTCGGCGCGAAAGGTCGCACCCACGACTGTACCTGTGGAAAAGGCTCCCCTACATTGTTCTCTTCACGCGGAGCGCGTGAGCGGTTCGACCCCGCCGCGCGACTGAACCAAGCAGGGAGGAGCGGCCGCGGTAATGAGACCGGTGGAATACCTGCGCCTCCTGCGCCAACGCTGGTGGGTACTGCCGGTCGCCGCGCTCGTCGGGCTGCTCGTCGCCTTGGCGACCGAGCCGGCGGCACCGAAGCCGGTCGATCTGGCCCCCTTGACCTCGTACACCGCGACACATGTCGTCGTCTCGAAGCCGATCGGCACGAACGTCAGCCCCTCCATCAACTACGACCGGCTCGCGATCATCGCTTCGTCCGGAGCGGTCCCGGCGAACACCTCGGAAACGCTCGACCTGGGCCCCCAGACCCCCTTCGAACCGCCATTCGACGCTCGCCTGGGGCCTCCGAACCCGAACAACACCGGTTTCGCGCGTGGGGTCTCGATCAGGCCCGCGAGCGTCGTCGTGACGCCGAACCAGATCACTGGTTCCCTCACGATCGCGGCGACGGCGCCGTCCCCGACGCTCGCCGCGGCGACCGCGAACGCGCTCGCTGCCGAGCTAATCATCTATCTCAATCCGCCGGTTCCAGTCGTCTTCGGCCAGTCAGCGGCTTCTTACGGTGCGCGGCTCAACGCGCTGCAATCGCAACATCAGGCCGTGTTGCAGCAACTCGAGGATCTTCGAACTCGGCTCTTCGTCGCGATCGCCCAAGGGCATTCCGCCGACTCCTTCCGGACCGCGATCCGGCAGGCGTCGCTTCGGCTCGTCGATGTGGACCGCGGCCTCCTGCAGCTCACACAGTCACCGGAAAGCAACTCGCCGCTCATCAGCCTCAGTGTGGCCAGGGGTTCGACTGCAACCGTGGCCTTCGGCGCGCTTCCCAAGCAGGCCGTCGTGAAGGCCGGGTGGCCACGGCTCCTCGTGGGCGCCGCAATCGGCCTTGGGGCCGGCATCGCGTTGCTCCTGCTCCTCGAGGTCCTGCGGCCGAGGGTCCGTGACATCCGCTCCGCCGAGGGCGCCGCGCTGATGCCCGTCGTCGCGGAGATATCAGCCGTTCCGATCTCGAGGGACGAGCGCTATCGCGTCATCGCTGCCGAGGAGCCATCGTCGCTCCTCGCCGAGGCGTACCGCACCCTGCGGACTTCGATTCTCGCGATGTGGCCGCGCCACCCGGTGAATGCCGAAGCAACTCGAAATGGGGGTTCGCCGGCCGGTCTTCGACCGCTCCGTACGCTGCTGGTCACGTCGCCCGGCGCTGGTGAGGGAAAGTCGCTTTCGACCGTGAACCTCGCGGCAGCCTTCGCCGAGACCGGTGCAACGGTGATCGTGCTCGACGCCGATGCGCGGCGGCCCACGTTGCACAGGTACTTCGGCGCCCGGTCCAGTCCGAACCTTGGTGATCTCGGACCGGACCTGACGCCATCCGACCTGTCCGCGGTGCTGCAGGACACGGGCATCCCGGGTGTCCGGATGGCGGCCAGTGCGCGGGGGACCGCTCCAGCCCGGGCCGTGAGCGTCGTCAAGGCAGCGGCGAACGCTGCTGTTCATCTCGCCGACGTCGTGATCCTCGACTCGCCGCCACTCCTTGTTGCGAACGATTCCGCGGAGCTCGCGAGCGCGACCGACGCCACGGTGCTTCTGGTTCGGGCCGGCCGCACCGCCCGCGACAGCGCCGTCCGAGGCGCGGGTCTGCTCCGGCGAATCGAGGCACCGGTTGTCGGAGCGGTGCTCGTCGGCGTCGAACACTCCGCGCCGGAGGGGTTCTACGGCTACGACGGCTATTACGGCGGCACGGAGCAGTCAAGAAGGCACGGACGTTTCAAGCGGCGGTCACGCAGGCGCGCCAAGCGAAGCGCCGCGAGGGCGAAGGCCGCCGCCCGCGCGTCGCAAGCGTCTCGGCAGGATTTCGTAGACCTGGTCGCGGAGGAGCGCGCGAGACCCGAGGATCTGCTCGACCTCACGAGTGACTCGACACGAGCGGATCACCGTCGTCCGCGAAGTAATGGCTGAACCGCTCTGTCGCCCCGACGGCGGGTCGTCGTGCCGGCCCGGGTACTCGGTCGACGCGCGAGCGCGTGGCAACAGCCGCCCCGAACCTCACTGATCCGTGTCCTGGAGAGCCATCGCCGACGATCCGAACTCCGAAGAAGCACTCGCGCGCCGGCGGGCCGTCCTGGAAAACGCGACGCGCGATCACGACACGAACCGCGCACGACGCATCGCCGATCTCTGCCGCGAGCGACGCGTCGTCGATATCGGGTGCGTCGACCATTGCTTCGAGACGTCCGAACGGTCAACGTGGCTGCATCGCCAAGTCGCGGACGCGGCCTCGTTCTGCATCGGCGTAGATCTTGCAGAAGACGGTGTCGCCGCGATGACGGCCGCCGGATACCAGGCCGTCGTTCACGACATATGCAAGGGGCTCGGTCCGGTCGCGGATCTTGCTCCGTTCGACGTCGTCGTCGCCGGTGAGGTGATCGAGCACCTCGGCAACCCCCAGGCGCTCTTCGACTTCGCCCACCAGGCGCTCTCGCCTCACGGCGTTCTCGTGCTCACGACACCGAACCCGTACGCTCCTCATCGGGTCCGCGCCGGTCAGCTCGGCGTGACTTGGGAGAACGCGGACCACGTGTTCTACGCGTTCCCTTCGGGGATCGCCGAGCTCGCCGGGCGGACCGGCTTCGTCCTCGAGGAGTACCGGACCATCGCCGTGCGGACGTTCCGGCGCGACCTTCGGGTCGCGAGCGAGCGGCTCGCCCAGCGTCTCTTCACCCGCGCGACACGGCGCGCAGGCCGAGGCGCCGGCAACCAAGCCGCGACTCGCGACGCCCAAGAGCTCTACGTCAACCCATTCGAGCTCTTCGCGGTCGCGCTCACGCGATCGCGCAGGTTCCTCGGTGGTACAGCGTTCTACGTGCTTCGCAAAGCGGACGGGCCCGTGTGATGTCGAGCAGGCGTGCCCAAGGACGGCCCGCCACGGTAGAGCTCAGTGTGATCGTTCCCGCTCGCAACGCCGCATCGACGATCTCCGAACAGCTGGACGCGCTCCTCTCGCAGGACTGGGATCGGACCTTTGAGATCGTCGTGGTCGACAATGGATCGTCGGACGCGACGCGAACCGTCGTCGAGAAGTACGTCGCACGCGACGGGCGGGTACGCCTTGTCGATGCACGAGACGACGTGGGTGTCGCCTACTGCCGAAATATCGGCATGACAGAAGCTCGGGGATCGGCGATCGCGATCTGCGACGCGGACGACGTGGTGGCCCCGGGCTGGCTACGGGCGATCGGCAATGCACTTCACGACCATGCGCTCGTCAGTGGACGCCTCGACGTTCATCGCCTCAACCCCGACTGGTTGGTGTCCTCCCGGGGCGGTGTAGAGCACAGCATCTTCACGTTCGGCGGCCTCTTCCAGTTCGCGAACGGAGGGAACATGGGGGTCCGGCGGGAGGTGGTCGAGCGCTACGGCGGGTTCGATCAGCGGTTCGTTCCCGCAGAGGACATCGAGTGGTCGTTTCGCCTGTGGCGTTCGGGCGTCAACGTTCACTACGTCGAGAATGCGTTGATCCACTACCGGCTCCGAGATTCCATACCGGCGATGTGGCGGCAGGCGTACTCGTCCGGCCGCGTCCACTCCAAGCTCGTCGAAACGGTGCGTGCCGCGGGATACACCGTGCGCCCCGATCGAGAATGGAAACGGTGGCTCTGGCTGCTCCGCCATCTGCCATCACTCAGGACGAACGCCGGCCGGGCCCGCTGGATCGTCGTCTTGGGCGGGCGTCTCGGCAGGATCAGACACCTCTTCGCGCGGCATTCACACCATCTCGATGACATCGTCGCGTTCGGGACTCGATCCCGATGACCCCCGCACTCAATGCGCGAGCGGTGACGTGCCGATACGCGCGCAGCGTGGCCGACGGCCCGAGACCAGGCCCGGCAGATCACGCCGATCGAGGGGTCATCGGTGCGCATCACACAACTGGGGCCTCGGCGCCGCAGACACATCGCCGCCGCGACGAGCGCGGTGGTCCTGAGCTCGTAATCGAGCGCAGTTCTTCTTCGTGCGTGGCAGCAATATCACCCTGCAGGACATGACGATTCGGGGTGCGTTGAATCTCGGGCTCGATCAGCTCGGTTACGACCTCGAGGCTCAGCACGGCATCGTGGTGGGTCAGACCAACGGCTTCCACGTCACCAACGTGCACGTCTCCGATGTCTGCGGCGACATGGTCTATGTCGGTCCGTTTACCCACGATGTCGTTGTAGACAGCTCAGTTTTCGCCCGCAGCGGCCGTCAAGGTTGGGATGTCGCCGGGGGCAGCAACATCACGTTCGATCACAATTCCATCAGCGACATCGCTCACGCGACGATCGATCTCGAACCGCCTGACACTGGCGCGGTGAGCAACTTGACGATCAGCAACAACACCATCTCGTCAGGGCGGCTGTTCTTCTTCAACATCGGCGGGGCCGCCGTCGCCATGAGCGACTTCCGCATCCTGAACAACGTGCTCGTGAACAAGCCGATGAAGGTTCAGGCTGCCGTGCCGGGCACGTTGAAGAACTTCACGATCAGCGGCAACCGCGTCAGCGGTCCCATCGATCTGACAGGCGTGGACCAGACCGGCGGCGGGGCGTTCTTCATCCAGAACGCCACGAACGTCATGGTGACGGACAACCAGGTCTCGATGACCTGGGGACGCAACATCACGGGGGTCAACCTCGGGAACACCCATGGAGCGGTCGTCACGGACAACGTCTGGACCGGCGGCGCCGGTTCGGTGTCGTACCTGGACGGCCTCGACACCGGCGTCTGCTGGTCGCGTAATCTCGCCTACTTGCCGCTCGCCCCCGAACCCAGCTCGGGCGGAAGATGCTGACGCCGCTGGGGTGACTCAGCGCACAGTGACCGATCCGAAGCCGTTGTGAATGGCGATGATCAGGCACAGGAAGCCGACTCCGATCAGTAAGCCTCCAACGATGTACGCGATGCGCTCGGCCCGGCCGTCGTCACCCCCGCCGGGGATCCACTTGAGACCGAAGCCTCCGCCCAGCATGATCGACAATGCGCCGAGCCCACCGATCAACCCAGCGAACAGGGCGAGATGTCGGGCGCCGGACTTCGTCGAAACCGATTGCACAGCTGCGATGTAGTGCACGACGTTCATCACGTGCGGAATGGTAGAAGCGCACGTGAGCAACCCGCAACGAGCGCAGCGCGATAGGAGGGGGAGGACATGAGAGCAGCGGTCACCGGTGGCGCGGGTTTCATCGGTTCGCACCTCGTCGACGCCCTCGTCGAACGAGGCGATGACGTCGTCGTCCTCGACGACTTGTCCACGGGACGGAGACAGAACCTCAATGCTGCGAGCCGGCTTTTGCCCGGCTCCGTGACCGACCCGAGACGCGTCGCCGAGGCCGTGCGCGGCGCCGAGGTCGTGTTCCACCTCGCCGCGCTGGGCGCAGTCGGCCGCTCGATCGCCGACCCCGTCGGCACGAATCGTGTCAATGTCGAGGGCACGTTGAACGTCTTGGTCCATTCGCGAGACGCCGGTGTCCGCCGTGTCGTGTTCGCCTCGTCCAGCAGTGTGTACGGCGCCGCCGCGGCGGTACCGACGCCGGAGAGCACACCCCTCGACCCGCGGTCCCCGTACGCCGTCAGCAAGCTCGCCGCCGAACGGTATTGCACCGTGTTCGGCGATCTGTTCGACCTGGAGACGATCGTCCTCCGTTACTTCAACGTCTTCGGGCCACGGCAGCGCCCCGACGCCGCCTACGCGGCGGTCATACCCTGCTTCGCCTCGGCCCTCGCCGCCGGCGTGCGGCCTACCGTGTACGGAGACGGGACGCAGAGTCGCGACTTCACCTATGTCTCTGATGTGATCGCTGCGAACCTCAGCGCCGCCGACGCCCCGTCGACGGTGAGCGGATCGATCGTGAACACCGCCCCCGGGCGGCCTCACACAGTGCTCGAGCTTCTCGGCACGCTCGGGCACGTTCTGGGCGTCGACCCCGATCCGATCTTCGCCGACCCGCGGCTCGGCGACATACGGTCGAGCTGCGCCGATCCGCGCCGCGCCGAGGCCATCCTCGGATGGGCGCCTCAGGTCTCGCTCGTCGACGGCTTGCGTCGCTATGTGACCTGGCTGACTACCGAACAGCTGTCGTCGTCGTCGAATAGCTGAAATAGTCGACGGTCGGCGAGTTGGTGGTGGAGGTGGGTCTCGGCGCCGCGGGCTTCAGCGTCTTGCTGCATCCCCCTACCGCGCTCATCCCGAGCGCCGCGCACACCGCGATGGCGGCGGCCGTTCGCGACCAACGGATGGCTTTGCGATATCCGCCCATGCCCCACGGATGGTACGCGATCCGTTACGCATCAGACCGGCGCCCGGACAGAACTTTGTCAACCCGTCCTTGATCCGACTCACCCGGCGGGTAGTACGGTCGCGCTCACCGCGAGGCAGCAGGGTGTCTCGCATGACTTGGGGACCCACCCAGCCCGGTGGTGGTCCCGAGGACGCGCGTGGTGGACCGCAGTGCCGAGCCAGAGTCGGCGACACGACTAGCCGCTGGTCAGGGAGCGGCGGCCGAGTTCCTCGCCCGGATCGACGAGCGACGTGCACGCGTCGTCATCATTGGCCAGGGCTATGTCGGCCTCATCGTCGCGATGCGCGCCGCCGAGGCTGGATTCACGGTGTTCGGGCACGAGATCGAGGAAACTCGTCTCACCGCGCTCGCTTCAGGACGTTCATATGTCGAGGACGTCTCCGACGAGCGATTGCAAGCAGCCCTCCGAGGCGGTTATCGAGCCGGTAACGACCTTGCTGCGGCGACCCCGTTCGACGTCGCGATCATCTCCGTCCCGACACCGCTCAAGGAGGGCCTCCCGGACCTGTCATCCGTAGAGGATGCGGCCCGGGCGCTCTCCGAGGTCCTGATTCCTGGGACGCTCGTCGTGCTCGAGTCGACGACATACCCGGGTACCACCGAGGAGGTCGTGCGGCCACTGCTCGAGGCATCTGGCCTGCGGGCCGGCGAGGATTTCTTCCTCGGCTACTCCCCCGAGCGGATCGATCCCGGCAACACGACGTGGACATTCGAAGAGACGCCGAAGGTCGTGTCGGGGATCGACGAGAGGTCGCTGCGGTGTGTGGAGGCGTTCTACGGCGTGCTCGTCGACAAAGTCGTGCCCGTCGGGTCGACGGGCGAGGCGGAGCTCGTGAAACTCCTGGAGAACACGTTCCGACACGTCAACATCGCATTGGTGAACGAACTCGCCATGTTCGCCGGCGACCTTGGTGTCGACATCTGGAGTGCTATCGACGCAGCGTCGACCAAGCCGTTCGGATACCTTCCCTTCACACCCGGCCCAGGAGTAGGCGGCCACTGCCTCCCCGTCGACCCGTCGTACCTGTCGTGGCGAGTTCGACGACGCGCCGGCCATCCCTTTCGATTCGTCGAGCTCGCGAACGAAGTCAACGAGCACATGCCGGAGTACGTCGTCAATCGCATCGTCGCGCTTCTGAATCGTCGCGGACGAGCGGTCAAGGGCACGCGGATCATCCTTCTCGGCATTGCGTACAAGGCTGGAACGTCGGACTGGCGCGAGTCACCGTCACTCCCCATTGCCGAACGGCTCGCGGCCATGGGGGCCGACGTGCAAGGCTGCGACCCGCACATTCCTCAAGTGCTCAGGCACAGAGTCCCGTTGCCACTCGTGGATCTCAGCAACGACGCGCTCGCCGCGGCCGACCTCACCGTGGTTCTCGTCGATCATCCTGAATTTCTACCGGAGGAGATCGCGTCCCATTCACGTCTGGTGTTCGACGCGAAGGGCTATCTGCGAGGCCAGCACTTCGAAGGCGAGATTCTCTAGCAGCGCGAGTCCTCCAACGGCAGCCTCTCGGCATCCGCTTCACGGTGGGCCAACCCGTTCAGCTGCCATGTACGAACACGCCGACAGCGTTGCCGAGCGTCCTTGACAGCTTGGCAGTGCGCGCCAGGAGATCGGCAGCAGACAGGGTGCCGGCCTTGTACTGCGCCGTGAGGCCCACCAGCTCGGCCGCGATGGCCTCCCTTCGACTCGGCGACAGTGTGCCGCTGTATGAAACGAGACGCTGCCCCGGGTCCTTCACCAGGGCGTCGAACGAGGAGCCCGACGCAACGCTCACGAAGGCTCGGGCGCGACCACCTCGATAGACCGCCCACTTCCCTGCTTCCTGCGCGGCATCGGGGCTTGCGGGCACCCGCGTCGGGATGCCGTCGCGTTCCAACCAGAGCCGGATACCTCCGGCGTACGTGGAAGCCTCGAAATCCGTTGCTCCGAGCACGACGGGCGCCTTGCGGTTCGGAAGCGCCTTGCGCAATGGCCGGTACAGCGTCGCCAACGTCGCGGACAACGCTTTCTCCGGCGTGGTGCTGCGCACTGCGCTCACCATGTTCATCCCGGTGAACACGATTGCGCCGATTGCAAGTGGCGTGAGGAGAACAGGACCTCGCCGTGGCGCAGCCGTTCGCACGAGGGCGGTCCATGCCGCCCAGGTGACCACGATCATGGCCATCATCCCGAGCAGCCACACCCACCGCAGACGGTACACGTAGACCGGGCCGATGGTGTGCGCCACTGAGAGGACTCCGAGAGCACATGTCGCGCCGACGATCAGCGCAAGACGCGTGGCCTCATTGACCCGGTGCCGCCACAGGATCCAGACGCCGAGCAGGAACGGAACCACCAACCAGGGCGCGGGGGCGCGGTACAGAAAAGACGGCTCGCCAGTGAACGGGACCGGCGCCCGAGGCCCGACTATCCATTCAGGCCGTATCGAGAACGGTTCGGCGACGACCCGGTAGCCCTGGGCGAGACTGTGTGTGGCTTTCCGTCGAAGAAAGTAGTGCACCGCGCGCGAAAGATCTCCGGGTGTGTGCAGGAAGACGCCGACGACGGGTGGGAGCCACATGAGCCCGAGCACGACCGCCGCAATGATCCACGGCCGCACGACGTTGTGGCGCGCCGCTGTGCCACGCCGCTCCATGTATCCGAACCACGCTGCACCGCCGATGGCGAGTGGAATCGTGAGCGGTGCGTAGCCGATGTGCGTCTGTATGACGAAGCTGCCGACGAACGCCGCGAGCGGCAGCGCCCACGCGCTCCCGGCAGAGAGCTCCCAGATGAGGAACACAAAGAAACCGAACGGCAACACGGTGACGTACGGGTTCCAGGGATCGCGAAGGAAGTCCGTGCCGAGCGCGTGCATGACAACAGTAAGACCGAGCGTGGTGAAGAGCAGGACAGGAACGCCTCCACGCCGCCGAGCGATGACGAGCATGCCCGCAACGGCCGCGGCATTGATGAGCGACGCGGCGGCGTACATGCTCGCGGAATTGCTTCCCAGCAAACGGTATGGCGCAGCGAGCAGGTAGTACATCGCCGGCCCCGGATGGTTCCACCCATCGCGCGAGTACGGGCCGAGTACCACGAGATGATGGCCGACCGCCCTGACCAAGAGCTCGTTCTTCGCGTTGTCCAACACTGCGTGGAACGCCGTGCCGACCGAGACGAGAAGCACACCTATCGAGGTGAGGAACGGCAGCAATACGAGCGAGAGCGACAAGCACAACACAGCCGGGCCGCCGCGCTCCACGACCGGACCCTCGCAAACGTCGCCGACCCGGGCGGTCACCCACCTTCGAAACAACGACACGCGGCCCACCATCGCGTCCAAGCCCGGACATGGTAAACGAGTGAGCATTCCGGAGTCGCCCGGCAACGCCCATTCGCCGTGAGGCTGAGCGGCGTACGGGCAGGCTGCGCGTAGGCTTTTTCCGACTCGAGGTCCGACGCCGCACACGCGACTCACCGGCGTCTGGCGGCCCCGCGGCTTGGGGGCGCAATGGCGTTGCTCTGGGAGCAGCAACTCTGGAGACCGGATGCGACCTCGTCCGAACCGGGTGTGGTGAGTGATCGCACGGCTGCGTTTCCACCGACCACGCGACGTCTCGATACGGTCTTCAAGTTCTGAAAGTCGCCCGTCGATATCACTCTGTGTGTCGGCGTGGCGCCCTATTTCACGCCTCGTGACCGAGATGGGCAGCCAACCACGGGAGAACACTTGCCAACTCGGCCCAGTGCCGGGCTTCTACGTCGCCACCTGGCATCAGTGATCGGCCTCGCGATGTGTGCCAGCGTCGTCGCCGGCTGTACCGCAGCCAGCTCGCTCCCACCCGTTGGAGGGACCTCACCGTCGTTCGTTCCCTCGTCGATCGCTGCCGACTGTTCGGTCGACGTCACGGCGAGGATGCAGCAATGGATCGATTCCCTACCCAACGGGTCGACCGCCGTGCTGCGCTCAAGTGGGTGCTACGACGTCGAGTCGGACACATTGGTGATCCACGACAAGACCAATTTCACGCTCGAGGGAAGCGGCGCGACGATTCACCGCTTCCGTGATCCGACCGCCGGTTTGCGTCAGGTGCAGTTCGTCAATGCCACCAACGTCGCCGTACGCGACCTGACGATCGTGGGGAACAACTCGCAGCACCTGGGCTTCCAGCTCGGCGGCCACTGGGAGGGCCAGGCCGGCCTGGGTATCGCAGTCAACGGCGCCGTCGTCGAGAACGTATATGTCACCGACGTTTTCGGTGACGGCATCAACTTGAGTGGTGGCGGCACCAACATCAGGGTTACGAACTCACACGTCGGTCAGGCGGCTCGCCAGGGCATCGCAATAACGAACGCATCGAATGTGACGATCGATCACGACACCATCGACATGGCCCACCGGATGGGCATCGATCTCGAACCGTACGCCAGCACGGATCGTGTGACGAACGTCTCGATCACCGACAATTCGATTTGCGGAAACTACGGGCCGATCGCCGGCTACTCCCACTGGGGCGTAACGAACGTCGTCATCCGCTCCAACACCTATTGCTGGGGCGGACCGATCGCGTTCTGACCAAGGACGAGCGACGTCGAGCGGGGTCATTGCTCTCCCAAGAACACGCGGAGGCTGTATCAGGCCGTCGTCTTGGCCCCCGGCAACACGCGGTATGCCTCGTAGACCGAGTCGACCCGTTTGATGGCGCCGATCATCGAGTCGAGGTGGCCCGGGTCGGCGAGCTCGAAGTCGAACCGCAACTTCGCGACGCGATCCGTGCTGGTCTGAGTGGTGCAGCTCAGGATGTTCACGTGGTGCTCGGACAACACCTGCGCGACATCGCGCAACAGGCGCGAGCGGTCGAGCGCCTCGATCTCCACCGAGACCACGTACGTCGCCGGCTGATCGTGGTCCCACTCGACCTCGATGACCCGGTCGCTCTGACTCGACGCGAGCTGTGACGCGTTCGCGCAGTCGGCCCGGTGCACCGACACGCCGCGGCCGCGGGTGACGAACCCGATGATCTCGTCGCCCGGCACCGGCGTACAGCATCGCGACAGGCGCACCATGAGATCGTCGAGACCCTCGACGTGCACCCCGACGGTGCGCCGCTCGCGCACGCGCGACGCACGTGGCGGCCGGCGCGCGGTGACGGGGATCTGCTCCTCGCCACCGCGAAGCTCCCGCTCGATGCGTTGCACGACGGCCTTGGCGGAAACGTGCCCCTCGCCGATCGCGGCATGCAACGCGTCGAGGTCGACGTAGTGCATCGCCGCGGCCACATCCGTCAGCACGTTCGACTGTGCGAGCTTCTGGACCGGTAGGCCCTCGCGACGCAAGGCTTTCACGAGCTCATCGCGACCGTTGTCGATCGCGTCGACGCGTCGCTCACGGGAGAACCACTGGCGGATCTTGCTCCGGGCGCGCGGTGTCTGTACGAACTGCAGCCAGTCGCGGCTCGGGCCGGCGCCTTCGACCTTGCTCGTGAAGATCTCGATCGTGTCGCCCGACGAGAGAGTGGAATCGAGCGGGACCAGACGGCCGTTCACGCGCGCGCCGATACAGCGGTGCCCGACCTCGGTGTGGATGGAGTATGCGAAGTCGACCGTGGTGGCGCCGGCCGGCAGCGTGATGACCTTGCCCTTCGGCGTGAAGACGAAGACCTCGTCCTGTTCGAGGTCGATCTTCAGCGTCTCCATGAACTCGGCCGGGTCCGACGTCTCCTGCTGCCAGTCGACCATGCGCTGCAGCCATGCGAGGTCCTCGGCCGGCGACTGCTGCTCCTTGTAACCCCAGTGCGCGGCGATGCCGAACTCGGCTCGCCGGTGCATCTCCTGCGTACGGATCTGCACTTCGACGGGCTTGCCGCCCGGGCCCACCACCGTCGTGTGCAACGACTGGTAGAGGTTGAACTTCGGCATCGCGATGTAATCCTTGAACCGGCCCTGCACCGGCTTCCACAACGCGTGGATCGAGCCCAACGCCCCGTAGCAGTCCTTCACCGAGTCGACGATGACCCGCACGCCGACGAGGTCCTGCACGTCGTCGAACTCCTTGCCCCGGACCACCATCTTCTCGTAGATGGACCAGTAATGCTTCGGCCGGCCGTTCACCTCGGCGGTGATATGGAGCTCGGCGAGACGCGACCGCAACGCGTCGAGGACGCGTTCGAGGTACTCCTCGCGTTCGGGTGAACGGGTCGCGACCATCTGTTCGATCTCGGCGTAGCGCTTCGGGTGCAGCACCGCGAACGCGAGGTCCTCGAGCTGCCACTTCACGTCCGCGATGCCGAGCCGGTGCGCGAGCGGCGCATAGATGTCGAGCGTCTCCTGCGCGATCCGAACCTGCTTCGCCTCCGGCAGCGACGCGATCGTGCGCATGTTGTGCAGCCGGTCGGCGAGCTTGATGAGCAGCACACGAATGTCCTTCGCCATCGCGACGAGCATCTTGCGCAACGTCGCGGACTGCTGCTCCTCCTTCGAGTCGAACTGGAGCCGATCGAGCTTGGTGACCCCGTCGACGATCGCGGCGACGTCGGCGCCGAACGAGGCTTCGATGTCGGCCCCGGTCACCGCGGTGTCCTCCACCGCGTCGTGGAGGAGCGCGGCGGCCAACGTCACGTCGTCGAGACCGAGGCTGGCGAGGATCATCGCGACACCGAGCGGGTGGGCGATGTAGGGATCGCCCGAGCGCCGCACCTGTTCGGCGTGCGCGACCCGGGCCACCTCGAAGGCCCGCTCGATCAGCTCGGTGTCGGCCTTGCGGTGCTGCTCCCTGTACAGCGCCACGAGGGGCGCGACGGCCAGGTCCACGTGATGCCGGCGCCAGGGCAGCACCGACCGCCGGTCGGTGCGGGCATCCAGTCGTGGGTCGGTCGTCGTCATCGGACTATCTCTCTGGCTCCCTACGCTGCGCCCTCCGGGGCGTCCGCCCACGGCGCAGCTTCGTCCGCACTTTCACTCGTATGTCAACAGCGTGTGGAGCTCGTAACCTTCCAACCTCGCCCGGCCGCCGAGGAACTCGAGCTCGAGCAGGAACGAGAGGCCGACGACCCGGCCTCCGAGGCGTTCGGCGAGGCGCACGGTGGCGGCCGCGGTGCCACCGGTGGCGAGCACGTCGTCGCAGACGAGGACGGTTTCTCCGGGCGCGACCGCATCGCGGTGGATCTCGAGGAGGTTGGTGCCGTACTCCAGCTCGTACTCCTGGCGCTCGATCTCCCAGGGCAGCTTCCCGGGCTTGCGAACCGGCACGAACCCGGCGTTGAAGCGCCGCGCCAGCGGCGCCGCGAGGACGAAACCACGCGCCTCGACACCGATCACCTTGGCGATCTCCCGACCTGCGAAGGGCTCGGCCAAGTTGTCGACGACGTACGCGAAGGCGTCCGGCTCGGCCAGCAGCGGCGTGATGTCCTTGAACACGACGCCGGGCTCGGGCCAGTCGGGGATGTCGCGGATGTGGTCCTTCAACCATGCCGCGTCGATCCCCATCACCCGAGTCTAGGTGAGCGGGTCGGCGCGCCCGGGCGCTCGACCGGTTCCTTACCGGCGCTTGCGCCGTCGCTGCTGGCGCGGCCGGGGCGCGACCGCGCCGGAGGGAGCCGCGGCCCGGCGAGGCCCACCGGTACCCGTCGCCCGCTCCTCGACCGGTTCGCCGATCTCGTCGGGGCCGGGCTCGGTACGGTCCGGCGAGGCCGTGACGGGGGCCGCGGCCACGGGAGCCGGTGCCGCGGGCGCGACTGCGCTGCCGGGCGCGACCCGGGCCAGCTGCGCGGCACTGCGTTCACGCAGGGCGCGGTAGCGGGGCTCGCGCTCCTTCCACCACGCCAGGATCGGTGTCGCGACGAAGATCGACGAGTAGGCGCCGGTGAGGAGGCCGACGAACAGCGCGAGCGCGAACTCCCGTAGGGCCAGCGCGCCGAACAACCAGCTGCCCACGACGAGCAAGGAGAACACCGGCAGCAGCGCGACGAACGAGGTGTTGAGCGAGCGCATCAGCACCTGGTTCATCGAGCGGTTCACCATCAACGAGTAGGTGTCGCCCTTGACGCTGCCGATCGTCGGCACGTTGTCCTTCACCTTGTCGAACACGACGACGGTGTCGTACAGCGAGAACCCGAGGATCGTCAGGAACGCGATCACGGTCGCGGGTGTGACCTCGAAATGGCTGACCGCGTACACGCCGACGGTGACGATGATGTCGTGGATCACCGCGATGATCGCGGCGACCGCCATCTTGAATTCGAACCGGAAGCTCAGGTACAGCGCGATCAGGATGAAGAACACGACGAGGGCCTTCAGCGCCTTGTTGCTCACCTGCTTGCCCCAGGTCGGCCCGACGTCGGTGACACTGACCTTGCTCGCGGAGACATGGCCGTAGTGAGCGAGCGCGTCGACCATCTGCGTCTGCTTGGCCTGGCTGACGTTCTTGGCCTGCACGCGAACCTGGTGACTCCCGACGATTAGGATCGTCGCGTCACCCACGATCGGCTGCGCCACGCTGCGCACCGAGCCCGACGACACGTGCACGCTGCCGGCGGCGGTGAAGTCCCACTGGGTGCCGCCCTTGAAGTCGATGCCGAGGTTGAGCCCGCGCAGGCCGAGGCCGAGGACGCCGACGAGGATGATGACGCCCGAGACGATCGCCCATCGCCACGGGCGACCGATGATGTCGAAGTTCGTGCGCTCGTGGAAGATGTCGGACAGCGTGTGGCGCCGGCGCTTCCCTTCCTGGTTGACGGGCGCGGTCATGCCACCGCCTCACGGACGTCGAGGCCGGCGGCGATCCCGAACGGCCCGCGCAACAAGTGCGGCCGCCGGGCGAGCATCGACACGACCGGGTGCATGAAGAAGTACGCGACGAACAGGTCGAGCAGCGTCGACAGGCCGAGGAAGAACGCGAAGCCGCGCACGGAGCCCACGGCGAGGACGTACAGCGCACCGGCGCTCAACAACGACACGAGGTCCGCCGCAAGGATCGTGCGGAACGCCCGTTGGAAGCCGCGATCGAGTGACGATCGGATCGTCTTGCCACTCCGGATCTCGTCCTTCAAGCGCTCGAAGTAGACGACGTACGAGTCGACGGTGATACCGATCGACACGATGATGCCGGTGACCCCCGCGAGCGACAGGGTGAGGTTCACCGACTTCCCGAGGTACGTCACGAGCGTGTAGAGCGCGAGACCGGAGATCGCGATGCCGCCCCACACCACGAGGCCGAGCAGCCGGTAGTAGAAGACCATGTAGGCGGCCACGAGCGCGAGGCCGATGATCCCGGCTGCGATACCCGAGCGGAGCTGGTCCTTCCCGAGCGTCGGCGACACGTTCTCCGACGTCAACTGCTTCAGCTGGACGGGCAGAGCACCGAAGCGCAGCAGCCGGGCGAGGTCACCGGCTTCCGTCTGGGTGAAGTTTCCCGAGATTCGCACGCCGTTGTTGTCGAAGTGCGACGTGTTGAACTTCGGCGCCGACTGGACGACACCGTCGAGCTCGATCGCGACCTGGTTCTGCGGCGACGGAAGGGAGTACTGGGCCGCGGCCATCGCGTTGAAGGCGGACAAGCCGCTGCCCGTGAGCTGGAGATCGACACCCCATCCGTCGGTGGTGTTGTACGACGACTTCGCGGAGCTGACACCCTTACCGGTGAGCTTCGCCGGCCCGAGCTGCAGGCGGATGTCGGGTTGGCCCTTCACGTGACGCAACGGCAACACGACGGTCGCGGTCGCGGTGTCCTGCTCGATCGGCGTCGTCGGTACCAGCGCCGCGGGGCTCACCGTCGTGGTCGTGGTACTGCCCGGCGCGGCCGTGGTCGTGGCGCCCTTGGCCGTCGTGCTCGTCGCTGCCCCGGGCGCTGCGGTCGTGCTCGACGACGCCGCATTCAGCGCCGCGGTCGTCGTCGTGGTGGCCGCCGACCCGGTATGGAACGGCGGCAACTCGGCGAGCACGGGACGGAACCGCAACTCGGCGGTGCGGCCGACGAGGCGCTGCGCCTTCGATCGGTCCTTCACACCGGGCAGGTCGACGACGATGGTGCTGCCGGTGCGGCTGATCTGCGGCTCGGCGACACCGAGCGAGTCGACGCGGTTGCGGATGATGTTCACCGCGACGTCGAGCGTCTCCTTCGTGGCCTTGCCGGCCGGCGCGAGCACGACCGAGATGCCGCCCTGCAGGTCGAGACCGAGCACCGGCGTCGCGCTCGAGAGCACCGTCGCGAGGAACGTGCCGATCACGATCACGAGCGTCGCGACGAGATACCAGGCTTGTCGGCGCATCGGATCGTCAGGCCGCCGGCGCGGTCACGCGTCGGGAGATCGCGCCGCGCGCGACACGGATCGTCACACCGGGAGCGATCTCGAGCTTCGCCACCGTGTCGTCGAGCTCCGTGATCGTGCCGAAGATGCCCGAGGTCGTCATCACCTCGTCGCCGACCTCGAGGCTCGCCACCACGGCGCGGTGCGCCGCCGCCTGACGGCGCTGCGGCAGGACGATCAGCACGAAGAACGCCGCGACGAGGATGAGGAGGTAGATGACGGCTGCCATGGGCACAACGCACCTGATCAGGGGGTCTGACCGGGCGACCAGGCGATGCTAGCGCGAGGCCGGCGAGCCACCGGCTCACCTCAGGGCGACCGTTGGCGGACGGCTATTCGAACAACGAGGCGCTCCCCGGCGGTGGCGCGAGGCCCAGGTGGCCGAAGGCGCCCGCCGTCGCGCGTCGGCCGCGCGGCGTGCGCTGGAGCAGCCCCATCTTGAGGAGGAACGGCTCGTAGACGTCTTCCACGGTGTCGGCCTCCTCCCCCACCGACACCGCGAGCGTTCCCAATCCGACCGGCTGCCCGGCGTAGGTGCGGCACAGCGTGGACAGGATCGCCCGGTCGACCTTGTCGAGACCGAGCCCGTCGACTTCGTACAGCTCGAGCGCGGCACGCGCGGTCGCGCCGTCGACCGTGCCGTCGCCGCGAACCTCCGCGTAGTCGCGCACGCGCTTCAGCAAACGGTTCGCGATCCGCGGCGTGCCGCGAGCACGCCCCGCGATCTCGGCCGCGCCGTCCGGTCGCAGTGGGACACCGAGAATGCCCGCGGATCGCTCGAGGATCGCGAGCAGGTCTTCGGGCTCGTAGTAGTCGAGTCGCGCGACGAGCCCGAAACGATCGCGCAACGGCCCGGTGATCAACCCCGTGCGCGTCGTCGCGCCGACGAGCGTGAAACGCGGGAGATCGAGCCGGATCGACCGCGCCGAGGGACCCTTGCCGATCACGATGTCGAGTTGGAAGTCCTCCATCGCGGGATACAGGTACTCCTCGACGATGCGCGGGAGCCGGTGGATCTCGTCGATGAACAGCACGTCGCCGTCGTCGAGGTTGGTGAGGATCGCGGCGAGGTCGCCGGCGCGCTCCAGTGCGGGCCCGCTCGTGACACGCATGCCGGCGTCGAGTTCGTTGGCGATGATGCCGGCGAGGCTCGTCTTTCCGAGCCCGGGTGGGCCGGCCAGCAGCACGTGGTCGGCGGCCTGCCGGCGTTTCCGTGCCGCGCCGACGAGTATCTGCAGGTGCTCCTTGAGCGCGGCCTGGCCGACGAACTCGTCGAGCCGGCGGGGCCGCAGCGTCGTCTCCTCGGCCGCCTCGACCGGATCGGCGGCGGGCTGCATCAGCTCGTCACGCACGGATTCGTTCACCCTTGGCCGCCGCCAGCAGCTTGAGCGCCTCACGCAACATCGCCTCGACGCTCCCGTCGTCCGGCAGCTGCGCCATGACCTCGCGCACCTCGTCGGCCGCGTAACCCAGACCGGTGAGGGCGTCGCGCACCTCGGCGCGCGCCGGACCGGCGCCGGAACCGCTCACCGGCCCCGCGATCTCGAGCTCGGGCACCTCGAGACGGGCCTTGAGCTCGACCATCAACCGTTGCGCGGTGCGCTTGCCCACGCCCGGCACGAGTGTGAGCGCATCGAGGTCGTCGTCGAGCAGCGCGCGCCGCAGTGCGCCCGGCGGGTGCACCGACAGGATCGCGAGCGCGAGCTTCGGCCCCACACCGCTTGCGCCGATGAGCGTCTCGAAGGTGTCGCGTTCGTCGCGTGTCGGGAAGCCGTAGAGCACGAGCGCGTCCTCGCGCACGTGCAGGTGCGTGAACAGGAACGCGGGCGCACCCGGGTCGAGCTCGGGGACGGCACGTAAGGGGACGAGCACGCGGTACCCCACCCCGCCGACGTCGATCAGGGCCTCGCCCGTGGCCGACCGCTCGAGCACCGAGCCGCGAACCGAGCCGATCATCGACGATCCTCCTTCGCCAGTGCGGCGGCGACCGCGCGATCGAACCCGCCCGACCGTGCCGGCGCATTCGCCCGAGCTGCGTCGCGCATGGGTGCGGCCCACAGGTGGCACAACGCGAGCGCGAGCGCGTCCGCGGCATCGGCCGGCCGCGGCGGCTCGTGCAGCCGGAGCAGCCGCATGACCATCTGTTGCACCTGGGCCTTGTCGGCGGCGCCGTAACCCGTGACCGCGAGCTTCACTTCGTTCGGGCTGTAGTGGACGACGGGGACTCCGGCGCGCGCCGCGACCGCGAGGGCGACACCGCTCGCCTGGCCCACCGACATCGCGGTGCGCACGTTGGTCTGGAACAGCACCCGCTCGACCGCGACCGCCCCGGGGCGCAGCTCGTGCACCAGCCGTTCGAGCTCGGCCTCGAGCCGGGCGAGGCGCGGCCCGAGCTCGTCGCCGGCCGGGGTGCGGATGACGCCGTACGCGACCGCCGCCTGCGTGCTCGCGTGGGCCACGACCGCGCCGTACCCGCAGCGGGACAGGCCGGGATCGATGCCCAACACAGGCGCAGGCGCGCCACTGCGATCGAACACGAGTTCGATCCTAGGGTGCCGGCCGTTCGTCGACGCGGACCGTCTCGAGCAGCCGGGTCAGCGGCCACGAGACGGGAGGGAGATGAAGAGGAAACCGGAGTCGCGTCACCGCTTGCGCGCGCGCCGCTTGCGGCGGCGGGCGCCGAACACCAACGCGAGGACGAGCGACACGAGAACCACCGGCGCCAGCCGCTTCAGCACCGGCGTGCCGCTGACCGCGAGCAGGTCGACCGGCTCGACTTCTCGCGAGTCGACCCGGCGGATCCCGTTCGTGCTCGTGCCCGCAGGCACTCCGCCGGGCGTCGCGGTCGCACTCGGCGGCGACACGAGGCCGGGGCCGGGGATCTCGGTCACCTCGCCGGCGGTCGCCTCCTCCGTCTCGACGCGTCCCTCCGCGAGGTCGATCACCTGATCGACCTCGACCGCGCCGACCGTGGCGAGCGGTACGGCGCCGCCGAGCACGTCGCGCTCGAGATTGTCGACGAACTGCGCGAGCAGCTTCGTCGAGACGTCGCCGATGACGCCGCGGCCGAACTGTGCGACCTTGCCCGTGATCGACAGGTCGGTCTCGATGCGGACATCCGTGCCGTCGCCTGCCGGCTGCAGGGACGCGGTGACGGTCGCGGATGCGTTGCCCTGGCCGCGCGTGTCGCGTCCGCTCGCGGAGATCACCGCACGATGGTTTTCCTGGTCGACCTCGGTGAAGCGCGCGCTCCCCTTGTACTGCGCGGTGATGGGGCCGACCTTTACCTTCACGATCCCACGGAACTCCTCGCCCTCGATTTCCTGCAACTGCGCACCGGGCATGCAGGGAGCGATGCGCTCGATGTCGAGGAGCAGCCTCCAAGCCTCCTCGACCGGCACGTTCACGCGGAATTGGTCCTCGATGCGCATTGGATCTCCATGACTCGAAGGTCGTCGAGCGTGTCGACGTCTGACGGCTCACCGGTGCCGTCGCACGGCACCTCCACCACCGGGTGGCGCCGAAAGAGCGCCCGTGCGCCCTCGTCGCCCTCCAACCGCATGGCCTCGCCCCACCGCGAACGACGAAGCATGACCGGGTTCCCCCGCACGCCGCCGTACGTGGCGACGGCGAGGGCGGCGCCGTCATCGTATGCGGCCGCGACGCGCCGGTAGGCGTCCGCACCGACGAGCGGCTGGTCGGCCAAGCCGATGCACACCGCGTCGACCGCCGGCCGCCCCGACAAGGCACCGAGCGCGGCCCGCAGACTGTACGCGATGCCGTGGTGCCAGTCGTTGCCGACGACGACCTCGACGTCGCGCGGCGCGGCCGCGGCGACTGCCTCGGCGTCGAAGCCGACGACGAGCAGCAGCGGCTCGAGCCCACTCCGACGCGCCGCATCGAGCGCCCATGTCACGAGCGGACGGCCTTGCAACTCGAGCAACGGCTTCGGCGTCGCACCGCCGGTGCGCGTGCCTGCACCGGCGGCGAGCACCGCCACCGCGATGCTGCGGGACACGGCGGGCACGCTCAGGTTGCGGCTTCCTCCAAGGCTCGCCGCGTCAGGACGCGCGCGAGATGACACCGGTACTCCGGCGAGGCGTTGAGGTCTGCGGCCGGCTCGGTGCCGTCGGCCGCGTGCGCGGACGCGTCGGCCGGCGCAGCACCCGCGGCCAGCGCCGCCTCGACGGCCAGGGCTCGCAGCGGTGTCGTGCCCATGTTGACCAACGCGACCCGCGTGGCACCGTTCGTGACGGCGACCGCGCCGACGATGGCCCAGTCCTGGGCCCGCCGGTTGAACTTCTGGTACGAGAACCCGCGCGGCCCGGTCTTCGGAACCCGGATCTCGGTGAGCAACTCGTCGGGAGCGAGCGCGGTCTCGAGGAAGCCCTGGAAGAAGTCCGCCGCCGCGATCTCGCGCTCCCCCGCGCGCCCGCGCGCGACGAACGTCGCGTCGAGCGCGAGCAAGGCGGCCGGCAGATCGGACGCGGGATCACCATGCGCCACTGACCCGCCGATCGTGCCGCGATGGCGCACCTGGTTGTCGCCGACCTGCGCGGCGACCGCGCGCAGCACGCCGCAGTGCTCGGCGAGCACATCCGACGTCTCGATGTCGCGGTGACGTGTGAGCGCGCCGATCGCGAGGCGGTCGCCAGCGTCGCGCACATAGGACAGGTCGGCGACTCGGCCGACGTCGACGAGCACCGACGGCGTCGAGAGCCGCAGCTTCATCAAGGGAATGAGCGACATGCCGCCCGCGAGGAGCTTGGCGTCGTCGCCGTGCTCGGACAGGATGGCGATCGCCTCGTCGGCGGAGCCGGCCCGCACGTAGTCGAACGCAGCGGGGATCAACGTGCGCTCCCGGCTGCGGCGAGCACCGCCTTCACGATGTTGTGGTAACCGGTGCAGCGGCAGAGATTGCCCTCGAGCCCCTCGCGCACCTCGCGCTCGGTTGGATTGGGGATCTCGTCGAGCAACGACACCGCGGCCATCACCATGCCCGCCGTGCAGAAGCCGCACTGGAGGCCGTGATTGTCTTGGAACGCCTGCTGCACCGGGTGCAGCGCGCCTTCGGGTGCGAGCCCCTCGATCGTCGTGACGCTGCGCCCGTCGGCCTGCGCCGCGAACATGGTGCACGACTTCACCGACTCGTCGTCGACGAGAACCGTGCAGGCGCCGCACGACGACGTGTCACACCCGATCTTCGTGCCCGTGAGCGCGCATGCCTCCCGGAGGTACTGGACGAGCAGCGTGCGAGGTTCGACGTCGTGGTCCTGGACGGCACCGTTGACCGTCATCGAGATTCGCACCGACACTCCCGGGTTCGTGGATGCGGGCACATTGAATAGCGCGCCCGGGCCTCGCCGGGCCACCCCTACGCCTCAGCTTCAACTGGTCGGCTCCGCGCCTCAGCCGCTGCGGTCGGGGCCGACGCGTTCCGGGTGGACCCGTATCAGGACTCGACGGTCACGCTCCATGGCGGCCCGGTAGTCGTCCCAGTCGGGATGCTCGCCCGAGATGTCGCGGTAATACTGCACGAGGCCGTCCATGGCCTCGGGGAGTCTGACGATCTGGGCCCGACCCTCGATCTGCACGAACGGGCCGTAGAAGCGGTCGCTCAGGACGCAAAGTGAGCACCATGGATCGCGTTCGAGGTTCTTCACCTTCATCGCGGTCTCGCGGGTGCTGACGACGACCATGGCGTCGCGATCGACGCCGGCGGAGACCGGGCTGAGCTGCGGGCGGCCGTCGCGGCGCAGCGTTGCCAGCACCGCATTGTGGTTGGCGCGGACGAACTCGAGCGCCTCGTCTACGTTCATCAACTCACCCTTTCGAGAACCTTCGCGAGATCGCGCGGCTTCTTGAAGATCGCGCGGACCGCGCCGACGAACCGCCACCGGATCACACCGTCCGCGTCGATCACGAAGATCGAGCGCTTCACCTGCACCCTGCTGCCGCCCTCGACCCCGTAGGCGCGCGCGATCGCACCGTCCGGGTCGGCGAGGAGGGGGAAGGTGAACCCCTCTTGCTTCGCGAAGCGTTCGTGGCTGTCGACACCTTGCGGGGACACCGCGAGCACGACCGCGCCCGCCTGCTCGAACACCGCGATGTCGTCGCGGTACGAGCGGAGCTGACGGGTTCAGCCCGGGGTGAAGTCGCCGGGATAGAACGCGAGTACCACCTTGCGGCCGCGGTACTCCGAGAGCGCGAAGTCGCGCCGCCGCCCGTTCTCGACTCCCGGCGCGGTGAACTCGGGCGCCCGGTCTCCGACGTCAGCACGGTCCGTCACAACTACATCTCCGTCCGCACGGTCCTCATGGCTCCCTCCGCTGCGCCCTCCCGGGCATCCGCCCAGGACGCAGCTCCGTCCGCACTAGGCCATCACCGACTGCAAGACATCGTCGGGGATGTCGAAGTTGGCATAGACCGCCTGCACGTCGTCGTGATCCTCGAGTGTGTCGACGAGACGTAGCACCTGCTTCGCGCTCGACTCGTCCGACAGGGGCACCGTCTGCGTCGGAAGCATCGTCAGCTCCGACGAAGTCATCGCGATCCCGCCCTCCTCGAGTGCGGAACGGACCGCGTTGAGGTCGGTGGGTGGGCTCGTGACCTGCCAGCTGTCGCCCTGGTCCGCGATGTCCTCGGCTCCCGCCTCGAGCGCGGCGAGCATGAGGTCGTCTTCGGACGCGGCCGACTTCTCGACGATGACGACGCCTTTGCGCTCGAACTGCCATGCCACCGCACCGGGCTCGGCGAAGTTGCCGCCGTTGCGGTTGAAAAGGTTCTTGATCTCGGAACCCGTGCGGTTGCGGTTGTCGGTCAGCGTCTCGACGAGCAGCGCGACACCATTGGGCGCGTAGCCCTCGTACGTCACCGACTCGTAGCGCACGCCGTCGAGCTCGCCCGTCCCGCGCTTGATCGCACGCTCGATGGTGTCGATGGGCACCGACGCGTCTCGCGCCTTCTGCACCATCGTGCGCAACGTCGCGTTGGCGTCGGTGTCGCCGCCGCCTTCGCGGGCAGCCACCTCGATCTGACGGATCAGGCGCGCGAAGAGCTTGCCGCGCGCCGCGTCGGCCGCGCCCTTCTTGTGCTTGATGGAATGCCACTTGGAATGACCGCTCATGTCGCACCTACCTCGTGAACGAACCGCTCGTGCAACCGAAGGTCGCCGGAGAGCTCGGGGTGGAAGCTCGCCGCCCACACGCTGCCCTGTCGCACGAGCACCGGGACACCGTCGTGCTCGGCGAGCACGTCGACACCGTCGCCGACCCGCTCCACCAACGGGGCCCGGATGAACACACCCCGGAACCTACCGCCGCGCAGGTCGTCCACGTCGAGGTCCGCCTCGAAGCTCGCGATCTGACGGCCGTAGCCGTTGCGACGCACCCGGATGTCGAGCACGTCGAAGCTGCGCTGGTCGGCGCGTCCGTCGACGACGTCACGCGCCAGCAGGATCATGCCCGCGCACGTACCGAACGTCGGGACGCCATCGTGGATCAACACCTGCAGCGGCTCGAACAGTCCGGACGAGTCGAGGAGATTGCTCATCGTGGTCGACTCGCCGCCCGGCAGGAACAGCGCGTCGACGCCACTCAGGTGGTCGGGGACGCGGACCTCGATGACGTCAACGCCGAGCGCGTCGAGCACCTCGCGGTGCTCGCGGAACGCGCCCTGCAGGGCGAGAACTCCGGCCTTCATGACCTGGAGGCCGCCGCGTCATGGGCTACCAGCCTCGGTCCGCGAGCTTCACGTCGAGGGTGTCGATCTCTTCGCCGCGCATCGCGGCGCCGAGGCCCCGCGACACCTTGGCGACGATCGAGGGGTCGGCGTAGTGGGTCGTCGCCTCGACGATGGCCTTCGCTCGTGGTGCCGGGTCGTCACTCTTGAAGATGCCGCTGCCGACGAACACGGCTTGGGCGCCGAGCTGCATCACCAACGACGCGTCGGCGGGCGTGGCGATACCGCCCGCGCAGAAGAGCGGCACCGGCAGCTCGCCGCGCTCGGCGACCTCCTGCACCAGGTCGATCGGCGCCCGCAGATCCTTCGCCCACCCGTAGAGCTCCTCGGGCGGCGCAATGGTGAGCTTCTTGATGTCGCCGAGGATGGACCGCAGATGCCGTACGGCCTCGATGATGTTGCCCGTACCGGCCTCGCCCTTCGAGCGGATCATCGCCGCGCCCTCACCGATGCGGCGCAGGGCCTCGCCGAGGTTCGTCGCGCCGCACACGAACGGCACCGTGAAGGCCCACTTGTCGACGTGGTGCGCCTCGTCGGCGGGCGTGAGCACCTCGGACTCGTCGACATAGTCGACGCCGAGCGACTCCAGGACCTGCGCCTCGGCGAAGTGGCCGATCCGGCACTTCGCCATCACGGGGATCGTCACCGCGGCCTGGATGCCCTCGATCATCACCGGGTCGCTCATGCGGGCGACACCGCCATCGCGCCGGATGTCGGCCGGAACCCGCTCGAGGGCCATGACCGCGACCGCACCGGCGTCTTCGGCGATCTTCGCCTGCTCGGGGGTGACGACGTCCATGATGACTCCGCCCCGCAGCATCTCTGCGAGGCCCCGCTTCACGCGGGCGGTTCCGGTGGCGCGCGTCTCGGAGGACATGCGTGCAGTCTACCGGCGGTCTCCGCGGGCCCCGTTCCGAAAAATGACGCGCAAACCGCCGTTAGTATACGAACGTATGTTCGCTGCCGAGCTCGCGGATGCTCCTACCGAGACGCTCGAGTATGTCTACGCGCAGCTCGACGCGTTGGAGAACGCGGTGCGCAGCCAGAAGCTGCGCGTGCTCGGTCTGCTCGACGATCGTGACGCCGGCCGCGAGAACGGCGCAACCGACACGGCGGACTGGGTTGCGTTGACCTCGCGGGTGCGCACGAGTACGGCGCGCACGCTCGTGTCCGCAGCCCGCAACTTGCGCGACCTCCCTGCCGTCCACCGCGTGGCCGACGAGGGCCGGCTGTCCTTCGACCAGCTGGCGCCGATCGCCAGAATCGCCACGCCGGAGACGGACGCCCACTGGGCCACGACAGGCCCCGGATGCGCGCCGGCCACGCTCGATGCCATCGCCTCCGGGCGCCAGGCCGTGTCGACCGACGAAGCCAACGAACGGCACCGTCAACGGTCCCTCCGTTGGTGGCGCGACGGCCGGATCGGGATGTGGCGGTTCTCGGCCCGGCTCCCCGACGAGCTCGGATCGAAGGTCGTTGCCGCGCTCGACCGCGTCTACGCGACACAACAGCCGAACGCCGATGGACTGCGCGACGCCGGCAACATGCGTGCCGCCGACGCGCTGGTCGAGCTTGCCTCGGCACGATTGGCCGACGACGCGGACGCCGACCGCGCGACGGTCGTCCTACACGTCACCGAAGACGGCTCACCGACCATCGTCGAGGGGGACATTCCAGTTGCCATGGAGACGGCGCAGCGCCTCGTGTGCGACGGCACGCTGCAGCTGCTCGTCAAGGACGCGCTCGGCAACCCGGTCGGTCTCAGCTCGCGCCGGCGCACCGTGTCACCCGCACTCGCACGCGTCCTGCGCCACCGCGATCGGCGCTGCCGCTTCCCGGGATGCGAGCGCAGCCGCGGGGTGCAGGCGCATCACATCGAGCACGCGGCGGACGGCGGGCGGACCGAAGCATCGAACCTGGTGTGCCTCTGCCCGTTTCACCACCGGTTCCTGCACGAAGGTCGATGGCGGATCGCAGGCGATCCGGCGAAACCCGACGGCCTCGTCTTCCGAAGACCCGATGGCCGCGTGTTCACTGGCCACGGCCCCCCAGTCGATCCCGAGATCCGCGCCCGCTTCCTCGACGT
>JAMXLJ010000165.1 GCA_024281095.1 Acidimicrobiia bacterium | reverse complement strand
CCCGCGACGCCTACGCCTTCGACGCGGTCATGGCCCTCGCCGACCAACCCGGAGCCGACGACGCCAAGCACTCACGCTCGCGGTTCACGACCATCGTGCGCGTCGAGTTCGACGCGTTACGCCGCGGCACGCTCGCAGAGGGCGACACCTGCGACATCCCCGGCCTCGGCCCCATCTCCGTAACCGCGGCACGCGAGTTGCTCGGTGACAGCATCCTCAAACTGGTGATCACCAAGGGTGTCGACGTGGTGAACGTCACCCACCTCGGCCGCGGCCCGAACGCGGCCCAGAAGATCGCCCTGCTGTGGTCCTCCCCCATGTGTTCGGTTGCCGGCTGCGGCCACGCCGCCCGCGAAGTCGACCACCGCGACCCCTACGCCAAGAACCGCGAAACGCGCCTCGACAACCTCGACCCGCTATGCAAGTACCACCACGACCTCAAGACCCATGACCACTGGGCCCTCATCGAAGGCCGAGGCGAACGCGAAATGGTTCCCCCAGACCACCCGAGACACCCCAAGAACCGACCAAAACCTGACACGAGCTGACCCGAGGAGAAGTGTGTGAAGCGGGGGCGGATGACGCTTGCGCGGAACGTTCGCTCTGGGAGCGCCTGGAACGCAAGCGGCATCCGCCCCCGCCCCAGCGCGCCGCGCCCCAGCGCCCCGCGCCCCCGCCCCTCGCGAGCGCCTAGCATCAGGTCGTGGAGATCCTCGACCCGAGGGTTCGCTTCGACGAGGACGGCACATCGGCGACGTTCGACCTCGACACTCCACTCACGGGCCTGAACGTCGGCCTGCGACTCGACCGGTCGTGGCGTTCGTACTTCGTCGTGATCGACGAATGGAAGCAACGCCTCACCGCCGACGGCGCGCAGGTGCACGTCCTGTACACCGGCGAACGGGTCGGCGACGAGGGCGAAAGGACGCGAAGCGATCTTGACGAATGGTCGCGGCTCGTCGACTGCGCAGTCGTCGGCCTCGGCAACTGAGGCTCGTGCACGTCGTGGACGATCCACGACGCCGTCCTCGTGGAGGACCGCAAGAAGCCGACGGTCGCGGTGGTGACAGCCGAGTTCACGGGGCTTGCATCGCGTGTCTCCGGTCGTCTCCAACATCCGAGCCTGCGCACGCTCGTGTTGCCGTTCCCGCTCGAGGGCCGGCCCGACGAGGAGGTGAGATCGATTGCTCACGACGCGTACCCGCGACTCGTGCGGCTCCTCGGAGTGCGAGATCGAGCCGCTGACGAGTGAGCGGATCGACGCGGCCGACGACCTGTTCGGGCTCTACGCGCAATCGATGGAGCAGGGCTTCGGCGACGGCCTGCCCGTGTTGCCCCCCACCGAGGCACGCGTCCGGTCCTTGATCGCGGCGACACCGTGGCTCCCCGACGACGTGGTGTGCATGCTCCCGCCCCGCAACGGCGCTGCGACCGTGGAGCGGGTGGCGGTCAACGCCGCGCTCGCCGGTTGCGAGCCCGACGCGTTCCCCCTCGTCATCGCGGCGCTCGAAGCCATCACGGTTCCGGACTTCAACCTGTTCGCGCTCACGACCACGACCTCGAGCGTGTTCCCGATGATCGTGGTGAACGGGCCGTCGCGAGGCCGGCTCGGCATCGACTGCGGCCCGGGCTGCATGGGCGGCGCCGCGGGGCGCGGGTCGATGACGATCGGGCGCGCCGTCGCGCTGTGTCTGCGCAATATCGGCGGTCAACGCGTGGGCGAGACGTCCCGCAGCGTTTTCGGCCAGCCGGCGCGGGCCACCGGGCTCTGTTTCGGCGAGCTCGAGGAGGACTCGCCGTGGCCGTCCCTCGCGCAGCGCCGCGGCTTCCCGGTCGACGACGAGGTCGTCACCGTGCACGGAGGGAAGGGCACGTTCCCGATCGCGGATCTCAACACCGACGATCCCGGCGAGCTGCTCGCATTGATCGCGAAGACGATCGCGTACCCGATGGGCAACAAGTTCCTCGAGCCGACCGCGGCCAACGGTCAGATCGTCGTCGCGATCAACCCGGTATGGGCGCAACGGCTTGCGTCGGCGTTTCCCGACGTGACGAGCGCGCAAGAGCACATGCTGGAACACGGGTGGCAACCGATCGAAGCGTGGCCCGCCCGCAACCGTGCCATCCTCGAGGAGAAAGGCCGCGTCGACGGGCAGGGACGGGTGCACGTGAACGAGCGTCCCGACCAATTCGAGCTCGTCGTGTGCGGAGGCCACGGCGGCCTGCACGCGGTGTGCCTGCCGAGTTGGGGCGAGAGCGACATGCAGAGCGTCGCCGCGGTCCGCGCCGGCGACGTCAGCGTCCAGGTGACGCCGGCGAGGTGAGCTGAGCCACGAGCAGCTGCCGCTGCACCTGCCGGGTTGCCGCGGTGCGCGGGATGGCTTCGACCACCGCGACACGCCGCGGCTGCTTGAAGCGTGCGAGCCGCGGCTCGCAATGGTCGCGCAACGCGCTGACATCCGGGGGCGGCGCGCCGGGAGCGACCACGACGACCGCGCACACGATCTCGCCCCACTCCGGGTCGGGTAGCCCGACGACCGCGACGTCGCGCACCGCCGGGTGCTCGAGCAGCACCGCCTCGACCTCCGCCGGTGCGACCGTCTCACCGCCGCTGCGCACGACGTCACGCACGCGACCGATGATCGTGATGTAGCCCTCGTCGTCGATCTCGGCGAGGTCGCCGGTGTGGTACCAACCGTCGACGAGCGCGGCCGCCGTGGCGTCGGGATCTTCGAAATATCCGTCGAACAGCAGTGGCCCGCGCACGCAGAGCTCGCCGTCGTCGGCGAGCCGCACCTCCCCCGCCGGCGCGGGTACGCCGCAGCTTCCCGGCTTCCTCGTGATGTCGGCGTCTTCCAGCATGGCGACGCTGCCGGCCTCGGTCGATCCGTAGAACACACGCACGCCTGCGTTCGGAAACGTCGCCTTGATCGCCGTGAGCAGCTCGACCGGTGTGGTCGACGTGCCCGTATCGGCCACGCGCACCGACCCGAGCTCGCGCGCCGGCGTCTCGCCGAGGAGATCGAGAATGCGGTACCAGACCGCGGGCACACAATTCAGCCGGGTTGCCCGGTGACGCTCGATCGCATCGACGACGAGCGCAGGATCGGCGCGTTCGACGAACACCACACGATCGCGCGCCTGCCACTGCTGCAATGCGATCGTCCACGCGCCCATGTGGAACAGGGGGTACGGGCACACCATCGCGCCACGCGGCTCGAGCAGCGCCCCCGGGTGGGTGCGCAGGTAGTTCACGCGGTGCGATATCACCGCGCCCTTCGACCGGCCGGTGCTGCCGCTCGTGAAGAACACGACGTGCGGATCCAGCTCGCCGACGCCCGGGGACTCGGGAGTGCCCGGCGACTCACGCGTGGCGTGAGTCGTCAGCTCGTCGATGGTCAGGACCGGGGCGTCGACAGCCGCGGCCACGTCGGCGCGTTCGTGGTCGGTGAGCACGACGCCCGGTCGCGCGGCAGTCGTCATCTCGATCGCCTCGTCGGTCCCGAGCGACGGGTTCGCGGGCGCGAACACCGCCCCGAGCTTCGCCGCGCCCGCGAACACCGGCACCACCTCGAGGCTCGTCGACGCGAGCACGACGACCCGGTCGCGTGGCTTCACACCGAGCGCGGCGAGCGCTCGCGCCACCCGGTTGGCGGCAGCGTCGAGCTCGCCGAAGGTCAGTACCCGCGCACCGAACGCGGCCGCGACACGGTTCGGCACGGCCCGCGCCGCGTTCGTGAAGACGTCACCGACGAGGAGATCCGCCATCTACGTGAGCAGACCGAGGTCGCCCGCCCACTCCAGGTTGAGGCGGGCCGAGCCGACGTGGGCGATGTGCACGACGTGCCCCTCGCCCTGGCTCGCGTCGCCGTACGTGATCGGGCCGCCGCCCGCCTCGGCCTCGCGGGCGAGCCGGTCGAGGTCCTGCCAGTACGCGATCTCGGCCGGCGTCGGTGTGAACACCTCGTGGACGAGCGGCACGTGCATCGGGTCGCCGAGCATCATCCCGTAGTAGCCGAGGTCGCGCAGCTGCTCGGCCCATGCACGCAGCCCGTCCAGGTCGTCGCGCGCGCCGCCCCACATCCCGCTCACCGGGTAGCGGATGCCCGCGGCGCGCGCGTCGACGAGCACCTTGGACCGCAGGAACAGCGTCTCGCGGCCCTCGGGCGTCCAGCGGTATCCGAGCGCCTGGTGGATGTCGCCGAAGCGCGACACCGCGCCGCCCATGTACGCGACCCGCGGCGAAGCCATCGCGATCTCGTACGCGAGCCGGATCGCCTGCGCGGTCTCGAGGATCGGGTACATCGCCACTGAATGCGGGGCGAGGCCCTCCTCCACCTCCATGCAGGTGAGGAGCGCGTCCGCCGCGTGCACGTCTGCGGGCCCGTGGACCTTCGGGAGGAGGATTCCAGCCAACGCGGGGTTGAGCACCGCCCGGAGATCCTTGATGGTCTGCCCGGTCGACGGCGGTTGCACGCGCGCGAACAGCAACGGCTTCCCGTACGCAGGGCCCGCGTCCACGAGGAACTTCTCCACCACGTGCCGCGCCGCGTTTCGGGCCGCCTCCGGAAACGGCGTGCGGGGCTCCTCGAGGTCGATGACGATCGAGTCCGCTCCCGACGCGAACGCGGCCTCGAGCACGTCGCGCCGATCGCCGCCGGCGAACAGCACGCTGCGCAAGGGCCGGGCGCGGAGACGTTCCACGGTCAGGAGTCTTGCACCAGCGCGCCCACCGCGGCCTCGACGACCGTACCGGCGAAGAAGTCGGGGTTCGGGCCGGCGTGGAGGCGGACCGGGTTCACGAACACCAGCTCGCGGAACTCCGCTTCGGTGATGACGCCCCGCTCCACGAGCGCGTACGCCTCGGGAACGGGCTCGGTCATGTCGGGAACGTCCCAGTGCGAGATGTCGGAACCGAGCACCGGCCGCAGCCGTGCGCCGAGCGGGTTCACGCCGTCGCGAAAGGCCCACGCGAGCAGGGGATCGTCGGCCTCACATCCGAAGTAGAAGTGGGGCTCGAACAGGGCCCGCAGGTCGTCGACGCTCGCGATCTGACACGGCGCGAACTCGTCGAGCACCGCCGGGCGCGCGGCCGGGCGCGCGTAGTACGCGCGCAGCTCGTCGAGACGGGCGACGACCGCGTCGTCGCCGTACTTCCGGAACCAACCCATCATCTCGTCGACATCGAGGCGGTCGGGGTCGAGCGTCGTCGCGATCGCGTCGCCGTTGCGCTTCTCCCAGTGCCCGACGAGGCCGGCGAACAGCGCGCACGCCCATGCGACCCCGCCTTCGAGGAACCCGACGCGCAACGTGGGGAACCGGCGGGTGACCCCGCCGAGGAACAACGACTTGCACAGCGACTCGTGCGAGGCCGCGAGCCCGTCGATGTGGTTGTACACGTAGTTGGAGATCGACCGGGTGACCCGGTGGTGCTGCAGCGAGCTGTGCACGACCGGCGCCACGCCGAGCTGCGTGCACGCCCGCCAGAACGGGTCGTAGTCGTGCTCGCTGTCGAGGCCGAACGTGTCGAGGCGGTAGCCGTCGCGGCCGACGGGCCGGCGGGCGTGCCCGGCGACGAGCACCGACTTCGCGTCGAGCACTTCGACCGCGTACGTCAGCTCCTCGACGGCTTGTTGCGGCGTGTTCATGGGCACGAGCGCGCCGACCGTGCAGCGATCCCGGTACGGCGCGAACTGGCGGGCGTGGGCCCGGTTGACCGCGCGGCACAGCGCCGAGGACAGCTCCTCGTCGGTCTCCTCGAAGAATGCGAGGCTCATCGACGGATACAGGATGGTGAAGTCGATCCCGAGCTCGTCGAGACGCTCGTAGAGCAGCGCGGGAAGGTGCCCGGTGGCGCGGTCGCGCGCGTCGTGGGTCGGCCAGCCCCACCACGACGGCATCGCCCGCCAGTTCTCGCGCACCGACGGGTCGTCCCGGTCGGCCAGGTTCTGCGCGGTGTCGGTCGGCGCGACGGCGCCGCGCAGGAACCGGTCACGCAGCCGCGCTCCGCCTGCTTCCTCGAGGTACGAGACGATCTCGTCGTGGAGCAGCGGCCCGATCTCGACGAAGTGGCCGTCGGCGTCGATGATCGGATGGTCGAGGCCGGCCCGGATGGTCGACGCGTCGCGCCCGGCCGAGCCGGTCATTGCTCGCCGATGTAGCGATCGAGGTTGCGGTGGGTGTTGATGACGCGGCACTCCTCGCCCGACAGCGTCAGGTGGCTGAGGCCGGGCTGATGGAGCCCCCGTTGCATCCCTTCGAGGACATGCACGTCGGCGTTGAGCACGAGACCCATGTCGAGCTGATCCTTCGGGAGCACGACGTCGGCCGGCTTGCTGCGCGGGTGCGTCGCCGACGGCACCCGCCGGTAGTGGAACGCAACGAATTCGGCGTCGTCGGGCGTCGCACCGGGCCGGCCGATCAACACCGAGAGCAGATCGGGCGTCACGAGCACGGTCGCGTTGGGGAACAGGTTGTACTGGTGCATGCGCATGATCTGCGCGGTGTCGAAACGCGACAGGTCCACACCCGATGCCGCCTGCGTCTCGCGGATCCGCTCCGCGATGAGGTCCTGCACCGTCTGGCCGGGCGCCATATCCGGCAAGGGGCACGGCTCCTCGATGCCCATGCGCATGCCTTGCGTGACGATGAACGAGTTCCACACGTCGCCGTCCGGCAGGCCGTCGCGAAAGCGCGGGCTCGCCACGCCGTACTCCTGCTCCGACTTGCTCGTATGGCCCCACACCTTCTGTGGCGCGTCGATGTCGTCGATCGAACCGAGCATCTCCGGGTGCAGCCCCTGCACGTGGTAGGTCTCGCTGAACCCGTCGGTGATCACCTTCCAGTTCGCGCGCACCGGTGTGGTGACGGTCGCGACACACCGGAACTCGTCGAGACCGACCCACGCGGTGTCGTCGGGAACCGCTTCGAGATAGTCCGCGAGCGGCATCGCGTCAGGGTCGAGGTTCACGAAGACCAACGGTCCCCATGTGTCGACCCGGGCAGGGAACAACGGATAGTCGTCGTTGCGCAGCGCGCCGAAGCCCTTGCGCGACGGCACCTCGCGCAGGCGGCCCTTCAGGTCCCATGCCCACTTGTGGTAGCCACAACGCAGTTCCGTGAGCCCCGAGCCCGATCCGTTGCACAGTGAGTTGCCGCGGTGGCGGCACACGTTCTGGAACGCGCGCAGCTCGCCGTCGTCGCCCCGCACGATCACCACCGAGTACGGGCCGACGCGGTACTCGAAGAAATCGCCGGGCTCGGCGACGTGGTCGGGCGTGCACGCGATCTGCCAGACCCGCGGCCACATGCGCTCGAGCTCGAGTCGCGCGTACTCCGGCGAGACGTAGCGGTCCTTCGGCACGAGGGTCGGTGACGGCCGGGCCCCCGCCACCGTCGTGATCGCGCTGCCGACGGGCGCATGCTCACGCAGGACGTCGACCACGACCGCTCCTTCCGGCTCCCACCCTCGAACCACGCTCAGTTGGGACGCTTTTCAGCTGTATAGCCGGAAAATCGTCCCAACTCAGGGCCTGACTCGCGCGCGCCGCGCAGCAGGCGCCCGGGGCGGGCGCCCGTGTCGTGGCCGCCGCGCATCGTCACCTGACCGCTCACGATCGTCGCGACGTACCCGTCGGCATGCTGCACGAGACGGCGGGCGCCGCCCGGCAGGTCGAACACGAGCTCAGGCAGCTTGAGGTTCAAGTTGTCGAAGTCGATCAGGTTCACGTCGCCCTTCATGCCCGGCGCCACGACGCCGCGGTCGTGCAGCCCGTAGAGACGGGCAGGCTCGCGGGTCACCTTGCTGACCGCCACGGGCAGCGGCAGCTTCTCGCCGCGGTCGCGGTCACGAGCCCAGTGCGCGAGCACGAACGTCGGCATGCTCGCGTCGCAGATCACGCCGCAGTGCGCGCCGCCGTCGGACAGACCGAGCGCGCACATCGGGTGCACGAGCATCTCACGCATGTCGTCGAGGTTGCCGTAGCTGTATCCGAGCAGCGCGAACATCAACAGCTCACGACCGTCGTGGCGCAGCATGAGGTCGTAGAGCACCTCTTCCTCGGACCGCCCCTCGCGTCGGGCGATCGCGGCAACGCTCGTCTCGGGCGACGGTTCGTAGTTCGGTGGCTCGCCCATCGGGAAGATGCGATCGAGGCTCGCGACGACGTACTGCGCGACCGGGTTCGCGTTCACCGACTCCTCCGAGAGGATCGCGGCGCGGATCTCGGGCTTGCGCAGCTCGACGATGCGCTGGCGCAGCGGGAGGTCGGACAGGCGCGCGTACGTCGGGCGCCACGTGAAGGGGTGGAACGTCTGGAAGCCGACGAGCATGTTCAGCGGCCGCCCCGCGACCTGGGGCCGAAGGTCCGCCCCGCCGGCGTTCGCGTCCTCCGCGCGCTTCAACAGCTCGCGCCACTGCTCGGGCGCCTGGTTGTGCTGCTCCAGGATGAAGCTCACCGGCCGCCGGATCGCAGTGGACAACCGCCTCATCCAGTCGACCTCACGTTCCGGTGCGAGCAGGTCCTCGCCCATCACGCCCGCGGGTGCGAGCTCGAACACACCGGCACCGAGCTCCGCCAGCGCTGCACCGATGCCGAACAGCTCGTCCTCGGCCGCGAAGGTGCCCGGCACGGGCTCGCCGTCGACGGCGCGGTGCATGATCGTGCGCGACGTCGAGAACCCGAGCGCGCCCGCGGCGATGCCCTCCTTCACGATCGCGGCCATCGCCGCGATGTCGTCGGGCGTGGCCGGCTCGTTGCGTGCGCCCCGCTCGCCCATGACGTACGCGCGGACCGCGCCATGGGGCACCTGCGTGCCGACGTCGAGCGCCCGGGGCATCCGCTCGAGCGCGTCGAGGTACTCGGGGAAGCTCTCCCATCCCCACGTGATGCCCTCGGCCAGCGCGGTGCCGGGGATGTCCTCGACGCCCTCCATGAGCTGGATGAGCCACTCCTCGCTGCCGGGTCGCACCGGCGCGAAGCCGACGCCGCAGTTGCCCATCACGAGCGTGGTGACGCCGTGCCAGCACGACGGCGACAGCAGCGGGTCCCACGTGACCTGACCGTCGTAGTGGGTGTGGATGTCGACGAAGCCCGGCGTGACGAGCAGGCCGTCCGCGTCGACGGTCTCCTTCGCCGTGGTGTCGTCGAGGCGGCCGACCTCGGTGATGCGTCCGGCGTCGATGGCGACGTCCGCCGTGCGGGGCTCGGCATCGGTGCCGTCCACGAGCGTGCCGCCGCGAACCACGAGGTCGTGCATGGAGGGCCTCCCCTGTGACTCTGGCGTCGTTGACCGCCGCCATATGGCGGTGCACGGCGCCGGACTTTCCGGGCATCGTCGCATGGGTGCACTGTGCGACGCAATGGTTGCAATATGCGTCCATGAGCCGTCATGCTGGACGGCATGGCCCGCCCTTCTCCTCAGACCGACCGGGTGATCGCCCTCGTCGAGCTCCTCGCCGCGAGACCCGGCCAGGGGTTCACGCTTGCGGAGCTGACCCGCCGGCTGCGGGTCAACAAGTCCACGTGCCACTCGATGCTGACGACGCTCGCCGGCGCGGGGTGGCTGCTGCGCGACCCCTACCGCAAGACGTACCGCCTGGGCCCCGCCCTCGCGACAGTGGGGCGGGCCGCGGCGTCGGGGTTTCCCGCGCTCGACATCGCACACGCGGCGATGGTCGACGTCGGCTTGGAGGTCGCCGCCCACTGCGCCGCACTCGGTGTCGCCGGCGACCACCTCACGGTGCTGGACGAGGTGCGCGACCTGCACGCGATCGGCGACGGCCTGCGCGTCGGCACGTCGTTGCCGGTGCGCCCGCCGTTCGGAACCGCGCTGATCGCGTGGAGCGACGACGCGACGATCGACAATTGGCTCGCCCACGTGCCGGAAGATGCCCGGCCCCGGTACCGCGCCGCGCTGGCCGCGGCGCGCGAACGCGGGTACGCGGTCGAGCTGTCGACCACGCCCGAAGCCCGCCTGCGCGACATGGTCGCGAAGCTGCGCGAGGGCGACGCAACGGTGTCGCTCCCGCATCTGCTCGACGATCTCGCGCGGGATCTCGTGACGCGCGACGACGTCCTGCCCGTGGAGCTCGAGCCCGCGCGCGACTACGCGGTCAGCGCGGTCAACGCGCCGGTCGTCGACCGCGACGGGCGGGTCGCGCTCGTGCTCTCGCTCACCGGCTTCGCCCGCACGATGAGGGGCGAACGAGTCGCGGCCGTCGGACGGCGGCTCGTCGAGGCGACCGGCGTGCTCAGCCGCGCGCTCGCGGGCTCACTCACCGAGGGCGCCGGCGTCGCGTAGCTGTTTCAGCCGCGCGTCGTCGCAGTCGAGCACGTCGCGCAGCACTTCGTCGGTGTGCTCGCCGACAGTGGGCGCCTTGGTTGGAAGCGGCAGCTCGTCGCCGACGAGCTTGATCGGTAGCGGCAGCTGGTCCGCGCCGAGGCGGTCGCGAGGTATCCACGGCAGCCGGTCCTGGAACTGCGGGTCGGCGGCGATGCTCTGCGGCGAGTTCACCGGCGCGATCGGCGTGTTGACGCGGCCGCCGAACTCCAGCCACTCGGCCGAGGTCTTCGTGCGGAAGATGTCGCGCAGCTCCGCCTGCAGCTCTTTGTTTCCCGCCGCGTGGTCCGCGTACTTCGAGCCCGGCCAGCGCTCGAACAGGTCCATGCGGTCCACCGCCTCGCAGAAGTTCTTCCAGAACGCCTGCTCCGACGCCATGAACAGCACGTGCCCGTCGCTGGACTCGTACATGTTGTAGCGAACGCCTTCCTTCATGCCTGCCGTGCCGGGCGCGCGGCGCGCGTAGCCGTCGGCCTTGTTGCCCGTGACCTCGCTCTCGGGACGTTCGTACGCGCGGTACGTCTCCGAGCGCAGCCAGTCGATCGCGGCGGCGGAGTCGGACTGCGCCACTTCCATCTGCGATCCGTGCCCTGTCGCTCGGGCCTCGATGATCCCCGAGAGGATGCCGAGCGCGCCGAACAGCGGCCCCGCGTTGATGCCGATCGAGACGTGCTCGGGAATGTAGGTGAACCCCTCCTCGTCGACTTCGGGCTTCACCACGCCGGCCCAGGTGTCGTACGCGATGCCGTGGCTCGGGTAGTCCCGGTAGGGGCCCGTCATGCCGTAGCCCGAGATCGTGATGAAGACGATGCGCGGGTTCACCTCGCGCAGCTTGTCGTAGCCGAGACCCCGACGTTCGAGCCCCCCGGGTCGCATTGCCTCGACGACCGCATCGGCGTTGCGGACGAGCTCGAGGAACACCTCGACCGCCTCGGGCTTGCGCAGATCGAGGACGAGGCTGCGCTTGCCCCGGTTGACGTGGAGGTGCAGGAGCGACACGCCCTCCACGATCGGCCACGTCATCTCGCGCCCGTAGTCGCCCTGCGGCGGCTCGACCTTGATCACGTCGGCACCGAGGTCGGCGAGGCACGTCGTGATCGCCGCCGGGCCGAGCATCGAGCACTCGACGATGCGCACGCCTTGCAGCGGCCGGCGGGGCGCGCCCGCGGTGGCGCGCGAGTCTGATGCGGCGTCAGGAGTCATGGCGGGCGAGCGTAGGAACCGGCGCGTGAGGGCGCAAACCCGTTCAGCGGGGCGACGCGTCGAGACCCATCACCTGCAGGCCGAGCTCCTCGATGAGGTCGAGGCTCACGTGGACGCGGCCGGTTCGGTCGGCGTCGCAGTCGCACAGCGCGACGACCGCCTCGACCATCTCCTCCATCGTCTCGATCTGGTCGGGGCGCAGCTTCTCGCCGACGAGCGCGTCGGCGCCTTCTGAGAGCACAGCCGCCCTCGGCTCGACCGTGTTGACGCGCACGCCGGTGCCGTAGAGCTCGAGGGCGAGCGCGTTCGTCAAGCGGTTGAGCGCGGCCTTCGACGCGCCGTACACACCGATGGTGCTCCCGCTGAAACCGGCATCGAACGGAGGGCCGGCGGTGTGCCGGGCCGAGCCGCTCGACAGGTTGACGATCCACCCTTCCCCGCGTTCGACCATCGATGGGATGGCAGCCTGCGCGAGGTCGATCGGACCGTGCACGTTGACCTCGAAGATGACGCGACGCCGCCGCAGCGGATAGTCGGCGAGCGGCTGGTAGATCGCGCCTGCCGCGTTGTTGACGAGAATCTCGATCGGACCGCCCAGCGCGTCGGCGGCCTCGGGCACGATCCGCGCACGATCTTCGCCGTCGGCCATGTCTGCGACGACGAGCGCGACCTTGCCGCCGTAGCGCGCGAGCCGCGCCGCGGTCTCCTCGAGGCTGCCCGGCAGCGTCGGGTGACGGTCGAGCGTGCGCGCGGTGATGGCGACGTCGGCACCTTCGGCCGCGAGCCGTTGTGCGATGCCGGCGCCGATGCCGCGGCTCGCACCCGTCACGAGCGCCCGCCGGCCCGCGAACCGCTTCCCTTGGGTCACCACCGTCCTACCACCTCCCGAGTTGGGACGATTCGTGGGTCATAGGCCTGAAATTCGTCCCAACTGATCGGTGGGTGACGCGCATGGTCATGGCCGGGCGAAGGCCGGCGAGCGGTTGCCTTCGGGGATGCCGCTGTAGGGCTCGCGGAGCTCGTCGACCGTCGGGCCCACGCGCGCGGCGATCGGGGCGAGCGCGTCGAGGTCGAATCCGTAGACCTCCGCCGCGTTGCCGCCGAGCACCTGGCGCAGCTCCCCCACCTCCGCTGTACCCGCGAACGCGCGTCGCAGCCCTTCACGCGTGTTGGGCCACGTGCTCTCGTCGTGCGGATAGTCGCTACCCCACATGAACCGGTCGATGCCGATCTGATGACGGGTCTGGGCCTCCACCGGGCTCGGGAAGCTCACACCCACCCAGCAGTTGCGCGCGAAGTACTCGCTCGGCAGCAACGGGAGCATCTCGTCCGCGTCGTACTTCAGCTCGCCGATGCGGCCCGTCTTGCGGGCCTGCTTCATGAAGCCGTCGAGCTGCGCGAGCAGCCCGGGAATCCACGAGGCACCCTGCTCGGTGAGCACGAACCTGAGATTCGGGAACCGCTCGAACACGCCGCTCAGCAACATGTGCGCGAGCGGGCGCCGCGAGAAGAAGGTGGTTTCGGTGATCCACAACATGCCGGCGGCCGGATAGGGCCCGTAGTCGGGCATGCCGGCGCCGCCGGAGTGCGTGTTGACGACGACACCGAGCTCCTCGCACACGCGCCAGAGCGGGTCGTAGGCGGGCGCGTACAGCGGCTTGATGTGCTTCATGTCGTCGGGCACGGGCTGCAGCAACACACCGCCGCGCAGCCCATGCTCGTGACACCAGCGCACGTCGTCGATCGCGTCGTCGACGTCGTTCAGGAAGATCTGTCCGATTCCCGCGCGACGCTCGGGATGGCTCGCGCACCATTCGGCGAGCCAGCGGTTGTGGGCGCGGACGCCCGCGAGCCGCAGCTCGTACTCGTCGGGCTGCGGCGGGCGAGCGATCACCGCGCCGGTAGGAAAGAACGGCGGGATCGTGTTCGGGAAGACGACTTCTCCGACCACCCCGTCGGCCTCCTGCTCGGAGAACCGACGTTCGTCGTCCCAGTTCTGCGTGCGCCGCCCGGCCTGGAGGTCTTTGAACGGGTTCGCGTACTTCCCGCGCCAGCGGTCGAAGTCGTCGAGGTACTTCGCCTCGAGGTGGTCGCGGTACATCTCGTGGTTCCCGCCGGCATGGGTGTCGGCCGAGATGAGCGTGTAACGGTCGCTGTGCATCGAACCCCCGATGGAAGTCACGGCGCGCGATACGGCGTGTGGGCGAGGCCGTCGACGAAGCGCAGGAACAAGCGACCGAAAGCCTCGCGCTCCTCGGGCGTCCAGCCCGCGAGCACGTCGCGCAGGTGTCGGGACTGCACCGCCTCGACGCTTGCCGCACTGCGGCGTCCGGCCGCGGTCGCGGCGACGAGTGCAGCGCCGTTGCTCCCCGCGGGGCGACGCACCAGGCGTCGCTCTTCGAGGACGGTGAGCTGGCGGCTGACCGCGCCGATGTCCATGCGCGCGGCACGCGCCACGTCGGCAACCGTGCGGGCCTCGCCGTCGCCGAGCACGCGCAACACGTTGACCGCCTGCTGTGGGAGCTCGACGCCGGCCGCTTCGGCGAGACGCGCCGCGACCCGACGACTCGCCATGAGGCGTTGCAGCCGGTGTATCCCGGTGCCGATCGCGTCACGTTCTGTCATCGACCCGTCCGTCATCCGGTCACCGACCCGCCGTTGAGATGGATCGTCTGGCCCGTCATCCACGACGCTTCCTCGGACGCGAGGTAGACGCACAGTGCGCCGGCGTCGTCAGGGCGGCCGAGCCGCCCGACCGGGATGGTGCGGGCCATGCGCGCGGTGACGTCGCCCGGTTGCTCCATCTGCATGAGACCGAGCGCGATCGTGTTCGCGGTGACACCGAACCTCGCGTTCTCGATCGCGAGATGGCGCATGAACCCGATCGCACCGCCCTTGCCGGCGCCGTACGCGGCGACGCCGATGTCGAGTCCGACCATGCCGGCACCGGACGCGATCGTGACCACGCGACCCCACCGGCGCTCGCACATGCCGTTGACCACCGCGTGGCTGCAGTGGAGGACGCCGTAGAGGTTCACCCTGACGGGCCCTTCCCACTCCGACGGGTCCGTGTCGCGGAACGGCCTTGGGCGCATCGCCTCGCCGCCGCCGTTCCCGGCGTTGTTGACGAGGACGTCGACCGCGCCCAGGGACTGCTCGACATCGCGCACCGCCGCCACGACGCTCTCACGGTCGGTCACGTCGAACGCGAACGCGGACGCCTTTCCTCCGTCGCCGGTGATCGCGGCCACGGTGGAGTCGGCGCGCTCGGAGCGGAGGTCGTTGACGGCGACGGTGGCGCCGCGAGCCGCGAGCATCGTCGCGATACCGGCGCCGACGCCCTGGCCGGCGCCCGTCACCAACGCGACGCGCCCGCTGAGGTCGAAGAGCATGGAGGCGACTCCCGGGCCGGGTTGACTGAATCAAGGTACGGGGACGGACTTGATTGAGTCAACCCCGGCTGGGACCCCTTCCTCAGGGGACTCTCAGCAGAAGTTCAGCGAGGCTGACGATCCTCGGAGACGAAGCGGCGGCATCATTGCCCGGCAGATGTCGCGTCGCCCGCTCGCGACGCGCGACGGAGGAGACATCGTTGGAACCGCAGGTACCCCAGGAACCCGAGACCGTCACCCAGACCGAGTCCCGTTCCCACCCGCGCTGGCCGCGCTCCCGCACCGTCACGCTCGTCGCCGCGGTCACGGTCGCACTGATCGTCGGCGGCATCACTGCGGCGATGGCCGACACGGGCTCTTCGTCGGGCTCGTCGACGACCATGCCCGGCCCGGCAAACGGCGCCGCACCGCGCGGCCCCGGTGGCGCCGGCGGACGGCACGGCTTCAAGGGATTCGGCGGGCCCGGCGGCGCCATGGGCGCGATCCACGGCGAGCTCGTCGTGCCCAACGGCAGCGGCGGCTACCGCACCATCGACGTGCAGTCCGGCACGGTCGACGCGGTGTCGAGCTCGTCGATCACGGTGCACAGCGCCGACGGCTTCACCAAGTCATACGACGTCACGACGAACACGGTGGTCAACGCCGGACGCGACGGCATCGGCACCGTGAAGAAGGGCGACACCGTCTTCCTGACCGCCGCGGTTCAGAACGGCAAGGCCGAGGCGATGAACATCATGGACAGGACGAGCCTCGGCAACATCCGCGGCCACTGGTTCCCCGGTGCGCCGAACAAGCCGAACGGGCCCGCCCCGGCCCGGTTCACCCCCGGCTTCAACGCGTAGCCCACGACCCGCAGCTCGCGCGGCCCGCCGCAGCTGGGACGATGTTCAGCGCATACGCCTGAAAATCGTCCCAGCTGAACGAGGCGGTCGATTCGGGCGAGACTGAGGTGATGGACACGGGGAACGACGCCGCCACCGCGATCCCGCCGCGCACGTTCGTTCCCTGGCTGACGGCGGCGCTCCCCGACGCCGGTGGCGCGGTGCGCATCGAGCAGCTCTCGGGCGGTTCGTCGAACCTCACGTTCCGGGTCCGGTATGGGGCGCACGATCTCGTCCTGCGGCGCCCGCCCCTCGGGCGCGTGCTCGAGACCGCGAACGACGTGCTGCGCGAACACCGGGTGCAGGCAGCACTGGCCGGCACCGGGATCCCGGTCGCGCGGATGGTCGCGTGCAGCGACGACCTCGAGGTGATCGGCGCGCCCTTCTATCTCATGGAGATGCTCGACGGCGCCGTGTACGACGACGCGGACGCGGTGGGCCACCTCGACGAGGACGACGCCCGCGACGCGACATGGGAGCTCGTGGACGTGCTCGCCGGGCTGCACGACGTCGACGCAGCGCAGATCGGGCTCGCCGACCTGGGGCGCCCCGACGGCTTCGCGGCACGCCAGGTGCGGCGCTGGCGGCGGCAATGGGAAGTGTCGAAGCAACGCGAGCTGCCCGTGATCGACGAGCTCGCGACGCGTCTCGAGCGCGCGGTGCCCGTCGACACGCGCCACGGCATCGTGCACGGCGACTACAGCTTCAACAACACGATGTGGCACCGCGCCGAGCCGGCGCGGATGCAGGCCGTGCTCGACTGGGAGATGGCGACACTCGGCGATCCCCTGGCCGACGTCGGCATGCTCGCGACGTACTGGGGCTCCGTAGGCGAGTTGCTCTGGCGCAACCGCACTCCCCAGCCGCACCGCGGCAATCCGGGCTTCCCCGACACGGACGCGCTGCTCGAGCGTTACGCAACCACGAGTGGGCACGATCTCGACGGCATCGACTTCTACCGGGTGCTCGCCACCTTCAAGCTCGCGGTGATCTCCGAGGGCGCGCACGCGCGGCTGGCAAAGGTGGCTCCGGAGCGGGTCCCGCGCGTGCGGGCCACCGTCGACGATCTCGCCGCCGCCGCGCTCGATCTCGCCGGTGGCTCGTCGATCGCGGCGTTGCGGGGCCGGGGCCGCGCGTCGAGGCGCGCCGGGAGCGCGGGGGCATGAGTACGTCCGTCTCGCACGTCGGGATCTGCGTCTCGGAGCTCGATCGGTCGTTGCGGTTCTGGTGCGACGGCCTCGGGTTCGTGCCGGGGCCGCGCTTCGAGGTCGGCTCCGAGTTCGCGGCGACCCTCGAGGTGGAGCCGCCGGTGCAGGTCGTGTCGCAGTTCATCAGCCGCGACGGGCTCACCATCGAGTTGCTGTACTACGCGGGGGGTGGCGTGACGGGCGTGCCGTCGAACGTCCGCAACCATCTTGGTTTCACGCATCTGTCGCTCGTCGTCGACGACGTCGACAAGGTCGCGGCGAAGCTGGTCGAGCATGGTGGCACGCGTCTCGACTCCACTCGCAGCCACATGGAGGGCCCCGAGGGTACCTCGAGCGACTTCGTGTTCGTCGCCGACCCGGACGGTGTACGGATCGAGCTGATGCGCCTCGGCGGCTGACCCGAGCCGCCCGTGCGAACGCCCGTTACTTCGGGAAACCGGGCAGGTCGATCCGGTTGGCGTCGCTGCAGTTGAAGATGCCGGTGTTGGGCTTCGTGATCTCCTTGTCGACGACGAAGCCCGTCTGTGTCGCCTGCACGAGCACGAAGCAACGCTCGGTCGGACCGGTCGCGTTGCCGGGATCGGAGGGGGCGCTGAGCCCGCCGCTGTCCCATCCCGTGACCGCGCCCGCCTTGCTCATGACGCACGCGCGGGTGAGGGTCGATCCGCACTGCTTGACCGACTTCGCGAACAGGAGCCAGGCCGACATCGCGTTCACGCCGAGCGCCTTGGGCTTCGCGCCGTTCGCGTATCTGCTCAAGAGGTCGATGTACTGCTTGACGGCCGGATACTGGCCGGCGAGCTCGAAGGGCACGATGTACGTGTTGATGAGCACCTTGCCCTGCAGCGCGTTGCCGGCATTCTGGATGAACAAGGGGTCGTACATGTTCGTGCTGAAGATCGAGTACTTCGGCACGTAGCCGATGGCCTGGAAGGCCTTGAACACCCGGGAGACCTCGGCGGGCGAGCTCTCGTTGGTGAAGACCTGCACGCCTTTGCCCGCGGCGCTCTGCGTGTACGGCCGGTAATTGTCGACCTGGATCGGCTGCTCGTCGTAGTACACCTCGGTGTATCCGAGAATCTTCGCTGCGGCGCGGGCGCGGTCGCCCGAGTCCTTGATCGACTGATACTGGTTGCTCAGGAGGCCGTAGTGCTTGACCGCCTCGGGATCGAAGGCGGCCAGAGCCCGGTACGCACCACCGAGGTCACTCTGGTGGTCGGAGGTGGAGAGCGCCTGGAGCGACAGCGGCGCGGTTCCCGCCTTCGCCGACACGTCGTACGCCGTGATCTCCGGAAGCTTGCACTTCACCCGCTGGTCGACGCCGCTCGAGTCGAGGCCTTCCCCGTTGCCGATCAGGGCGAAGTCGACCTGGCACGCGTCGATCATGCGGGCCGGCACCTCGAAGAGCTTGGCGTCCCACTTGTCGAGCTGGAGCCGGCGCCCGTCGATCCCTCCGGCTGCGTTGCACCACCCGACGAACGCGTCGGCGGTGTCGAACAGCTCCTGGTCGAGGCCGGGAGACACCGTGTTGCCCGGGTCGGCCATGGTGCCGATGCGGATCACGCTGTCGGACACGCCGAGATCAGTGGCACCCTTCGACGTTCCCGGGCCGCACACGCCCTTGAGATCGCCGAAGTCGCCCGCTGCGGTCGCGGCGGCCTTGCCCGCCGTCGTACCGCTCGTGCCCTTCGAGCTCCCGCCGGAGCGGCTGCATGCGCTCGAAACGAGTGCGACGACGACGAACGGGACGAACCAACGGCCGGCGCGCATGGCGGCCCTCCCCCCGAGAGAATGCGCGGGATCGTACGCCGTCCGCAGCAACATGACGAGGACCTACACGCTCACCCGATCCACAAGCCGGCGTTGACGTCGAGCACCGCGCCGGTGATGGCGGCCGCTCGCGCGGATGCAAGGAAGACGACAGCTTCGGCGACGTCGTCGGGCGACGGGATGCGTTGCAACGCGGTGAGCGACTCGGCTTCCGCGAAGACCTGCTCGGTCGTCCAGTCGCGACGTTGCGCGATCCGGGCGAACAAGCCGTCGAGGTGCGGGCCGGTCACGTAGCCGGGCACGACGACGTTGACGCGAATGTTGTCGGGGCCGACCTCACGCGCGAGCACCTGTGAGGCACTGACGAGCGCGGCCTTGGTCGACACGTACGGCGCCTGCTTGGCGGGCATCGTACGCATGGCGCTGCTGCTGATCTGGACGATCGCGCCTCCACCCTGCGCCTGCATGTAGGGCAGCGCGGCGCGGCTGACCTCGAGCGTGCCGAGCACGTTGGTCTCGAAGACCTTCCGGTACACCTCCCAGTCGATCTGCTCCAACTTCGTATGCGTGTCGCTGAGCGCGGCGACGTTGACGACCGCGTCGACGCGGCCGAGCTCGTCCGCGGCGCGGTCGACCAGCGCACGCCCCTGGTCGAGCACCGTGATGTCCGTGGGCACGGCGAGCGCCCGCCTGCCGAGCGCCCGCACCTCCCTCGCCACGCGCTCGACCTGCTCGCGACGCCGCGCACCGAGCGCAACGTCGGCACCGTCGCGGGCGAGCGCGAGCGCACAGGAACGTCCGATGCCTTCGCCCGCGCCCGACACCACTGCGACGCAGCCGGCGAGGGAACGCGACGATGGCTCGTTCTCCGGCGTGCTCACGGCTCGTCGGGCAGATCCGGCGCCCACGCGGAGCCGTTGATGTGCGACCCGCCGTCGACGAACAGCGTGTTGCCGGTGAGATACCGGGCGTCGTCGCTCGCGAGGAACAGTGCCACGGGCGAGATGTCGTCGAACGGATCGCCGATACGACCCATCGGGTTCGCAACGTCGGCGGCCGCCTCGAGCTCGGGATGCTCGGCCATCACGGCGCGGAACGCGGCCGACTTCGCCGCGGGACAGATGATGTTCGCCACGATCCCGTGCGGCGCCCACTCGCGCGCCGCGGTCCTCGTGGCGGAGCGCAGCGCCTCCTTGGCGCTGTTGTACTCGACGGTGCCCATGTGGGCGTTCACACCGTTCAGCGAGCAGACGTTGACGATCCGGCCGTACTGCCGGGCCTTCATCCCGGGGAACGCAGCTTGCATGGCCCAGAACGGCCCGTAGAAGCCGACCGCCATGCCGTGGGTCATGAGCGCGTCGGTCTTGTGCTCGACGCGGCTGATCTTCCCGCCACCCCACGCGTTGTTCACGAGGATGTCGAGCGCTCCCCAGGTGTCTTCGGCGAAGCGGATCATTGCCAGCACGTCGTCCTTGTCCGCGACGTCGGTGCGGATGCAGCTCGCGTCGACACCGAATTCCTGCTTCAGGTCGTCGGCGACCGCGCCGCCCTTGGCTTCGTCGATCTCGGCGACGAGCACGTTCGCGCCTTCCGACGCGAAGCGGCGCGCGATGCCCCGTCCGATCCCGTCTCCAGCTCCCGTGATGACCGCGACGCGTCCGTCGAGACGTCCCACGCGACTACCTCCCGTTGAACTCGTTCCAGGTCTTCCAGCACTCCGGCAGCGTCCCGCGGCCGTCGTGGTGCTCGGGCCAGTTGGCCGGCGGCAGCGACAGCGGGTTCACGCCGACCTCCGCGCCGTACCAGAGCTCGTGGATGCGGCGGACGAAGTACCAGTGGTCGCCGCGGCGTTCGTACGTGTCGCGGTAGAGGATCGCCTGATGGATCCAGCGGTCGCCGTCCTGGATCTCGCCCTTGCAGTACACGTGGCCGGTCGCATGCGCGTCGTCGACGACGTCGATCACGTGGGTGCCCACATTGAGGATCGAGATCCCGATGCCGCGAAGCGACGCCTCGAACGACGCACGCAGCGCGTCACGACCGCGCTCGTCGCGGCCGACGCGGACATCGGCGACGAACAGGCCCACGAGCGTGTCGAGGTCGCGCGAATCGAGCGCGAGCGCGTAGCGCGACGCGAGCTGGCGAATCTCCTCGTGCGCGACCAGGCGGTCGACGGCGTTCATGCGAGCCTGTTCATTCGCGGCCCAGCACGAGCGCGCTCGTGGGCACCCCGGTGCCCGCGGTCACGAGCACGTGGTCCACTCCGCCGACCTGGTTCACCGAGGTGCCACGAACCTGCCGGACGCCCTCGGCGATGCCGTTCATGCCGTGGAGATATGCCTCGCCGAGCTGGCCGCCGTGGGTGTTGAGCGGCAACCGACCGCCGATCTCGATGGCGCCGCCGGTGATGAAGTCCTTCGCCTCGCCGCGTCCGCAGAACCCGAACTCCTCGAGCTGCGGCAACACGAACGGCGTGAAGTGGTCGTAGATCACCGCAGTCTGGATGTCGTCGGGACCGAGCCCCGACGTCTCCCACATCTGTCGCGCGCATACGCCCATCTCCGGCAGACCCACGAGCGAGTCGCGGAAGAACGAGCGCATCATCTGCTGGTCGTCGGCCATCCCCTGCGCGGCCGCCTCGACGACGACGGGCGCCTGCCGCAGGTCTCGCGCCCGTTCGAGCGTCGTGACGAGCAGGGCCTGGCCGCCGTCGGTCTCCTGACAGCAGTCGAGCAGGTGAAGCGGCTCGACGATGAAGCGGCTCTCCTGATGGTCCTCGAGGGTGATCGGCGCGCCGTAGAAGTGCGCGGCCGGGTTCGTGGCGGCATGACGTCGGTCGGCAACCGCGACCCGTCCGAAGTCCTCGCTCGTGACGCCGTACTCGTGCATCAGCCGCGTCGCGAACATCGCCACCCATGACGCGGGTGTGAGCAACCCGTAGGGCGACGTCCACGCGAACTGCGCCTCTTCTGCCGTCGCGCCCGCGGGCCGTTCCTGCACGCCGGCACCGAACCGGCGGCCGGAGCGCTCGTTGAACGCGCGGTAACACAGCACGTAATCGGCGACGCCCTCGTTGACGGCCATCGCCGCGAACTGCACGGTGCCGCACGGGGCGCCGCCTCCGAAGTGGATACGGCTGAAGTGGGTGAGCTCCGGGATGCCGAGGCTGCGCATCACCTCGTTCTCCGGGTTGGTCTCCATGGTGAACGTCGAGAGCCCGTTGACGCGGTGCGGCTCGAGGCCGGCGTCGTCGAGCGCGGCCGTGCACGCCTCGACCGCGAGCTGCAACTCGCTGCGGCCGGAGCGCTTCGAGAACTCGGTGGCGCCGATGCCGGCGATCGCGGTGGCGCCCGCGTACCGGTGCGCCGTCATCGTGCCGCTCCGATTGATCTTTCGCTTGCCGGCAACGTCAGCTCGGCCGTGCCCGAGACGTGATCACCGAGCCCGTTCGTGCCGCGGAACACGATCGTCGCCTCGCCCGAGCCCTGGTCGACGGCCGTGACGGATCCGGTCATCGTCATGGTGTCGCCGGGATAGTTCGGCGCGCCGAGACGCACACGAAGCGCGCGCCACCACGCCTCGGGGCCGGCCCAGTCCGACACGTAGCGCTCGCACAGGCCGAGCGTCGTGTGGATGTTCATGAACACGTCCTTCGAGCCTCGTTGCTGCGCCATGTCGCGGTCGTGGTGCGCGTCGAAGTAGTCGAGCGTCGCGAGGGCGCCACCGGCGATCAGCGTCGTGGTGAGCGGAATCGGGCACAACGGGAGCTCGTCGCCGGGGGCGACGGCATCGGCGCGGCGGGTCTCGGTATGACGCGCTGCACGCGCCGGGCGGAACTGCGGCAGCGAGATCGCGCCGCGCGAGTCGACGGCCCCGTCCGCCGACGCCGGGTGGCTGTCGAGCCAGCACAGCTCCAACGGCATCCCGACCCGCAGGTGCTCACGGCGGCAGCCGACGACGTTCGACACGAGCCGCGTGCCCTCTTCCAGCTCGACGAGACCGACCAACACGGGATACCGGAACCCGTTGACCTGCGGGTAGTGCGGCACCGCGAAGCTGTACAACGACCCGCGCCCGGAGGCGACCCGGTAGCCCATCGACAAGCTGCCGCAACGCCGGCACCGCGGCATCGGCGGGAAGTACTGCTCGCCGCACTCGTTGCAACGCTGGATCCGCAGCTCGTGCGCGCGGGCGCCGTCCCAGAAGTACTGGTTGTCGCGATTGATCGCGGGGCGAGGCCGCAACGCCGGGTCGGGGTCCGGGCCGGGCTTTTCGGCGGCGGACCGCGCTCGGCCGGTGCCGGGGCGGAACTTCAACACCCGGAAGAGCACCGTGCCGACGAGCTCGTCGCCCACGGAGTACGACAACCGGCTCGTGACGAAGTGGCCCGTGCCGAGGCCGGTCTGCTTCTCGTCGCTCACCTCCTCGAGCGTCAGCGTGCTGTGGAGCCACTCCCCCGGCCGGAGGTAGCGCGCGAACTCGAGCTCGGAGTTCACCGCGACCGTGGACGTGAAACCGGCGGCGTCGAGCAGGTTCAGCGCCGCGCTCTGCGGGTTCGAGGGATCTCGCGTCAGGTGCAGACCGGGCTTGTCCCACACGTCGAGCATCGCGGGCGGTGCGACGATCCCGCCGAACACCGACGCGCTCGCCGTGGAGGCATCGGTGTAGACGGGGTTGGCATCGTCGATGATGTCGCACCAGTGGCGGATCATCGCCTCGTTCACCGCGTCCCGTGCCGTGTTGAAGGGCGAGCTGCGCCCGACGAGCTCGCGCACCCGGTCGGTGATCGGCGCACCGGTCTCGGATCCCGTGGTGGTCACGATGCACTCCTCGAAGATGCTTGGGTCGCCGTCGGGGCCTGCCGCCGCACGCGCGCCGCGAGATCGTCGATGAGGACCGCGAGGTCGTGGCGGCGAGTCGGCGGAAGGTCGACCAGCGCGTCCTCGAGCTGGGCCCGCATCAGCTCCTGGAGCCGGGCCCGCTCGCGGCGGCCGTCGGCCGAGACGTCGTAGATCGCGACCCGACCGTCGGCCTCGTCTCCCCGCCTGTCGACGAGGCCGAGGTCCTCGAGACGTCGCAGCGTCCGGCTCGCCGTGGGCTGACTCAAGTCGAGCTCGTCGGCGAGCGCGGACACCGAGCGCGGGCCGAGCTCGTCGATCCGGGCGAGGAACCGGGCTTCGGTGCGGGACAGCGGCAGCCCGATCGCGCGCATGCGGGCGTCGTGGACCCGCCGCGACGACGCCAGCCGGATCAGCTCGCCGAGCGCCCGCTCGATGGTCTCGAGGTCCTCTTCCGTTCCCACCCTGCCGGGACGCTAGATCGCTTTCATTCCGAATGCAACCATGCCGCGGGCCGTGCGGACCACTCGCTTCCCGCGGTTACTGCTTCATGACGAGGGGCGAACGAAAGGTAAACGGGGAGCAAAGAGTCGCAAGTGCGACGCGAGGGTGCGCACGCGGCGCCGATTCCTTCCCTACGGTTCGGGACGTGAAGCGCCGACACCGCTTCTGAGGAGGGAAACCCGTGGAGGAATTCCTCGCGATGTTCGCAGCCGAGCTGCTCGCGCTGCTGGTGGCCGCACTCGTCAAGGCGGTCTTCGGCCTCGAGATGCCGCGGCCGCGCCTGTATCTCGCAGCCTGACCGCCGGTCAGCTGACCAGCCGCTGCTCGTCCTCGGTGAGGTCGACGGTGGCATCGGCCCGGGGCAGCTCCGGACCGGTCAGATCCAGGTCCGGCGACGAACCGGCGCGGTCAGCCGGCTTCGAGAGGTGCTGCACCTGCTCCGGTCGCTCACGGGAGATGATGTCGACGCCGGTCTCCAGCCGTGACGAGCCGTCGACCTTGGCGACGAGATCCGTCCACGAGCCGCCGTCCCAATAGCGCAAGGGCCACCGCGCGTGCGGGTCCGGATACCAGCCGTTCACACCGTTCGCCCCTGGCATGCTCACCTCACCCCGTCGTCCCGTGAGTGATCGTGCCCGACACGCGGCGGGTTTGACACGATTTCCTCGCAACGATTTCGAAAAATTCGTCGGGCCACTGGGTCGTTCGGCGATACGCCGGAAGTCGGGCGGTTGCGTCAGCGGTCGAAACGCCTCGCGCCGGGATTGACGCCACCCGAGCTAATGCGCGACATTAGAACCCGATCATCGCGAACGACGGAGGAACATCGATGGAGTTCGGCATCTTCCTGAACGGCTACCTGCCGGGTCCCGCCTCGCGTGACACCGAGTGCGAGCACACGATGATCTTCCGGGAAATGGCGTACGTGCAGCACGCCGACAAGTTCAACTGGAAATACGCCTGGTTCGGCGAGCACCACTCCCTCACCGAGTACAGCCACCTGTCGTCGCCCGAGGTGATGATGGGCTACCTCGCGGGGCGCACCGAACGGATCCACCTGAGCACCGGGATCAACAACCTCTCGCCCCGCGTGAATCACCCGGTGCGCAACGCGGAGCGGGCCGCGTTCCTGGACCACGTCACCGAGGGCCGCTTCGAATGGGGCACCGGCCGCGGCGCCGGCAGCCACGAGATCGCGACGTTCAACATCCTCGACAAGAACTCGACGAAGTCCGAGTGGGACGAGGTGATCCGCGAGATCCCCCGCATGTGGGAGCAGCGCGACTACTCGTTCAAGGGTGAGCACTTCACCGTGCCGTCGCCGCACAACGTGCTCCCGAAGCCGTACGGCATCGGCCACCCGCCCATCTGGGTGGCGTGCGGCAACCCGGGCACGTTCAAGACCGCCGGCGACCTCGGCATCGGCGCCATCGCGTTCAACTTCGAGCCGATCTACGCGCTCCGGGGCCGCATCGACGCCTACAAGGAAGCGATCGTCGACTGCAGCGAGCCGGTCGGCCAGTTCAAGAACGACAACGTGATGATGACCAACGGTGTGATCTGCCTCAGCAACCGTGAGCGGGCGCGCGAGATCGCGAAGACGCGTGGCCGGGGCTACCTCTACTCGCTCGTGTGCCTCTACCACGACACCATGCCGAAGCCCGAGTACGCGCCGGTGTGGCCGACGCCGCCGCTCGATCCGCCGTCCACGGACGCGGAGCTCGACGAGCTCATCGAGGCCGGTTGGCTTCTTTGTGGCACACCCGACGAGGTGTGCGAGCAGGTCGAGAAGTACCAGACCGTCGGCTGCGACCAGGTGGTGTTCGGGCTCCCCAACGACGGGATGCCCCACGAAGAGGTGCTCGAGATGATCGAGCTCTTCGGCACGAAGGTCATCCCGCACTTCGACACCGACCCGGTGCACTCGACCACGCACTACCGGAAGAACGCCAAGCGCCGCTTCGCCGACTTCGCGGAGCCGGTGCCCGACCTGTCGGTGGAGCTGCTCCCGACGAACGCTCAGATCCGGTGACGCCGGTGCGGCAGAGTTCCCACGATGCCGCGTGACGCCACCGAGACCCGCAACCGGCTGCGGCGGGAAGCGGAGCGGTTGTTCGCGCGCCGGGGCGTGTACGAGGCGACGTTGCGCGAGATCACCGAGGCCGCGGGCCAGCGCAACGTCTCCGCACTGAACTACCACTTCGGGTCGCGCGAAGGGATCGTGCAGGCGATCCTCGAGTACCACGGCGACCCGCTCGACGAAGCGCGCGGCCGGCACCTCGTCGAGCCGGTCGAGGACATGCCGACGGCCGACCTCGTGTCCGCGTTGGTCGTACCGCTCGCCGAGGAGCTCGGGCACCCGTCGGGACGCGACTATCTGCGCATCGTCGCCCAGTTGAGCCACCGGTTCCCCGCGTGGCGGCTCGGCGACCGGCTCGTGACGCCGTATCTCCTTCGGGTGCTCAGCGTGCTCGAATCGCGCGCGAGCGGCGGTGATGCCGCGGTGCGGCGGGAACGTGTCGTCGACGTGATCATGCTGATGATGACGGCGATGGCCGAACGGGCGCGGATCGTCGACCGCGGACGCGCGCCCGAGCTCGATCTCGATGCGTTCGTCACCAACCTCACCGACATGATCGTCGGCGCGCTCGAAGCGCCGTCTCGTCTCGACGCCGCGCTCAGCGCGCCGTCAGGCGAGACGCGCCGGTGAGAACGGGCCGAGGTCGAAGCCCGGCTCGCGGCCGCACACGACGCGCGCGATCAGCCGGCCGCTGAACGGTCCCAGTAACAGACCCTCGGGGCCGTGCCCGGTGTCGAGATAGAGACCCTCGACGCCGGGAACCGGGCCGAGTATCGGCAGCAGGTCGTCGCTGACGGGCCGGAGCCCGACACGCACCTCGAGGAAGGTCGCGTCGGCCAGTGCCGGCGCGACGGGCACCGCGTCGGACAGCAGACCGCCGATCCCGCCCACGGTCGGGCGCACGTCGAACCCGACGTCCTCGAACGTCGCGCCGATCGCGAGCCGCCCCTCGGGCCACGGCACGACGTAGCTCGACGACGACTGCAGGATGGGCCACTCGGCGGTGCCGGCCTGAGTGGCGAGCGCGACGTGGACGATCTGCCCCCGGAACGGCCGTACGCCGGCCCGCACCCCGAGAGGCTCGGCGAGCTCGCGTGTCCATGCTCCGCCGGCGATCACGACCGCGTCCGACGCGATCGCCTCGTCGCCGACGCGCACACCGCGCGCCCGGCCCGCATCGAGGTCGACCGACGTGACCTGCCCGGCGCGCCACACGACTCCTCGCAGACGCGCCCCGTGCTCCAGCGCGGCGGTGACGGCACGACCGTCGATCCGCGCGGCACGGGGGTTGAGAAACGCCGCGGGCACCTCGCCGAGGATTGGAAACCTCCGGCGCGCGTCGTCGATGGACACGTCGCGCACCACGTCCCCGTGGCGCTCGAGCGCGACGCCTCGCGTCTGCGCATAGTGCGCGGCGTCGGCGTCGCCGAGGCTCAGGTACAGCGAGCCGCACACCGCGTAGCCCGGGTCGGGTGCGCCGAGGTCGGCGAGCTCCTGCACGAGCGTGCGGTAGTGCGCGCCGGCGAGATCGGCGAGGTCGAGCATCGGTGGCTCGGGCCACGCCAGCGTCTCGGGGGAAAGGATGCCTGCCCCGGCGTCGGTGGCCCGACCCGGGTGATGCGCGTCGCAAAGCGCCACGTGGGCTCCTTCGCCTGCGAGCTCGAACGCGCATGCCGCGCCGACCAGGCCGCCTCCCACGACGACGACGTCGAAACCGCTCACCACGTGTCGACGAACGGTCGCTTCTTGCCGTCGCGCCTCGCCGGCGGCGCGACGGCGCGCAGGGCCTCGACGAGCCGCCGGCGCGACTCCGCCGGGTCGATGACGTCGTCGATCTCGAACACGGTGGCCACGTTGAGTGCCTTCCCGTGCTCGTACGCCCGGCCAACCATGCGCTCGAATTCGGCCTCGCGCTCGGCTGGGTCCGCGATCGCGTCGAGCTCGCGCCGGAAGCCGAGCCGCACCGCGCCTTCGAGGCCCATGCCGCCGAATTCACCCGTGGGCCACGCGACCGTGAACAAGGGTGCGTGGAAGCTGCCGCCTGCCATCGCCTGGGCACCCAGCCCGTACCCCTTGCGCAAGACGATCGTGAAGTACGGCACCGTGAGGCTCGCACCCGTGACGAACATGCGGGAGAAGTGCCGGACCTGCGCGCTGCGCTCCGCCTCGGGGCCGACCATGAACCCCGGTGTGTCGCAGAGGAACAGGATCGGGACGTCGAACGCGTCGCACAGCTGCATGAAGCGGGCCGCCTTGTCGGCGCCGTCGCTGTCGATCGCTCCGCCGAGGTGCGTCGGGTTGTTGGCAACGATGCCGAGTGGCCGGCCCTCGACCCGCACCAGCGACGTGATCATGCCCCGACCGAAGTCGCGTCGCAGTTCGAGCACCGAGTCGGCGTCAGCGAACAGTTGGATCACCCGTCGCACGTCGTACACCCGCTTGCGATTCTCCGGCACCGCGGTGCGCAGCTGTCGCTGATCGGCACAGTGCCAGTGTCCGACCGGGCCCTGGAAGTACGACAGGTACTGTTTCGCGACCCGTACCGCGTCGGCCTCGTCGTCGACCACGACATCGACGACTCCGTTCGGCGCGTGCACCGAGATCGGACCAACCTCGTCGGGCCGGTAGCTGCCGAGTCCGCCGCCCTCGATCATCGCGGGCCCACCCATGCCGATCGACGAGTTCCGGGTCGCGATGATGACGTCGCAGCAGCCGAGCAGTGCGGCGTTGCCGGCGAAACAATTGCCCGAGACGATGCCGACAGTCGGAACCAGGCCGCTCAACCGGCCGAACAGCGCGAACGCCATCGTGTCGAGACCCGAGACCGTAGTGGTGTCGGTGTCGCCCGGCCGTCCGCCGCCGCCTTCCGCGAAGAGGACCACGGGAAGGCGCAGTCGTTCGACGATCTCGAACAGGCGGTCCTTCTTGCGGTGGTTCTGATGTCCCTGCGTTCCGGCGAGAACGGTGTAGTCGTAGGACAGCACCGCACAGCGTGCGTGCTCGTCGTCGAAGCGGTCGCCGTTGACGCGCCCGATGCCGGCGACCAGCCCGTCTGCGGGTGTGCGCGCGATCAGATCGTCGACGCTGCGACGGGCGCGCTGGGCCGCGATCGCGAGCGATCCGTACTCGACGAAGCTTCCGGGGTCGCAGAGGTCCGCCACGTTCTCGCGCGCGGTGCGCTGCCCCGACGCGCGCCGGCGGGCGACTGCTTCCGCACGATTGTCATCGTGCGTGAGCGCCTGACGCCGTTGCACGTCGGCGAGATCGGCACGGACGGAATCGAGGTCGGGCTCGTCGACCGCGTGGTCCGCGGTTGCGTCGACGTCGATCACATCGACGAGCACCAGGGTCGCGCCCTCGAGCACGGTGTCGCCCACTCCGACGGCGATCCGGCGCACCACGCCGCTCGCGCTCGCCGGCACCGAGTGCTCCATCTTCATTGCCTCGAGCACGACCACGACGGAGCGCTCGTGCACGACGTCGCCCGGCTCGACCACGATCTGCACGACCGTGCCCTGCATCGGTGCGACCGTCGCCACGACCCCGTCGTCACCCACGGAACTCACGATCGGAGGCTACCCGCCCCTCCCCATTGCTGAGTGTGCCGCGGTCAGCACCAGTAGGTGCCGTCGAGCATCTCCTCGAGCAGATGGCGGAACATGATGTAGTCGTCGGGATCGGCGGGCTTCTCCTGCGTGCCGTACGCGATCCCGCGTGTGGTCGTGCGCACCGACACGATCGCGAAGCGCAGCGCGGCGAAGACCTCGAACCACTCGAGATCGCGAACTGTATGGCCGCTGAGGTCCTCGTAATCGGCCACCACGCCGTCGCGCGTCATGAACGTCGGGATGCCTTCCAACCCGTACCGCTGCGCGAGGTCCTGGAAGAAACGGTGCAGGAAGATCATCCACGCGATGTCGACTTCACGCGGGCCGATCGTGGCCATCTCCCAGTCGAGCACGCCGACGACGTCGAAGTCGCGGAACATCATGTTGCCGATGCGCGCGTCACCCCAGTTGAACACCGTCTCGGTCTCGGACGGACGGTTGCGCAGGAGCCACTCGAAGGCCCGCTCGATGACTGGGAACGTCACGTCGTCGCGGGCCCACTCGTAGTACGAGTGCTCGTGCGCAAGCTGCTGATCGAGCGCGGTCGCTCCGAGCTGCGGACGTTGGAGGAACGAGAGATCCGTGTCGGCGGTCGTCATCGTGTGCAGACGGGCGAGCACGCTGACGGCGTTGCGCTGCATCCGGGCCCGCTCCTCGGGCGACGCGTCGACGATCCAGCCGCCGAACACGTACGGCGGCACGTCTTGCGGCACCTCGCCGTGGATCCGGCGCATGACGATGAACGGTCCGCCCAGCCAGCGCGGGTCCGTCTCCAGGAAGCGGATCTCGGGCGCGGGCACGTCGGTCTGCGCGCGTGCAAGCCGGATACACCGAGCCTGCAGCTCGAGGTCGTAGCTCGGGAACACGGGCACGAGCTCGGGCAGCGGCGCGAGACGGGCCACGTACTCCTCCGGCTCGCCGTCGCCCGCGTGCATCGTGAACAACACGGTCTCGCTCGACATGCCGTTCCCCGGCGCGGCGACGTCGGAGACCCGCACCGGACGGCCGTGGCTCTGTGTGGCCCACTTGCTTAGGGCCGACGCGATCTCGTCGACGTCGCGACGCCACGGCGTGCCGAACTCGTCCATGTCCTGGAGCTGCTCGTCGGCGGGCTCGTGGTCGGAGCTCATGGGGCGACCGACGTCAGGTCGGCGAAGCCGGACGGATCGTGACGGCCGATCGCACCGTGCTCGAAGATGCCCCACCCTTCGTGCCCGTCGAACGTCGCGCGAGCGACGTGGTCGACGAGTGAGAACGCAGCCCGGCCCGACACCGCGGGGTCGTCATGGTCGTACAACGCGCCTTCCACGAACGCCTCGCCACGCCAGGTCCCGTGGGTCCAGTCGGGATCGGCGCCGTAGCCGCAGCCGACGTTGAGGGGAATGCCCAAGACGGGCTCGATCTCCAGGGTGTGGGACTTGCCGTCGCGCCCGACGAGCTCCATCGCCGCCCGCGTCGGATACCGCGTGCCCGAGCGGTACGTGATCTCGGGCAGCGGCCAGCCGAACTGCTCCGGCGGCTTCCCGGTCGCCTCCGGCCACACGCGCACCGCGAAGTTCGTGTTGCGGATGCCGGCCGGGTCCTCCTCGAGAATGACGTGCAGCGCGAAATCGTCGAAGCGCAGCGGGATCCAGCACCACCACATGCCGTCGAACGACTTCGGCTTGCCGTCGGGCTCGGCCTCGCCGACCGGGCGGATGCCCCAGGACCGATCACGCGTCGCGGTGAATCGCTCGGGCGTGACCGCGACGGTGGCGGCGTCGAATCGCAGCTCGCCCGTCCACGTGCCCACGCCTGCGAACCGCGACGCGTCGAGCAGCACGCGGTCACCCTGGCGGCGGAAGTGCTGCGGCTCCGAGATGGGCCCGTAGTCGGACTCGTACACGAGGTCGAATCCCAGGCCGTGCTCGTCGCCGTCGCAGATCAAGCGGAGCTTCCTGAACGGTTCGAACACCTCGATGCGGTACGGCCCGACTTCCTGTTTCAGCTTGTCGTCGGGACGCGCACCGGACGCGCGGATCGCCCACTGCCGGTTGCCGCGCCGCACCGTCGCGTACGCGTCGATCACGCCGAGGTTCGGGTAGACGCCCATGCCGGTGATGAAGTAGGCGTCGGCTTCGTGGTCGACGCCCTGGAAGATGCAGCGGTCGTAGAAGTTGCGATCGCTCGTTCCGACGTAGCGCATCGACATCGGCAGTTGATGGATCGGGTACTCGTCGAGCGGGTCGAACTGCAGCACGGGCCACCTCTGGGCTGACGGGCCATCAGATCGGGCAACCGTAGCGCTCTCGCCTCGGCGACGTGCGGCGACGGTTGCACCGTTCGCGCCGGGGTGCGACTGTGCGCAACATGGCGAAGTGGACCGAAACCGACATCCCCGATCAGACCGGCCGCACGATCCTCGTCACCGGCGCGAACAGCGGCCTCGGTCTGCGATCAGCGGAGGCGCTGGCCCGGGCGGGCGCGTTCGTGATCATGGCCTGCCGCAACGAGACGAAGGCCAGCGCCGCCTGCGACGCCGTCTGCGCGGTGGCCCGCGCGAAACCGGCAGCCGTCGTGCGCCTCGACCTGTCCGATCTCGGCTCCGTACGCGCCTGCGCGGCCGAGGTGCACGAGCGCTTCGGACGCATCGACGTGCTCATGAACAACGCCGGCGTGATGGCGATGCCGCTGCAGCGCACCGCCGAGGGACACGAGATGCAGTTCGGCACGAACCATCTCGGGCACTTCGCGCTCACCGGCCTGCTCCTCCCCGCGCTCGGCGGCCCGGGCGCCCGGGTGGTCACGACCTCGTCGATGGCGCACCGCGGCGGGTCGATGCGATGGGACGACGTCGACTGGCACCAGCGGTATTCGAAGTGGCTCGCGTACGCGCAATCGAAGCTGGCGAACCTGCTCTTCGCGTTCGAGCTCGACCGCCGGGCGAGCGCAGCCGGCGCGAAGCTCACATCCGTCGCGGCCCATCCGGGCTATGCCGCCACACACCTCCAGGCCGCTTCGCCGCGCGCATCCGGCAACCGGCTCGGCGTCGCGGTCATGGAGCTCGGCAACCGGTTGATCGCGCAGAGCGACGCCATGGGTGCGCTGCCACAGCTCTACGCGGCAACGATGCCCGACGTGGACGGGGGACAGTACTTCGGCCCCGACCTGTTGGAGTGGCGCGGCCATCCCCGCCGAGTCGGCGCGAGCCGCCGCGCCCACGACGTCGAGGCGGCGCGACGCCTGTGGTCGATGTCCGAAGACCTCACGGGCGTGACATACGACTTCGCCGCCATCGCCTGAGCATCCGACGCACGGCCCGTTGGGACGAATTCCCGGTCATACGCCTGAAGATCGTCCCAACTGAGCATGGAGGGTCGGCCTCAGGGGGTGATGCCTATGCGGGCGACGGGTTCTGCCGCGCGCTGGCGCGACGCCAATGAGTGCTCGAGCGCGTCCATGAGCGCGTCGCGCGTCTCGCGCGGGTCGATCAGCTCGTCGAAGCCGAGCCCGCGCGCGGAGCGGTACGACGCGGTGAGCTCCGCGTGCCGAAGCGCGTCGGCCGCCTCCGCGTCGGCCCGCATGGCCCGGCTCGACGCGCCGGCGCCCATCGCGCCGAGCGTGGCGCCCGGGAACGCGAAGGTCGCGGCCTGTCCGCCGAACGACGGCATCGCCATCACCATCGAGCCGAACCCATAGGCCTTCCGCAGGGTCACGTGGAGCTTCGGCACGGTGGCCTGGGCCTGCGCCGCGTACATCCGCGCGCCGCTCCGGAGCACACCGTCGCGCTCGGAGCGCGTGCCGGGCAGCATGCCGGGATTGTCGGCCAGGAACACGAGCGGAACGTGGAACGAGTCGGCCACCATGATGAAGTGCGCGGCCTTGTCCGCCGCGGCCGCGTCGACCGACCCCGCCTGCACCTTCGGCTGGTTGGCGACGATCGCGACGGGCTCGCCGCCGAGATGCGCGAGCGCGCACACGACCGCCCGACCGAATCGGGGCTGCACCTCGAACCAGTCGCCGCGGTCCACGATCGTGTCGATGACCGCGCGCATGTCGTAGATGCGCCGGTTGTCGCGCGGCACGATGTCGAGCAGCTCGTCCACCTGCCGCCGGCCCTGATCGTCGCCATCGGCGCGCGCCGGATACGACCACGCGCTGCTCGGGAAGTACGACAGATAGCGACGGATCTGCGCGAGCGCGCCGGCGTCGTCGGTCGCGAGGTTGTGCACGAGGCCGCTCGCCAGCGCGACCCCGGGCCCCCCGAGCGTTTCCTTGTCGACGTCCTCCCCGGTCGACTCCTTCACGACGGGTGGCCCGGCGGTGAAGATCGAGGCCTGCTCCGTCATCACCGAGAAGTCGGACATCGGCGCGACCAGGGCACCGTGACCGGCCGACGCGCCCAGCACCGCGGTGACGACCGGGACCCGTCCGGAACAGCGGGCCTGGATGCCGAGGTCGGTGGGATGCCGGCCCTGCGACTGGTCGTCCGGACGGTGTCCGGCTCCCTCGAGCAACATGATGAGCGGGACGCGTCGTTGCAGCGCGAGCTCGGCGATCCGGTAGCGCTTCGCGTTGTTGCCACCCGCGATCGTTCCCGCGAGCACGGTGAAATCCTCGCCGCCGACCATGACCGGCCGGCCGTCGATGCGTCCGGCTCCCGCGACGAACGCGTCCGCGGGCACGGAACCCACCAGCGTGCCGAGCTCGCGGAACGAGCCCGGGTCGAGCAGCGCGTCGATCCGGGCCCGCACGTCGAGCTTGCCCGCGCCACGGTGCCGCGCGAGGCGCTCGTCGCCACCCATTGCACGCGCCGCGGCACGACGCTCGGCGAGATCGTCGAGCGTCGGCTTCCAACCTCCGCGCCCGTCGTCGGTCATCGGCCCTCCTCGGTGGGCCAGACCCTACGACGGGCTCACGCCCGCATGCGCCGCGGCGGTCGTCTCCCAGACTTCGAGCGGATAGCCGTAATCGGGATGAGGCGCTTCGAAGAGCCAGTCCATGCCGAGCCGCCGCATCACCGCGCTCGACGGGACATTGTCGCGGTTGTGAATCCCCACGATCCGGTCGCCGAGACCGTTGCCGAAGAACCACTCGATCGCCGCGCGCGCAGCCTCGGTGGCGTACCCCCGACGCTGATGACCCTGCAGGACGGTCCAGCCGACGTCGTGCCCGGGAAGCGCCTGCGGCAGCCATCCCGGCGTGTTGAAACCGACCATGCCGACAAGATCGCCGTCGTGGAGACGCACGACGAACGAGCCGCACCCGTGCCGGCGCCAGTACGCGTGCGCGGCATCGAGGGCGGCCTGGCACTGTTCGGGGACGTGCGGGACACCCGCGTGGATGTGGCGCATCAGCTCCGGGTCGGTGTGGATGCGCGTCACCACGTCGAGATCGCCGTGGCCGATGGGCGACATCAGGAGGCGCGACGTGCGCAGATCCATCACGGCGAAGGGTATGCCCGCTCGGCTCGCTTCACATCCGCCGTCGGGTGGCGGCGACAGCGCGGCCGCGGGCGTGCAACGCTTCGGTGACGCAGCTGACGTGGCCGTTGGGAGGTCTGCATGGCGAACGGTTCCGACACGACCCCGGCATCAGCGACCGGCCACGACGCCGCCGGCGTCCACGACGTGTTCGGGCCGGGCCGGCTCGGTCCGGTGACCTTGCGGAACCGTGTGATCAAGGCCGCGACCTTCGAGGGTGTGATGCCCGACGGGCTCGTCACCGACGAGCTGATCGAATACCACCGGCGGGTGGCCGCGGGCGGCGTCGGCATGAGCACGGTCGCGTATCTCGCGGTGTCGCCGGAGGGCCGCACCGACCGTCACTGCATCGCGGTTCGCGACGAAACCCTGCCGGGACTGCGCCGGCTTGCCGACGCGATTCACGACGAGGGTGCGGCCGTCGCGGGCCAGCTCGGCCACGCGGGCCCGGTTGCGAACGGACGGTCCAACCGGGCCCCGGTGCTCGCGCCCTCGAAGGGCTTCACGCCGCTCGGCGGGCGCACGCACGCGATCACCACCGACGAGATGGCCCGCGTGACGGGCGACTTCGCACGCACGGCGCGAAGTCTCGTGGAGAACGGATTCGACAGCGTGGAGATCCATCTCGGTCACAACTACCTGTTGTCCGCGTTCCTCAGTCCGAAGCTGAACCGCCGCGACGACGCGTTCGGCGGTTCGCTCGAGAACCGGGCGCGGTTCCCGCGTCAGGTCGCCTCGGCCGTGCGCGACGCGGTCGGTGATCGTGCCGCGGTGACGGTCAAGCTCAACATGGCCGACGGCACGCGGTCCGGCTTGTGGCTCGACGAGAGCATCGACGTCGCGCGCATGCTCGAGTCCGACGGCGCGCTCGATGCCATCGAGCTCACGGGCGGCAGCTCACTGGCGAACCCGATGTACCTTTTCCGCGGCGAGGCCCCGCGCGAGGAGTTCGCGGCCACGCTGCCGCCGTTGGTGCGCGCGGGGTTCCGCCTGATCGGGAAGCGATTCCTCGTCGAGTACCCGTTCGAGGAAGCCTTCTTCCTCCCCTACGCGCGCCAGTTCCGGGCCGCGCTCGACATGCCGCTGATCCTCCTCGGGGGGATCAACCGTCTCGACACGATGCGCCAGGCAATGCGCGAAGGGTTCGCGTTCGTCGCGATGGCTCGTGCACTCCTGCGAGAGCCGGACCTCATCGATCGCATGCAGAAAGGCGGTCGTGAGGAATCGCTGTGCATCCACTGCAACAAGTGCATGCCCACCATCTACAGCGGCACCCGCTGCGTGCTCGTCAACCCCTGATCCGCGAGCGCTACACCGGGTTGGGTACCGGGCCGGACCATCCGGGCAACAGCTTCTGGTCCCACGTCAGCTGCTGCGCGAGCACGGTCGTGCCGCTCAGCGACACGGTGTCCGGGCTCGTGGCGAGCCACGCGACTGCGGCGCCGATCGCGTCGGGCGGCGCGGCCTTGGTCGCGTCGAAGCCGAACTCGCCCATGTCGACGGCCATGCGCTCGGTCGCGACGAAGCCGGGGTCGACGTTGACGACCGCGACACCGGTTCCCTTGATCTCCTGGTGCAGCACGCCGGCGAACCGGTGGATCGCGCCCTTCGACATCGCGTAGCCGAGGCCCCATCCTCCGGCGCCCGCGGGCGCGGGCGGATCGACCCACGCGACCGACGATGTGACGTCCGCGATCAGGCCGCGGCCCCGTTCGATCATCTGCGGCAGCACCAGACGAGCGAGCACCAATGGCGCCATGACGTTCGCTTCGATGTGCTTGTCGAGGAGGTCGAGCGGCGTCTCGAGGAACCGGTCCATGTGCCCCGGCCCGATGTAACGCCCGTTGTTCACGAGCGCGTCCACACGTCCCCATCGTTCGAGCACCGTGGCCGCGGCCGCGCCCATCGCCGCCCGGTCGAGCAGGTCGGCCGCGAGCACGAGTGAGCGACCACCGTTCGCCTCGATCAGCTCGGCGGTCGACGACAGGCTTCCGGGGAGTGGCCTGGTGTCGCTCTTGTGGACGGTGGACGAGTGGTCGCGCTCCTCGCCCTCGCGGACGGTGCGCGCGGTGATCGCGACGTCGAACCCCGCCATCGCGAGATGCACCGCGCAGGCCTTGCCAATCCCACGGCTCGCGCCCGTCACCAGGGCCACAGGGTTCGTCATGATGCTCCTCTCTTCGCCCGTGCCATCCTGCCAGCACTTCGAGTTTCCGTGAGGTGACCCGGGTAGGACGCGCGCATGGCCCGGTCATCCACTGTTTCGGCTGCGACCCGCGCCCCCGGCGGCGAGCACCATGCCGACCGGCATGCCCGGCGATGGGCGCTCGCACTCGTGTGCTCCGCCACGTTCATGCTCGTACTCGACGTCACGATCGTGAACGTCGCGCTGCCGTCGATCCAGACGAGCCTCGGCGCGTCGCTGACGAGCCTCGAATGGGTGGTCGACGCCTACGCGCTCGCGCTCGCGTCGCTTCTGCTCATCTCCGGTTCACTCGCCGACCGCTATGGGCGGCGACGCCTGTTCCGAACCGGGCTCGCGGTGTTCACCGTGGGATCGCTCGCATGCTCGCTGTCGTCGAGTGCATCGATGCTCGTCGCGTCGCGAGCGCTGCAAGGTGTCGGTGGGGCGACATTGTTCGCGACCGCGCTCGCGATTCTCGGCCAGGAGTTCCAAGGCGCCGATCGCGCCCGCGCGCTGGGCACCTGGGGAGCGGCCGTCGCGCTGGGCCTTGCCGTTGGGCCGCTCGCCGGAGGGCTCCTCACCGACCTGCTGTCGTGGCGGGCGATCTTCTTCGTCAACGTGCCGATCGGTGCAGCTGCGTTCGCGGTCGCCGGAATGCGCCTGCGGGAGTCGCGCGACCCGGAGGGCACACCGCTCGACTGGCCCGGCGCGCTGACGTTCGGGTTCGGGCTCTGCCTGTTGACCTTCGCGCTCGTCGAGGGCAACACCCGCGGCTGGTCGAGTCCGGTGATCATCGCGTCGCTCGTGGGTGCGTGCGTGTTCGGTACGGTGTTCGTGAAGATCGAACGCGCCCGGCCGGGGCTGTTCGATCTGTCGCTGTTCGGGCACCGCACGTTCGACGCCGCGACGCTCGGCGTCATGGGTCAGGGCCTCGTGATCGGACCGCTGCTGTTCTACCTCGTGCGCTACCTGCAGGAGGTCCTCGGCGCGTCGCCGCTTCGTGCAGGCGTCGAGGTCGTACCGATGACGGTGACGTGCTTCGCCGCCGCGATCCTCGCGGGCCGGATCACGTCGCGCGCGCCACTGTGGCTCCTGCTCGCGCTCTCGCTCGTGCTCCTCGGCAGCGGCACGCTGCTGATGCTCTTCGTCAGCGCGACCGCGAGCTGGACGGTGTTGATACCGGGCCTGCTCGTCGGCGGAGCGGGATGGGGTGCCGTGAACCCGATCGCGGCGGAGGGTGCACTGTCGTCGGTACCGGCGGAGCGCAGCGGCATGGCGTCCGGCATCAACAACACCGGCCGGCAGGTGGGCATCGCCATCGGGCTCGGCGCGTTGGGCGCCGTGTTCCAGCACCGGCTGCAGTCCGTCCTGACACGAGAGATCGCCCATCGCGGTCTGCGCGTGCCGCCGGGGGTCACGAAGCTCGCGGCACGCGGGGGCCTGGCCCAGGCGGCCGCGGCGGTGCCACCCAACGCGCGACCGGCGTTCGTCGCCGCGGGGCGCGTCGCGTCGAGCGCGGCGCTGCACGGCGTACTCGTGACCGGCGGGATCGGCGCCATCGTCGTCGGCATCGCGATCGTGTTCCTCCGCGATTGACGTAAGAGCCCCGGGGCACTTGATCAAATCTTTCCAGTTTGCGGCTACGGATTCGCGCCCGCTTCTGCCGATACCCCGGTGAGTCGACGGGCAACGTCGAGGCAGGGGGAACCGATGAACCGCAAGGCGCTGCTGGCAACCGTGGGTTCGGTTGCCGTCGTGTTCGGCGCGGCGGGTGTCGCCGTCGCGGCAACGACGCACTTCGCACCGCCGCTCACGCGCAGCAGCGCGGCGCGTCCCGCTGCGGCCGCACCGGCCAGGCCCAGGACCGTCACGGTGTACGTCGACGACCCGCCGGCCGTGGCGCCCACCTTGCCGCCGGCAGTGGTCGGCGGGGCGGCGCCGGAGGCTCCGAAGCCCGCGCCCGCAACGCCGGTGCGTGTGACCGCATCAGCGGCCGCGGCGACCGAAGCGCAGCACACCCCTGCACCCTCCGAGCCCGGCGAGCACACGGCTCCGCCCGCGGCAGTGACGACGATCACGACTGCACCCGTCGCGACACCGCAGTGTTCGGGAAGCGACGACGGCATGACGGAAGCGCAGAAGCAGGCACGCGAAGCGGCGTGCCAGGGATCCCGTCCCGGGGGCGATGGCTGACGCGAAGCGACGCCGGCGCCACGCCGCGCTGGCGAGTCGCATTCTCACGACCGGGCTGAGCGCCGGAGCGACGTTCGCGATCGTCGCCGCGCTCGCGGGCAACGCAGGACCCACC
>JAMXLJ010000164.1 GCA_024281095.1 Acidimicrobiia bacterium | reverse complement strand
GGGCCGCCGGCCGCCGAGCGCGTCCCGCTCGACATCCGGTACGCGGACGACGACGTGGTCGTGATCGGGAAGCCGGCCGGTCTGGTCGTGCACCCCGGCGCCGGGCACGATCACGGCACACTCGTGAACGGGCTGCTCGACCGTTTCCCCGAGATCGCGAGCGTCGGCGATCCCGAGCGTCCCGGCCTCGTCCACCGGCTCGACCGCGACACGAGCGGGCTCATGGTGGTGGCCCGCACCGCGCGCGCGTACGACGCGCTCGTGGACGCGCTCGCGCACCGCCGCGTCGACCGCACGTACCTCGCGCTGGCGTGGGGAACATTCGAGACCCGTCATGGCGTGATCGACGCGCCGATCGGTCGTTCGACGTCGCGGCGCACCCGGATGGCCGTTCGCGAGTCGGGGAAGAACGCCCGCACCCGTTACGACGTGCTCGAGACGTTCACGAGGCCGGCGGTCACGCTGCTCGAATGCGCGCTGGAGAGCGGCCGCACGCACCAGATCCGCGTCCACCTCGCCGCCATCGACCATCCGGTCGCCGGCGACGCGGTGTACGGCGGGCACCGTCCCGGGATCGACCTCGACCGCCCGTTCCTCCATGCGACGCGGCTGCGGTTCGACCACCCGGTCACCGGGGCGCGGATGCAGTTCGACGACCCGCTACCGCCGGAGCTGGACGACGTGCTCGCGCGCCTGCGCGCGTAGGGCGGCCCGCGCCTGCCACTCGCAGCACGAACAGATTGCACACCACCAACGTGCCGCCGAGTGCGCACCAGCGCACCAAACCGTTGCGCGTATCGGTTCCGGCCGTGAACCCGTGCACGGTCGCGACGATGAAGAGGACGAAGCTCGTCCTGTGCACCTGACGCCAGAGCCGCCGCGGCAGATGGCGCATCATCAGCGAGGTGGCTTCGATCGCGACGAGGAGGTAGAAGCCGACGACCCCCCACGCGACCGCAGCCGGGCGCCACGACGACGCGAACGGCACGAGCAACTCGCTCACACCGAAGTGCACGTAGCCGTCGAGCGCGAGTCCGGCCAGGTGCACCGCGACGAACGTCACGGAAAGTGCGCCGAGGAAACGATGCAGGTCGAGGAACCATGCCGGCCGGGGCCGTGAGGCGAGACGCCCCGCGACGAGCAATCCCCACACGACCGATGCGGTGACGAGTGCCCACGCGACCAGCCCGCTCGCGCGCGCGGTGTACCACCACACATGCGGGTTCACGACGCTTTGGTGGTGGTCACGGGGGTCCTTGCCGGCGCGGCCTGCGGGGCGGCGGTCGGCGCGGACCGCGCCGGCGTCGCGGCAGGCACAGGCGAGGGTGTCGCTGCACCCCGTGCCGGTGCGGCCGCCGATCCGGTCCAGGGGCGTGGGCGGGGGCTCGGCGGCGCACCGGCAGGGGTGGATGTCGGCGCCGCGGCGGGCGCGGTGGCGCCGGTGGTCGCGGGCGCGGTGGCGTTTGTGGTCGCGGGCGCGGTGCTCGACGGAGAGACGGGCAGCGGCGCAGGTGCCACCGCGCGCACCGGCGCCGTGGGCCGCAACGAGAGCGCCGCGACGATGGCGAGCATCGCGGCGGCGCTGACACCCGCGGCAAGGATCCGGCTCGCGCCGGCCGCGTGGGGACGACTCGCACGCGTCGCGCTAGTTGCGCGTACCGCTCCGTTGCGCACGGGGTCAGTCATCCTCGTGAACCGGAGCGAGCGGCGCGTTGGGCGGCGGCCCGGCATCGTGCGGTGCGCCGGTCGACGGCGCGCTGGTCGAAACGGGAGAAACGCTCGTCCGCGCGGAGGCTGACCTCGGCACGCCGGTGTTGCGGGCCCGAAAGCCCGGGTTCGTCTGCGGGTCCGACGGCTGCGGGCTCGTCGCCTCGAGGACGGTTGCGGCACGCGGCGGCTCGTTCGCGGCCGGGTCTGCCGGCGCGCGTTCGACCCGAGCAACCGCGCCCGGCGGCGCCTGCGTCGCCACCGGGCTCAGAACGCCGACGTTCGTCGGCGGCGACGAGAGCCGCGCCATACCGAGATTGGCCAACACAGCGAGCACGCCGGCAGCGGTGGTCAGGGCGACGGCTGCGATCGTGGCCGCGAGGCTGCGTCGATTCATGCATGCGAGGATAAGGACGTCTTCTTTCGCGGCTTCCCAGGCAGGGCCCAAGAATGCGTAAAGCTGCCGTGACCCTCGACGCTTCTCTGCGAGGCTGATGTGGTGCAGGTGCTGATCGTCGAAGACGACGAATCGATCGCGGGCTCACTCGCGCGTGGTCTGGAGCGCGAGGGGTTCGGTGCGCAGATCGCGACCACCGGCGAAGCGGCGATGCGCGCGAGTGACTACGACATCGTGCTGCTCGATCTGAACCTGCCCGATGTGGACGGATTCGACATCTGTCGCCGGCTTCGCTCGGCGTCCGACGTCCCGATCATCGTCGTGAGCGCGCGCGCCGACGAAGTGGACCGTGTCATCGGGCTCGAGCTCGGCGCCGACGACTACATCGTCAAACCCTTCGGCTTCCGGGAGCTCGTCGCGCGCATCCGCGCGGTGATGCGTCGACGGCAGCCCCGTGCCGACGACCAGCTTCCGCTGCACGTCGGCGTGTTGACGGTCGATCGCCGGACGCGACGCGTCAGCGTGGGCGACGAGGAGATCGCGCTCACACCGAAAGAGTTCGACATCCTCGCGCTCCTCGCGGAGGACTCCGGCGCGGTGCACAGTCGCGAGAAGATCCTCGAGGAAGTCTGGGACCCGCACTGGTACGGCCCCACGAAGACCCTCGACGTGCACGTCGCGTCCTTGCGCAAGAAGCTCGGCGATCCCGGATGGATCGAGACCGTGCGCGGCGTCGGGTTCCGCTTGCGTGCGTTGGCCGACTGATCGCGCGCGGTTGACCTCGTGAAGCGTCGGCTGCTCGTCAGCTACCTCTCGATCACCGCGTTCGTCCTGCTCGTGCTGGAGATCCCGCTGGGCGTGTCCTACGCGAACTCGGTCGAGCGGCGCCTGACCAGCGACCTGCAGCACGACGCGTTCTCACTCGCCATCAAGTCGCAGAAGCCGCTCGACACCAACAGCACCGGCGGTCCGCTCCGCGAGCTGCAGGCGCTCGCGGCGCGCTATCGCGATTCCGCCGGCGGACGGGTGGTGATCGTGAACG
>JAMXLJ010000163.1 GCA_024281095.1 Acidimicrobiia bacterium | reverse complement strand
TTGTCCGGGTGCGCGGGTGATCGGGGTCGATTCGTCGGCGGCGTTCGTTGCGGACGCGGGTGCGGGCGCTGACCTCGAGGTGGTGCAGCACGACGTCACTTCCGTGCCGTTTCCGGTGCCTCTCGCCGATCTCGTGTATGCGCGGTACCTGCTCGCGCACCTTGCGATGCCGGAGGCTTGTGTTGCCGGCTGGATCACGTTGTTGCGGGCGGGTGGCCGGCTGCTCCTCGAAGAAGTCGAACGTATCGACCCCGGGCTTCCCGTGTTCGAGCGGTATCTGTCCACGGTTGCGGCCGTGATGCGGGACGAGGCGCACGACCTGTACGTGGGCCGGATGCTCGACACGATGGCGGCGCCGGCCGGCGCGCGCCGGTTGTACAGCGCGACCGGTGAGGTGCGACCGACGACGGGAGAGGCGGCGCGGATGTTCCTGCCGAACCTCGGCATCTGGCGGGATCGTCCGGCGGCACGGGCCCACGCTGACGACACGATGCTCGACGACCTCGCACGCGAGCTGAGCGAGCTTCTCGATTCCGACGCCCGCGGCGAGATCGTGTGGCACATGCGGCGCGTGGTCTTCGAACGACTCCGCTGAAGCTCACGCATCGTCGACGGGGTCGGGCCAACCTGACTACGGTGTCAGGTACGGCGCCGACAGGGGGAACGTCGCATGGCCTACGACACGCCGGGCGAAGTCGACTTCGTGACCGGGCAGCCCTACCAGATGTGGGAACGGGCGCGGAACGAGTGTCCCGTGATCCACTACGAGCGGTCGGGCCTCGACCCCCGCCCGAGCTACCACGTCACGCGTTTTGCCGACGCAGAGCACACGCTGCGCGACTGGGAGACGTTCTCGTCGTCGATCAACGCCGAAGTGATCGGCGAGTACATGGGCGAGCTGATCCTCGCGATGAACGGCAAGGAGCACCGTCAGTACCGCAACCTCGTGGCCAAGGCCTTTCGCGCGTCGGTGCTCGAGCGCTGGGACACCGAGCTCGTCAGCCCGGTCGTCGCAAGGCTGCTCGACCGGATCGCCCCGCTCGGGCGCGCCGACCTCGTGCGCGACCTCACGAGCAAGTATCCGGTGCAGGTGATCTGCGGGGTCGTCGGCGTCCCGCTCGAGGACCACGAGCAGTTCCACCGGTGGGCCGAGCAGATCAACACGGGGCCGCTGCATCCGAAAGAGGGGCACGCCGCGTCGCAGGCGATGCGCGCGTACCTCGAGCCCATCGTCGCGGAGCGCCGCAAGAACCCGACCGGTGATCTCATCAGCGAGCTCGTCACCGCGGAGGTCGATGGTGAACGGCTCACCGACGAGAAGATCTACGGGTTCCTCCGTCTGTTGCTCCCAGCCGGTGCGGAGACGACGTTCCGTGTGCTCGGCAACTGCTTGTACGCGCTGCTGACTCACGTCGACGAGATGCGTCGCGTCGTCGCCGACCGCGAGCTCGTCGCCCGCGTCATCGAGGAAACGCTGCGCTGGGAGACTTCGGTGACGATGGTGTCGCGCGTCGCTGCGGTCGACACCGAGGTGGCCGGCTGCCCGATCGCGGCGGGGTCGCCCGTGAACGTGGTCACCGGTTCGGCGAACCACGACGAGCAGCGTTGGCCCGACGCATCCGAGTGGCGGATCGATCGCCCGCCGCAACCGCACCTCGCCTTCGGCACCGGGCCGCACCAGTGTCTCGGGATGCATCTCGCGCGTCTCGAATTGCGCGTCGCACTGAACGCGGTGCTCGACCGGCTGCCGAACCTGCGCCTCGACCCGGACGCGCCCGCGCCGGTGATCCAGGGATACGCCTTCCGCGGCCCGGACGCGTTGCCCGTGTGCTTCGACCCCGCACCGGCAGCCCGCGAGCCTCAGACGTCGGGAAGCTCCTTCGCGTAACAGACGCTCATCGGCGCGTCGACGTAGGGCGGGAACGGGTCGATGCGCGTGTAGCCGGCGCGCTCGTAGAGCGCGATCGCCTCGGGTTGCCGCACCCCGGTCTCGAGGCGGAGACGGGCCAGGCCCCGCCGGCGGGCCTCGGCTTCGAGCGCGGCGAGCACGCGCGCGCCGACACCGAGGCGCCGCGCGTCGGGCACGACGTACATGCGCTTGATCTCGCCCTCACCGTCGCCGGTCCGCCGCAGCCCGCCGCAACCGACCACCCGGCCGTCGAGCCGGGCGACGACGAACGTGCCGTCGGGCGGCGCGAGGTCCGCCGCCTGCGGTGCGTCGGCGTCTTCTTCGCCGTAGCGCGACTCGAGCTCGATCAGGAGCGCGTCGACGAGTGCCCGGCCGGATGGGCCGTCGAGTGCCTCCTCGACCAGCGCGACGCGGGAGGGATCGACGGCACGGGGCGCGACACGCACCGCGCCCGCCGCCGATCGCGCCGTGACGGTGTGCGGCGCCTCGGGCGACGTCGGGACCTCGACACGCGTCCGGCCCGCGCTGCTCGCAACGTCGACGTTGTACGGGCCGCCGGGCAAGCGCACCTCCACCGCCCCGGCGGCCGCGGCGACGGCGACATGGTCGGGCTCGGCGTCGAACACGAGACGTACGTGGCCCGCCCCGGTCTTCACGTCGACGGCGCGGCTGCGCAACCCGTCGCCGTCCACCGGGCCGGCGCCGGCGTGGAGCCGCAACGCTCCTTCCACGTCGTGCACGTGCACCTTGCCCGCCTCGGTGTGCACGTCGACGGCTGCGCGCATGCCGTCCACGTTGACCCGCCCGGCGGCCGTGCGAACGGCCACCGACGCGGTGCGGGGAATCTCGATCTCGTATTCGACCCACCACCACCCGGCCAGGAATCCGGTCGGCCGGTGGACCTCGATCTCGAGCGTCACGCCGTCGACGCGTTCGACCGTTGCCGGCGCACGCCACCCGTGGCGGAGGCTTCGCCGCACGACCGACCCTTCCTCGTCGCGGCCGATGACGCTGACGTTGCCGGCTTCGATCCGGCACGTCAACGCGTGCACGGTCGCGTCGAACCGCAGCTCGTCGTCGGCGGCGCGGCGCGTGTTGCGCAGGGTCACGAACACCACGACGGCAACGGTGACGACCAACCCGGCGATCGCGAAGAGGATGACGAGCGCCATGGCGCGCCTCGGGCCTAGAAACCGTCTCCGAACATCGTCAGCCACTGCTCGAGAGTCCGCAGGCGGAAGACGTAGTTGTGCCGGCGGGTCTCGCCCATCGTGGCCGACGGCTCGGCGGAGTAGAGGTGCCCCGGGTACAGCACCGTGTCGTCGGGCACCCGCGCGAGACGCTGGGTGAGGCTCTCGTACATCGCGGTGGCGTCCCCGCCGGGCAGATCGGTACGACCGCATCCTTCGAGGAACAGGGTGTCGCCGGCGACGAGCTTGTCCTCGAGCAGGAAGCACTGACTCCCGGGAGTGTGCCCGGGGGTGTGCAGCAGAGTGATCGGGATGTCGCCCACGTGCACGACGTCGCCGCTGCCGTGTTCCACGAGATCGGACTCGGACGCGCCGGTGACCCGCCGCACGCCGAAGGCTTCGTCGCGTTGGACGTGCACCGGGATGGCGCGGTCGAGTGAGAGCAGCTCGCGCACCCCTTCGATCGAATAGCCCATGAGGTCGCCGCCGACATGGTCGGGATGCCAGTGCGTGGCGAGGGCACCCGTGACCGTGAGGCCGTCGCCCTCGACGATCTCGACGAGCTCGCGCACGCCGTAGGCCGGGTCGACGAGCATCGCCTCGCCCCGCTCGCGGTCGCCGATCGCGTACACGAAGTTGACCATCTGCTGCGCGATCGGGTCCGCACGCGCGAAGTCGCGGCCGGCGAGCAGTTGGCGGAAGTAGAGACGCGGCTGCACGCGTTACCGGAAGTCGAACGCGCATTTGATCGCGCCGGTCTGGTGTTGGTTCACGATGGCCGTCCACGCGTCACGCCACTGGTCGAGACGGAACGTGTGGGTGAGCATCGGCGAGATGTCGACGCGACCGGCGCGCACGAGATCGAGGTAGTGCTCGATCGCGTGCTTGCGCACGCCCTCCACCTCTTCGACACCGAAGGCATTGGAGCCGACGAGTCGGGCCTCCTTGAAGTACAGCGGGGACCACTCGAAGCGTGCGGGCGCGTTCACGCCGCTCACGACGATCGAGCCGCGCGTGCCGAGGACGCGGAGTGCCATCTCGACGGTCTGTGGCGAGCCGATCGTGTCGTACACCACGTCGACGCGGCCGGGATGTGTGACCGGCAGGCCGCCCCATGGGTGACGGAGCACTCCACCGGACCATTCGGCCAGCGCGACGACGACCGCCTCGCCGCTCTGCTCGGAATCGACGACGAGCGCGCCGAGCTTGCGGGCCAGGTCCTGCTGGGCCGGGTGGCGGATGACGGCCGCGACCTCGACGCCGGGATACAGCGCGCCGAGGATCGCGATCGCCGCGGTTCCCAGTGCGCCGCCGCCCCAGACGACGGCCTTGCCGCCGGGCGGCGGAGGGTTGCGCACGATGCCGTGCAACGACACCGCGAACGGGTCGGCGAGCACGGCCACCTCGTCGGGCACGTCGTCGGGAACGGCGATCGTCATCGAGTCGTGCGCGGGCAGGCGCTCGGCGAACCCACCCGTCGCGTCGGCCGAGTTGCCGGTGTGGATTCCCGGCGCGAGCCGGCCGTCGTGGAAGTGCCAGCACTGCGAGAAGTCGCCCTCCTGGCACGGCGGGCACATCGGTGTGATGCCCCGCGGCCCGCACGACAGCCAACAGTTCAACAGCACCCGCTGGCCGACTTCGACGCCGCGCGCGTCGGGCCCCGTCTCGATCACGTCGGCGACGACTTCGTGCCCGAGCACCTGCGGGAACGAGATGAACGCGGTCATCGACATGTCCGACGAGTCGCCGCCGGTGTCCATCAGCACCTGTTTGGTGTCGGAACCGCAGATGCCCGTGAGTCGCGTCTGCAACACGATCCAGTCGGGCCCGATGAGTCTCGGGTCGGCGATCTCCTGCAGCGCCATCGGCGTGGCGGCGAGGTTCTTCAGCAACGGATCGGCGTCGTCGGGCGGCGCCGGCACCACCTCGGGATCGACTCCGAACACGAGTGCTTTCATGGTGTCCTTTTCCGCTCAGCGTGTCGCGGGCACACTACAGGGACCGGCTCGGGGGCCGTCGGGAGCCGTACCGAGAGTGTCGAGGAGGCACGTGACCGACAACGCGAGCGACCCGAGCGGGTTCGGCCGTTTCGACGGCACGACGACGGCGTACCGCACATGCCCGCTGTGCGAGGCGACGTGCGGGCTGGAGCTCGTGATGCGGGGACGCGAGATCGTGCGCGTCCGCGGCGACCGCGACGACGTGTTCAGCCGGGGCTTCGTCTGCCCGAAGGGCACCGCGCTCAAGGCATTGGAGAGCGACCCGGACCGCGTGCGCGCGCCGCTCGTTCGTCGCGGCGACACATGGCACGCGGTGTCGTGGGACGACGCATGGGGCGAGGTGGCACAGGGCCTGACGGGTGTAATCGAGCGACATGGCCGTGACGCGCTCGCCCTCTACCTTGGGAACCCGAACGTCCACAATCTCGGCGGCTTGATCTACAACCGCGCGCTCATCCGCGCGCTCGGCACGTCGAACGTCTTCTCCGCGAGCACGGTCGACCAGATGCCGAAGCAGGTGTCGGCCGGCCTCATGTTCGGTACGCCGCTCAGCGTGCCGGTGCCCGACATCGACCACACCGACCACTTGCTCCTGCTCGGAGCGAACCCGTTCGTGTCGAACGGGAGCCTGATGACCGCGCCCGACATGCCTGGACGTCTGCGCGCGCTTCGCGAACGTGGCGGCAAGTTCGTCGTCGTCGACCCGCGTCGCACGAAGACGGCAGAAGAGGCGAACGAACACCTCTTCATCCGGCCCGGCACCGACGCGCACTTCCTTTTCGCGCTGGTGCACACCATCTTCGAGGAAGGCCTCGACCAACCGGGTCGTCTCGCCGAGCACACGAACGGCATCGCGCGCGTGCGCCGCCTCGCGCGCAGCTTCTCGCCCGAACGCGTCTCGCCGGTCTGCGGTATCGGCGCAGAGACCATCCGGCGTGCGGCCCGTGAGCTTGCGGCCGCGCGTCGCGCCGCGGTGTACGGCCGGATCGGCACGTGCACGCAGGAGTTCGGCACGCTCGCCAGCTGGCTCGTCGACGTGTGCAACGTCGTCACCGGCAACCTCGACGAGGTGGGTGGTGCGATGTTCACCCTGCCCGCCGCAGGCGGCCCGACCACCCGGGGCGCGGACGGCGTCGGCTCCGGCGTGAAATTCGGGCGACGGCGCAGCCGTGTACGCCGGCTCCCCGAGGTGTACGGCGAGCTACCCGTGGTCTGTCTCGCCGAGGAGATCGACACGCCGGGCAAGGGACAGGTACGTGCCCTCGTGACCGTCGCGGGCAACCCGGTGCTGTCCACGCCCGACGCGGGCCGTCTCGACCGCGCGCTCGCCGACCTCGAGTTCATGGTGAGCGTCGACATCTACCGCAACGAGACGACGCGGCACGCGAACGTGCTTCTCCCCGCGCCCGACACGTTGACGCAGGGCCACTACGACATCGCGCTCTACAACTTCGCGGTGCGCAACGTCGCGCACTATTCGAAGCCGGTGGTCGAGCCGCGTCCTGGTGAGCTGCCCGAGTGGGAGGTGCTGACCAGGCTCGCGGCGGTCGCGTCAGGGCTCCGTGCGGACGGGTTCGAAGCCGTGGACGACATGGTGATCAAGGGGCTCGTGCAATCCGCGGTCGGCGCCGAGCATTCCAACGTCGCCGGGCGGGACGCGGGCGAGGTGCTCGAGATGCTGTCGCAGCGGCGCGGCCCGGAACGGGTGCTCGACTTCATGATCCGCACCGGCCCGTACGGCGACGGCTTCGGTGCCGAGCCCGGCCGGCTCACGCTCGACGTCCTCGAGGCAAGCCCCCACGGTGTCGACCTGGGGCCGTTGCAGCAACGGGTGCCTGAGATGCTGCGCACACCGTCCGGCAAGATCGAGCTCGCACCCCGCGAGCTCGTACGCGACGCCCGCCGCTTGGAGCGGAGCATGGAGCGCCTCGCCGAGGCTGACACGATGGTGCTCGTCGGCCGGCGGGACCTTCGTTCGAACAACTCGTGGATGCACAATCTCGAGGTGCTCGTCAAGGGCAAGGAGCGGTGCACGCTGCATGTGCATCCCGACGACGCCGCCCGCCTCGGCGTGCGGCACCGCGACGTGGCCCGGGTGACGTCGCGCACCGGCGCGGTCGAGGTGCTCGTCGAGTTGACCGACGGGGTGATGCGCGGTGTCGTCAGCATGCCGCATGGCTGGGGTCACGACCGCGACGGTGCCGACCTCGGTGTCGCGGGCGAGTACGCGGGCGTCAACAGCAACCTGCTCGGCGACGGCCAGCTGATCGACCCGCTGTCGGGCAACGCGGTGCTCAACGGCATTCCCGTGCGGGTCGAGCCCGCGGTCGCGCCCGATCCTCACGAGAAGGACACGCCGGGCACGGTGACCGGTGCGCCCGCGGCACTGCCGGGCGCCTGATCACCCCGGCCCGCCTTGTCGTCAGCAAGCCGTCAGACGACCTGAGCCGTCAGACTCATCTGCGCTCGGTTTCCTCAAGCACACCGGAGGACCGGCCGAGTAGTGCACCGTGGCCGAACCCATGAGGATGAGCCAGCCCGCGCCGCAGCCCCCGGTGATCGGCCTGGTGGACCCGGCGGGCAACCCGTTCCTGCAGGACCAGTTCGCGCCCGTCGACGAGGAGATCGACGTCGCCGACGTGCGTGTGGAGGGACGGCTTCCCGAGGAGCTGAACGGCAGCTACCTCCGCAACGGGCCCAACCCGCAGTTCCGCCCGATCGGCAGCTACACGCACCCGTTCGATGGCGACGGCATGGTGCACATGGTCACCTTCGACGAGGGACGTGCGAGCTACCGCAACCGGTGGGTGCTGACGCGCGGCCTCGCGGCCGAGCGGCGGGCGGGCCGCGCGCTGTACGGCGGGATGCTGACGCCGTTCATGCCGGATGCCGCGAGCATCGGCCCCGACGGCGACGCCAACCCGTTCAAGAACGTCGCCAACACCAACGTCGTCCGCCACGCCGGCCGCACGCTCGCGCTCTGCGACGGCGGTGTGCCCTACGAGCTCGGGCCGGACCTGTCGACGATCGGTGAGTACGACTTCAACGGCGACCTCCCCGGTGGGATGACCGCGCATCCGAAGATCGATCCGGTGTGGGACGAGCTCTTCTTCCTCCGGTACGACGTGGTGCCGCCGTATCTGGTGTACGGCGTCGTAGGCCCGAAGGGGCGCGTGACGCGCATCGAGCCCGTCGACATGCCGGAGCCCACGCTCGTCCACGACTTCGTGGTGACGGAGGAGCACGTCGTGCTCTTCGACTGTCCCGCAGTGTTCGACTCCGAAGCGATGCAGCGCGGCGAGCAGGCGCTGCGTTGGCACGAGGGTCGTGGTACGCGCATCGGCGTGATGCCGCGCGAGGGCACGGGCGACGAGATGCTGTGGATTCCCGTCGACGAGTGCTTCGTGATGCACTTCCTCAACGGCTACACCGAGAACGACACCGTGGTCGTCGACTACGTGCACCGCACCCGTCCCGACATGCTGAGCGGCGGCCGGTCGGACACGCCGCGTCTGCACCGCTGCGTCATCGACCTTTCGCGACGGAGCGCCCACGACGAGCTGATCGACCACCGTGCCGTGGAGTTCCCGCGCATCGACGACCGCCGCGCGGGTCTGCGCCACCGGGTGGGCTACGCCGCCGCCGCCACTGATCCGTTCGGGGTCGCCGAGGGAATCTTCGACAGCGTCGTGCGGTACGACTTCGAGGCCGGCTCGTCGAGCGAGCACCGTTTCCAGCCCGGCGTGATCCCGGGGGAGCCGGTGTTCGTGCCCCGTCCGGATCGCTACAGCGAGCACGACGGTTGGGTGCTGGTGATGACCTACGACACCCAACGTCACACGAGTGATCTCGTGGTGCTCGACGCGGCCCGCTTCGCGAGCGCGCCCGTCGCCGTGGTGCACCTGCCGGTTCGCGTGCCGATGGGTCTTCACGGCAACTGGTTCCCGGCCTGAATCGCCCGCGTGTAGCTGCCGGGCGCGAATGGTGGCAGTCAGGGGAGTGGAACCAGCGTTCGGGTCATGACTCCGACGACGACGCCATCTGGGCCATGACACCGAGGAACCCGTCGACGTCGTTGGTCTTGCCGACCACGACGTCGTGCTGGCCGAAGCCGCCCGGCATCTCCGGCGGCGCGTAGTACTCGAAACCGTCGTCCTCGAGCGCGGCGACGATGCTCGCGGCGCACTCCGCCGCGGGAACGAGCGGCCCGTCGTAGAGCGCGGGATCGTTGTCGGGCTTGTCCCAGATCTCGGTCTCGATCGGGCCGGGCAGCACGAGCTTGACGCCGACGCCGGTGCCCTCGAGGTCGATCCGCATGACCTCGCTCCATCCGCAGAGCGCGAACTTCGACGCGCAGTACGCGGCTTCGTGCGCGATGCCGAGCCGGCCGCCGAGACTCGAGACGTTGACGAAGAGACCGTCGCCGCGCTCGAGCATGCGCGGGAGGAGCGCGAGTGTCATGCGGACGGGTGACTCGAAGTTGATTCGCATGACGCTGGCCACTTCGGCGGGGGTGAGGCGCGTGACGGGCGTTCGCTTCGGCACCGCCGCGTTGTTGATCAGGCAGTCCAGCCCGCCGAACGCGTCCCAGGCTTCCAGAGCGACGCTCTCCGCGGAGTCGAGGTCGGAGAGGTCGACCGCCCACGAGCGTGAGCCCGGTGTGTGCCGGCGGCATTCGTCGACCACAGCGTCGAGCCGCTCGCGGCGCCGCGCGACGACTCCGACGGTCGCGCCCTTGGCTGCGAGTTGCGGCGCCAGCGCCGCGCCGATTCCCGACGACGCGCCGGTGACGAGAATCTTCGAACCCTCGATGCGCACGGGTGCTCCCTTCCCCTTCCGCGCCACGCGCCACGCGGGCGGCCGGACGGTACCGCATCGGCCCGGGCGGCGTTCACCCCGTTCATGCGTGGAATTCGGTCGCTCAGCGACGCGATTCCACGCATGAGCCGGTTGTCGGGTCAGCGGCGACCGGCGCGGCGGACCCTGTGGGGCTGGTGCGCCATGGCGAGCAGTTCCGTGTCGCCGGAGCTGTCGCCGTAAGCCCAGATCACGCATTCGGCGCGCTCACCCGCGTCGTCCCCGTTGTCGTCGCCGAGCCACGCGCGCAAGCGGTTCACCTTCTCGATGCCGCGGCAGTTGCGCCCGACCAGCCGGCCGGTGAAGCGGCCGTCGGGCCCGATCTCCAGGGTGGTCGCGAGCACCGCGTCGAAGCCGAGCAGCGGTGCGATCGGCTCGAGATACGTCGTCAGCGACGCCGAGACGAGCACGAGCTCGTGACCCGCGGCGCGGTGCCGCTGCACCTTCTCGAGGGTGTCGGCCCGGAGCCGCCGGCTGTCGTTCGCGAGCCGCCGCGCGAACGCGCGTCCTGCCGCCACGATCGGTTCCGCCTCCCGGCCGGCGAGCAGCCGATGGAGCAGCGCCTCCTTGGAGTCGTCGCGTTCGCCCCGTCCGGCCAGTGCCATCGCGAGTTGGGGCGCCACCGCGGCGAGTGCGCGCGCCACACGCGCGTTCCCGCACGCGTACGCCAGGAACGGCACGACGGTGTCGCGGCGCGTGATCGTGCCGTCGAAGTCGAATGCCGCGACGATCCGTTCGGACACGTCAGATGGGCAGCCGGCGGAACACCACGCGCGGCAGGTGACGCAGTACGGCCATGAACCAGCGGAGGGCGCCCGGCGCCCACACGGTCGTTGCGCCCGAAGCGATACCGGCGGTGATCGCGTCGGCGACGCCGTCGGGTGTCGTCGACATCGGCGCGGGCTTCAGACCTTCGGTCATCTTCGAGCGCACGAACCCGGGCCGCACCACGAGCACATTCGCGCCCGAGCCCACGAGACTGTCCGCGAGCCCTTGCGAGAACGCATCGAGACCGGCTTTCGACGAGCCGTACACGAAGTTCGATCGTCGGGCCCGTTCGCCGGCGACCGACGAGAGCACCACCAGTGTGCCGTGACCCTGTTCGCGCAGGCGATTCGCAATCGGAATCATCACGGAGACCGCGCCGACGTAGTTCGTCGTGACGATCTGGAGCGCCTTGCCCGCGTCCCGCTCGGCCTCCGGTTGCTGACCCAGCACACCGAACGCGATGAGCGTGAGGTCGAGATCAGGGTGCGCGTCGAACACCTCGTCGACGAACCGTTGATGCGACGCGACGTCGTTCGCGTCGAAGTGCACCACGTCGACGACGGGCGCCTCGGGCCGGGCCCGCAGCTCCTTCGCGGCGGCTTCCAGACCTTCGCGGTCACGCCCGGCGAGCACGACGGTGCGGCACCGGCGGTCGACGAGCTTGCGGACGGTTGCGAGCCCGATGTCGGAGCCGCCTCCGACCACGAGGACCGACTGCACCGCGCCCAGGGCATCCTTCATCGTGTTCGCTCGCTCTCGGGACCGTGCTCGGCGATCAGAGGTTGAGACGCCGGGCGAGATCGGACTGGAACACCCGATCGGGGTCGAGCTTGGCCCTGATCTCCCGCCACTCGTCGAGGCGAGGGTACATGCGGGGCAAGAGCTCGGGGCGAAGCCGCGAGTCCTTCGCGAGGTACACGCGGCCTCCCGCCTCCACGACGACGTCGTCGAGATCGTCGAGCAGCGCCGCGAGGCGCGGGCTCCCCGCGGGGATGTCGAGGGCGAGGGTCCAGCCGGGAGCCGGGAACGACAGCGGCGCCGGGTTGCTCGGCCCGAACCGTTTGAGCACCGCGAGGAACGAGGCCGCGCCGGCGCTGCTCAGGCGCTCGATCGCGTGCCGCATCGCCGCTTCCTCGCCGAACGGCACGACGAACTGGTACTGCAGGAAGCCGGTGGACCCGTACAGGCGGTTCCAGCCTTCGACGAGGTCGAGCGGCCAGAAGCTGGCGATCGAATGGATCGCACCGCGTTGGTCGCGCGGGGCCTTGCGGAACCACACCTCGTTGAAGGCCCGGATCGACCACGGGTTGACAAGGCCGCGCGGCGCCCAGGGCGGTGCCTTGAAGGGAACGCGGGGGTGGAAGGCGAGCGGGTTGCGCTGCTTGGGGCCGGGAAGCTCTGCGATCGTCGCGTGGTCACTGCGGGTGAGCACGGAACGGCCGAGCGCCTTGCCCTTCGCGAGACAGTCGATCCACGCCACCGAATACCGGTACTGGTCGTCGTGGGCCTCCATGCGCGACATCAGGTCTTCGAGGTCGGCGGCGCGCTCCGTGTCGGCGCGCACATACGACGTCTCGATCGGGATGAGCCGGAACGTCGCGTCGATCACGACACCCGTGAGCCCCATGCCGCCCGCGGTGGCCCAGAACGCGTCAGCGTGGTCGTGCGGCCCGACGACGAGCCGTTCCCCGCTCGCGGTCTGCAGCGTCAGCGAGATGACGTGATTGCAGAAGCTGCCTTCGTAGTGGTGGTTCTTGCCGTGGATGTCGGCGGCGATCGCGCCGCCGACGGTGACGAAACGCGTGCCCGGTGTCACCGGCACGAACCACCCCATGGGGACGAGGCGGTGCATGAGCTCGTCGAGGCTCGTGCCCGCGTACGCGGTGACGATGCCCTGGTCGAGGTCGAGCCGGCGGATGCCGCGCACGCCCGTGATGTCGAGCACGTCGCCGCCGGCGTTCTGGGCCGCGTCGCCGTAACTGCGGCCCAGGCCACGAGAGATGGTGCCCCGCTCGCCGGTGCGGGCGACCGTGCCCGCGATGTCGTCGTCGCCGGCCGGGTGCAGCAGGCGTGCCGCGGTCGGCGCGGTGCGACCCCACCCCGTCAGCAGCGACGGTTGCGGGTCGGCGGCCGGGTCCGGGGGATCAGGCGACATAGAGCCCCACCGCGACGATGATCGCCCAGGCCACACCCATGAGCTGCAGCGAGCGGTCGCCGAGGACGATCTCCTCGGGGGCGGCGCCGCCCCCGGAATCGACGATCAGCGCGTACCGCAGGACGCCGAGCACGAAGGGAACGATCGACAGCTCGAACCACGGCACACCCGAGTGCCCGCGCGCCTTCTCGAACGCCCAGAGGCAGTACGCGACCATCGCGACTCCGGAGCTCACCGCGACGACATAGCCGAGGTACGCCGTCGTGTAGTGCGCCAGGGTGCTGCGGTGGTCGGCGCGCGACGATCCGAGCTCACGGTGCTCCGCGTGACGCTTTCCCGCTACGACGAACAGCGAACCGAACGACGCCACGATGAAGAACCAGTTCGAGATCGGTACGCCGACCGCGACCGCGCCGCCGATCATGCGCACGACGAAGCCGCCCGCCACCGCGCCGAGGTCGATCACCGCTTCGTGCTTCAACCAGATGCTGTAGCTGGTGGTGAGGGCCAGGTACGCGGCGACTGCGACCGAGAGCCGCCAGCTCGCGGCGAAGCCCACGGCGATCGCAGCCACGATCAGGAGGACACCCACGACCTGGGCGGTTCGCACCGAGACCTCGCCGGCCGCGACGGGCCGTCGCCGCTTCGTGGGGTGACGCCGGTCCGCTTCGACGTCGAACGAGTCGTTCAGGAAATACGTGCCGGACGCCGCGAGCGTGAACGCAACGAACGCGATCGCGGTGTGCCAGAGCGCGGTGCCGTGCGTGAGAACACCCGCGGCGGCGGGGGCCGCCGCGACCAGCACGTTCTTCACCCACTGACGCGGACGGGCCGTGCGGATGAGCGACCGGATGCTCGCGCGATGACCGCCCGAATGCCCGTTGGGGGAAGGCGCCGGAATGCGACCCGCCGGGTCTGGCCGTCCGAGCTGGGTGCCGATCTCCTCCGCCAAACCAGTCCCCGAACGTCGACCTGCGAAACCGAAACTCTACCTGGCCCGGGGTCCGGATCCGCTGGACCCCGGACCTCCTGAAATGCCTCCCAGTCCGGCGCGGGCGCGCGACTCGGTTGCCGCCCACGAGAAGATGCCCTTCGACATCGTCGACGCCTCGGACGCGGCGCGCGCCGCGAAGACCTCCGCGCGCACCGCGTGGGACGCGGTGTCGTCGGGTGCCGCGGCCGCGGCCCATTCGGCCAGCTGCGCGGCCAGCCGGAGATCGCCGCCGGCGGCCAGTTCGCGGGCTCGGGCCACCAGTCGCTCGACGCCGCCCGCGAGGGCGGCGACCTCGTGGGCCACCGCGGCGTCGCGCGGCGGCTTGAGACGGGCCGGGTTCCCGTCGTACCACCCGCCGTAGAGGCGCCACACGTTGCGCACCACGAACTCGGGCTCGTCGTAGATCGGGCGCAGGTAGGGTCGGGCGAGCAGCTCGGCCGGTGCCTTCACGGTGTGGACGATGTCGTCGAGACGGGCGCCCTCGTTCATCAGGTCGACGGTCTGGTCGTGGAGCGACTCGAGCAGCGTCGCGGTCTCGGTGAGCGCTCGTGCGACACGCTCGCTCCCGACGATCGGAAGGCCGTGACCCGGAAGGAGCAGTTGCGGCTCGAGCGCGGCCATGTCCCGAAGGGCCCGGGCCCAGTCGAGCGGGTACCGCTGCACCTTCTGCGGATTGCCGCAGTTGGGTGACGCCCAGATGAAGAGGTCGCCGGTGAGCACGATCCCGCGTTCGGGCGCCCAGACCCACGTGTGGTCGTCGGTCTCGCCGCGCGCATGGTGCAGTTCGAACGGCTCGCCGCCGATCTCGAGGACCCGCGTGTCCCGGTACGTGTCGTCTGGGTACCGGAACACCGTCGGCCATTCGAGGCCCGCGGCCTGGAACTGCCGCGCGTTGATCACGGCGTTGTATCCCGCGGTGCGCACGTAACGGTCGAAGCGCGCGGTGATGGCCTCGTGCGCGATCACGCGCGGCGCGGGATGCCCGTCGCGACGCGCGTCCTCCTCGTAGCGCTCGACACCGAAGCAGTGGTCGATGTGGCCATGGGTGAACACGATCGTGTGGGCCGGATCGGTGCGCCATGCCCGCAGTGCGTCGTGGACACGCTCGGACAGGAACGTGCTGCTCGTGTCGACGAGCAACAGCCCCTCGCCCGTCGTGAGCGCGCTCGCGTTGGCGAACGCGGCGACGAACGCTCCGCCGTCGATCTCGGCGAGCTCGCCGAACAGCCGGAAGGGGTGGTGTTGCTCGATGTCGAGCTCACCTGTGAACAACCGGTCCGCAAGCTCCAGAACGTCGGCCATCGTTCCCTCTGTCATCGACGGCTCCTCCGCCGTCGACGGAGCCGGTGGAGGCAGTCTCGCAGGCCGCGTCGCCGCGCGTGGGTTCGCCCCTGCGGACGGGCGACTCGTGCGCGGCTGCTCTATCCTCGCCCGCCCATGCCTCGCGCGGTCCGGCCCGAGCTCGATCTGATGGCCCAGGTGGAGCTGTTCCGCGGCCTGTCACGACGCGATCTCGGTCGGGTGCTCGACGCGGCGAAGGAGATGCATTTCCGCGAAGGGACCACGGTTGCGCAGCAGGGCGACGTGGCGGGCCGGTTCTTCCTGATCCTCGACGGCGACGCGCGTGTCGTCATCAACGGCCGCACACGGGCCCGGCTGCATCGCGGCGACTACTTCGGCGAGCTGTCCCTCATCGACGGCGGCCCCCGAACTGCGAGCGTCGTGGCCGACACGCCGCTGCGCACCCTGTCGCTCGCAGAGTGGAACTTCCGGCCGTTGCTGAAGGAACACCCGAGCATCGGACACTCGATCCTCGTCGAGATGTGCCGACGCCTCCGTGACGTCGAGCGCGCGCTGTGACGCCACGCCAGGCCGCACCGCGCAAGGAGCTGCAGCAAGCAGCCTCGGAGCTCGCGCAGCGCGATCCGGCGCTCGCGGCCTTCATCGCGAAGGTCGGGCCACCCGCGATGGTGAGCCGCCACCGGGCGCCCACGGCCGATCACTTCGCTGCCCTCGCCGAGTCGATCATCTACCAACAGCTCGCGGGACGGGCGGCCGCAGCCATCCACGGCCGTTTCGCGGCGCTGTTCGACGGCACGCCCACGCCCGATGCGGTGCTTGCGCTCTCCGTGGACGCGATGCGCGGCGCGGGCCTCTCGGGCGCGAAGACGGCGTCGATCCGCGACCTGGCCGAGAAGGTTCGGGACGGCCACGTGAAGCTCGACAAGGTTGCGCGGCTGTCCGACGAGGAGATCGTGCGCGAGCTCACGCTCGTACGTGGCATCGGCCGGTGGACGGCACAGATGTTCCTCATCTTCCGGCTCGGGCGCCTCGACGTGTGGCCGGTGGACGACCTCGGCGTGCGGAAGGGCTACGCGCGACTGTTCGGTCTGCCCGTGCCGCCCACGCCCAAGGAGCTCGAGGTGCTCGGCGACCGCTTCCGTCCGTACCGGTCTGCGGTCGCGTGGTACTGCTGGCGCGCGGCGGAGACGATCACGCCCGCGGCGTGAGACGCCGACGCGGTCAGCCCTGCAACAGCGTGGTGTAGCGCCGGCGCATCGTCGCGACGTATGCGGCGAGCGGTTCGAGACCGACCGCGGCCCGTCGCACGTCCACGGCGGAAGGGTCCTCGATGGGCCAGGGCTCGATGGCGTCGACGTCGCCCGCGGTCTCGTCGGCCGTGTCGTCGACGCAGCGTCGCACGAGCTGCGAGCCGAAGACCTGTGGCCGCCCTTCGGCCATCCGCACCCGGTCGAGCAGCAGCGCATGATGCACCGCCGGCGCGTCCTCGCAGTCGACGGCGACCTCGAGCATCTCGAGGCAACGGCGCTGCAACTCGGGGTCGTACCGCGCGTGCTGGGCGAGCGACCACGCGGCCTCGGCCCCGTCGTCGCCGGCGACGCTGCGACCGGGCCAGCACTCGAGGTCGTCGAGGATCTCCCACAGCCGGGCCGCGTGCATCGCGTCGAGATCGCGGCGCGCTCCCGAATACTCCGGTGCGCCGCCTGTCGCGACGGACGGCGGCACCGATTCGCGCAGCCGGCGTTCGGTCGCGGCCATGGCGAGCAGCTCGGCGCGCAGGTCGGGGTCGACCGGCATCGGCGCAGGATACGCCGGCACCCGACCGGGCTCTACGGTTGCATCGTGGACGACACGGAGTTCGTGGAGGCCGGCCTGTACGACGCGACCGCGCCAAACGCTGCGGACCGGCTCGCGTTGTTGCGCTGGATCGCCGAGCACGGCATCGGTGTCGACGAGATGGTGCAGGCGAAGGAGTTCGGAAGCCTCACCGGCCTCGTCGCCGACCGCGTGATCCGCTCGGGAGACCGCATCGCGCTCGCGCAGGCCGCGTCCGACAGCGGCCTCACCGCCGACCAGATCCGGCGCGTCTGGCAGGCCGCCGGCTTCCCGCCGATCGACCCGGACCGGCCGACGTTCACCGCCGGCGACGTCGACACCATGCGAGCCTTCGCCTTGGCCGCCCAGATGTTCGGCTGGGGGCCGACGCTGCAGTTCACCCGCGTGATCGGCGCGTCGCTGGCCCGCGTCGCGGAGGCTGCGGTCTCGCTGTTCACCGTCGAAGTGGAGGCGGGGCTGGCGGCGCGCGCCGCGGGTGAGCTCGCGCTCGCGCAGGCGAACCTCGAGGGAACTGTCGTGCTGAGCGGCCTGCCCGAGGTGCTCGACGTGCTCTTTCGCAGCCACGTCGAGCACGCGATCGCTCGCTCACGTGCGACCCGCGTCGAAGGCGACCCGTACGGCACGGCGCGTCTCGCCGTCGGCTTCGTCGACCTCGTCGGATTCACACCGTTGTCGCTCTCGATGCCCACAGCAGAGCTCGCCTCGATGGTGGAGGACTTCGAAGGTCGCGCGGCCGACGTCGTGGTGTCGCGCGGCGGTCGGGTCGTGAAGCTCATCGGCGACGAGGTGATGTTCGCCGCGCTCGATCCGGCCGCCGCGTGCGCGATCGCGCTCGACCTGGTCGACGAGTTTCGCGACTCGACTCATGTCGCGCCCCGCGGCGGCGTGGCTGCCGGCATCGTCATCACCCGCGGCGGCGATTACTACGGGCCGGTGGTCAACCTCGCCGCGCGCATCGCCGACCTCGCCGTCCCGTCGGAGGTGCTCGTCACCACCGAGGTCGCCGAGTCGGAGGTCGGGTTCCGGTTCGAGCCCGCCGGCCGTCGGATGCTGAAGGGCTTCGCGGAGCCGGTCCTGTTGTACGCGGCGTCGCGCTGAGACTCAGTTGCCGGACGGGCGGCTCGCCCGGCGCCGGCGGAGCTGGGTCGCAAGGCCGAGCCCGATCGCCGCCACCGCCGCTACCAACTCCTCGGGCACCGACCCGGCGCCGGTGAACGGCAGCGATGCCGATGCCGCCTCCACGTGCGTCGGTGTGGCTGCCGCGTGTGGAGCCGCCGGCACGACGACCTCGGCGAGCACGATCGGCGGAGTCTCGGGCGTCGGCGCCTTGGGTGCCACCGGCTTCTCCTGGCACGCCTGGTCGCCGATGCTCTGGCAGATCCCCACCTTGACGTCGTTGCCGACCGCCGTGACGTCACCGGTGCGGATGCCCGCGACGTCGGAACCGATGGCGGCCAGCAGCCCGCCCGCGCCCGCCCCTCCGTCCTGCGCCCCGGCGACCAGCGCGGTGTTGTGGCCGCTGTCGGCGAACGCGAACGACAAGTGGAGCACGCCGCTGACCTGCTCGACGGTGACCTGTGCGCCGTCGGCACCGCCCACACCGGGCATGCCGAGCACCTGCATGGTGCCCGCGACGTCGCCGCGCACGTTCAGGAGCGCGCCGCCGAGGTCGAGCACCGACGCGAGTTGCGGTGACGACCCACGATCGACGAGCCAGCCGGGATGCAGGATCTGGTCGAGGAACGACGTGGTCGACGCCTGCGTCGCGGCGAACTCGCTCGCGGTGCCCGGGCCGAGGCCGAGCACGGCCGCGAGGTTCGCGCCGCTGTTGCCGAACGCGATGCCGAGGTTCGTCACGTACGCCTGCTGTGTCGCCGACGCGGTGCCGTGACCCGACACGATCCCGTGGACCGACTGGCCGATGCCCGTGGTGGTGTCGTTGCCGACGGCGACGACGTTCCCCGTCGAGATGCCCGCGCTCCCACCGGCTGAACCGGAGAAGCCGCTGAGTGCGGGGAACCCGGAGCCACCGAAGAGGGCGTCGAGGATCGACTGGACGATCGACGTCTCCTGCGACGACAGGCCGTTCACACTCGCGGCGTTGAAGCCCGAGTTGGCGAAGGCGAACCCGAGGTTGACGATGACCGCGCGCTGGTCGACGTTCAGTACCCCATGGTCGGCCGCGGCGAGCACCGCCGACTGGCCGATCGCACTCTTCGACTGGTCGCCGGTGGCCTGCGCGCCGCCCGTCGTGATCTTGCCGGCGGCGACGGCGGTCTGCCCGTTGCGGCTCACGGTCGCGCCGACGAGCGCGACGTTGGAGCCACTGTCGCCGAACGCGATGCCGATGTTGACCACGAAGGCCTGCTGATCGGTCGTCTGGCCGTTCGTGATCCGGGCCGACTGCGTGATGCCGGTCGTGCCCTTGAGACCGACGACGTCCACGTTGCCGGTGGCGATGCCGGCGCTGGCAGTGCCCTCGAGAGGGGAGAGCGCGACCCGAACCCAGTTGGAGCCCGAGTTGGCCTGCGCGACCCCGACGTCGACGATGAGACCGATCTGCACCACGTGGATCTGTCCGTGACCGGTCGCGACCGTGGTGACCTGCTGGTTGATGTTGCCGGTGGAGTTGCTCCCCTGGGCGCCGGCGTTGCCCGTGCCGATGGTGGCGGACCCGTCGGAGTGGCCCGTGGCCGGCGGTGCACCCGCCGGAGGCTTCTGGGCAACGGAGCCGCCCGCGGTGTTCGCGCCCGACACGCCCGTGGCCACGCCGGTGTTGGTGACGGTCGCGGTCTGCGTGTCGTTCTGCTTGGGCGGTGTCGGGCTGCCGGAGGCGTCGGTAGCCGTGCCGCTGGTCGGCGTGGGCGCCTTCCCCGGGTTGGGGGCGACAGGAGCCGAGGCCGTGATCGTGCGCGACGTGCCCGAGGGAGCGGCGCCGGCGTCCTGGTGGGGCGGCGTGGTCGTCCCGGACGTGGCGGGAGTGGACGAGGCCGTGCCGCCGGTGGGCGCGGGCGCACCCGACGGCGGGTCCGCGGGCGGAGGCGGCGTGGTCGCCGCGTGCGCCCGTCCGCCGAGCAACAGCATTACGGCGTTGATCGCACCGCTGGCGAGGGCGAGGCGCATGGCGTGCGTCCCGGCTCGGCGCACAGGCGAGCTCTCGGAGGTCATGGTGGAACGGAATCCCTGCTCTGGGGCGGAGGCTTGTGGGACGGAGGAAGGGCAGTGTGGTTGACGGGGGTAGCGGCCGCTACCCCCGTCGCGCACAATTGTTCGGTTTTGCTCGGTTACCCGACGCTTCCGCTGTTGCTCGACGAAACCGTCACGCCACCGCTGTTGTTCTGGGTGACGTTCGTGGTGGTCGAGTTGGTGGCAGACGCCGCACCCGTGGTGATCGACGCCTTCGGGTTGGCCGAGTTGCTCGAGCTGGCGGTGTTGGACGCCGAGCCGCCGCTGTTGCCGCCGCTCGCGGTGCCGTTCCCGCCGATGCCGACACCCGCGGTGATGCCGCCGCTGGTGTTGGCCGAGCCGTCCTGGTGCGTCGAGTTGCCCTGGTCCACCCAGTTGCCGGCCCGGTTGCCGCCGCTGTTCGCGAGGGCGAGCGAGCCGTTGTCGACGGTGCTGCTCTGGCCCACGCTGAGCAGGCCGACACCGGCGGAGATGCCCGACTGGTGCACGTGGCGCGCACCACTCGGGTCGACGCTGCCCGTGTTGTCGGACTTGACGTTGACGCCGCCGGAGTTCGTCTGCGACACCGTGGTCGACGTCTCGTTGCCCGCCGACGCCGCACCCGTGAGGATCGTCGCCTCGGGGTTGGCCGAGTTGGAGCTCGTCGCGTCATTCGTGCAGTCGCCGCCGGTGTTGCCACCGGTCGCGTTGCCGCTGCCGCTCTTGAACTCCTCGCCGCCGTCGAACGAACGTCCGACGCCGATGCCGATCGTGTGCCCGCCGGACGTGTTCGCGTCGCAGTCCTGCCCGGTGCGGTTGCCCTGGTCGACGTGGTTCCCGGCCGAGTTCAGGCCGCTGTTGCTGGCCGCGACCGACAGGTTCGAGACGCCGCTGCTCTGGTCGATCTCCGCGGCACCGATCCCGATGGACGCGTTCTTCGACTGGACGTCGCCGTGGTTTCCTTCGTCGGGCTTGTCTTTCGGTGATGCGAATGCGGTGCCGCCGGTGATCGCCAGCGCGGCACCACTCGCGAGCGCGACGGCCGCGAGCTTGTGCCTACAAGTGGTCTTCTTCAACTGCTTTCCTCCCAGTGGTCGTGCATGCACGGTTGGCGGCATTTCTGTCCGCCTGACGCAAGCTGTCATGGAGCAGTGCCGGGCCCAAGGACAGAAATCCGT
>JAMXLJ010000162.1 GCA_024281095.1 Acidimicrobiia bacterium | reverse complement strand
GGCGGGGTCCGGGGTCGGTGCCGGAGTCGGCGACGGCGTCGCGGGGACGGGCGCGACCATCGGCGCCGCCGGCTTGGTCGACGAGTCGGCAGTCTGCGCCGCCGCCACACCGGCTCCGAGGCCGGCGAGGCCGAGAACCGTGACGCCGGTGACGGCCAGCTTGCGCTTGACGTTCATGCGTGGCTCCTTCAGGGGTGTCAGGGGAGCCCATGGTCGAACGGCGGCACTGAACCGATCCTGAATCAACCTGTTCGCGCATTCAGCAAAGCCCGGCCGAAGCGGCTCGCGCGGCAGGTTCGCTGGTACGAAGCCCGTGCGTGCGGGGAACACTGGCCGTCGACGGCTGGGCCAGGGGGGACCGATGGGCAGTTGGGCACACGCGATCGGGCGCCGTGCGCTGCGCACCGTCGTCGTCGTCGTGCTGGCGGTGGCGGCGTGCGGCTGTGTGAACTACGTCGCGCTCGGCGATTCGTACACCGCTGGGCCTGTGATCCCGGTGCAGCAGACGAATCCGTCGGGCTGCCTGCGCTCGGACCACAACTACCCGCACCTCGTGGCGGCGTCGCTCGACGGTGCCGTGCTCCGCGACGTGAGCTGCAGCGGCGCGACGACGACTGACATGACGAGCCCGCAGAGCGTGCAGGGCGGCTCGAACCCGCCCCAGTTCGATGCGCTCGGCCCGCACACCGACGCAGTCAGCCTGACGATCGGTGGGAACGACATCGGATTCGTCAGCGTCGCCGAGAACTGCTCGAGCCCCGTCAACTCCGGCACCCCGTGCCAGGACCGCTACGTGAAGAACGGCCACGACACGCTCGCCGAGCTGATCACGAACACCGCGCCGAAGGTTCAGGCGGTGCTGCAGGGCATTCACGCGCGTTCCCCGCACGCCACGATCTTCCTGCTCGGCTACCTCGACATCCTTCCGGACAGCGGCACGGGATGTTGGCCGCAGATGCCGATCACCGATGGCGACGTGCCGTACCTCCGTGACACCGAGAAGCGACTGAACAGCATGCTGCAGACCGTCGCGGGGGCGAACGGCGCGGTCTACGTCGACACGTACACACCGAGCATCGGACGCGACGCATGCCAGCTGCCGACCGTGCGATGGGTCGAGCCCGTCGTGCCGGTGAACCCGGCCGCGCCGATCCATCCGAACGGAGCCGGCATGGAGGCGACGGCGAAGATCCTGTTGACGGCCATGCACCAGCACGGCTTCTGACCTGCGGGTCAAAACTCCCCGGACGCCGTCCACGGCGGTGGTGTTCGGTTCGGCGCCGGTTTGGGAAGACCTCTGGGTGTCGCCGTGCACGACGGCGGCACGAGACCACGAAACGCACCCGAGTCGCCCCCGGCCTCCGCCAACCCTGCCGGGGGTGATTCGCGCATCCAGGACGAACGGCGCCGCCCTGCCCGTCGTCGTGGGCCCGCGCAAGAGGGCGAGGGCGTCTCGCACCCCGGGACCTGCGCCCAAACCCCGAGGCGCGCCACTGGGCTCGACAACCCCCGCCCTCGCCGTCCGGTTCACCCCCGAGCCGGCCGGCTGGACGGAAGTGTGACACCGCTTCACACCGCGTGACCATGGGATCGCGCACGTTCAGCCACTCCGGCGTCGTTCACGCACTGAGAACAGCGGTGAACGACGCCGGAGTGCTGCCGAATGCGGCTCGGCTACTGGGCGGCGATGAGCTGGCGCAGTGCGTCCAGCTCCTGGCTGCCGTAGGCCTTCGACGGCTGCAGGTAGGTGTTCTCGACGAACTCGTTCCAGCTGATGCCGAACCAGGCGTCGGGCCGGCTCTGCTGGTTCATCGACCACACCTTGGACAACGTCGTGGTCCCGTTCCGCGGCGTGCACGCGGAGCCGCCGGTGAGCTGGGTGTTGAAGCCCGGTGCGAAGGGCGCGAACCAGAGCTTGTGCGCCGCGTGCACCTGATTGCCGAGATCGGCGACCTGTGAGCCGGACTGCGGGTTGTTGTACGGGTTTTGGGAAGACCAGTACCAGCTCGCTCCGGAGACGTACTGCTGTTGCGCCGACCACGTTGTGTTCGTGTCGTCACTGATCAAGAAGAGCTTGCTGCCGAACGCGTTGCCGGCGTCCGCGACTTGCGTGCCGGTGTACTTGCGGCTCGCGAGCATCATCACCAATGGCTTCGACGAGAACTGGTTCTCGAACGCAGGGTCGGACCCGTAGCGCGCGGCGAAATACGAGAGGTCACCGAGCACCGCCGACGACGGCCGGCTGTAGTTGCCGAAAACCGACAGGCCGAGCGCGAGATTGAAGTGCGCGGCATGCGTAGCGTTGTAGGCGTTCACGCGGCTCACGAGCAGATCGAGACGCTGGTTGTATCCGGACGATGAAGGCGTCTGTGTCGCGCTGCCCGTACCCTGCCATGACACGACGAAGCCGCGGATGCCGGCGCCGGCCGCAGTCGCGATGTGCCGGTCGAGTGTTGCGGGATCGTTCTGGTCGTACAGCCCGTCGGAAGGAACGTCGGTGATCGTCGCACCGGAGTAGTTCACCGACGCGCTGCACCCGCCTGCACCGAGGCTTCCAGGCAGCGGCAACGGGTTCGCGTTCGTCGGGTAGGACGGGCCGAGCTTGTCGCTCCAGTGTTGCGGCGTCCACCACAGGTAGTAGTGGACGTAGACCGGTGGCTTTCCGGCAGGGGAGACACCCGGCGTGCCGCTGTTGACGCGCCCTCCCATGGCGCATCCCGATGCAACCATCGCCAACGCGGCGACGAGCATGACCGCCAGCCGTGGCCGCCGTACGACGCTACCGATCCTGGTTCGCATGATGCCTCCCTGCATGGGCGCGCTCGAGCCGCGTGAATGACCGGATTGGTCGGGTATCGGCATCCGCCCTCGCCGCACTGAGGGAATCTTCGCGAAATCCAGGAGACGAAGCACAAGCGTGGCCGTATGGCCCGGACGTTGAACGGGAATCGACCGGCGGTGAAGCGGTCGCGCGCATGCGCGCTCAGGCCGGTGCCGCCTCCGGTGATTCCACCGACGCGTCGGCTGGGCGATCGACGTCGTCGATCGCGACGGGGACCACCGTGACCGTGAGATGGCGAACGTGCAGGTGAGTGACGGCGCGCACGAGCCATGCGGCGCTTCGGTCGTGGGCAAGGAGGGCCCACCACCGCGGCCGCCAGAGGCGCCGCGGTACCACGATGCTCACATGGGTCCGCCCGTCGAGCTCCTCGAACGCGGCCGTCAGCACGGCCCGGTCGATGCGACGGTCCGGCGCGTCACGCACCTCGAGCACGAGATGTGACAACCCGGTCTCCTGCCATTCGCGCACGACGCGCGTCGCATCGACGGGGTCGACGACCACGTGAAGGCCGCGGGTGACGTCGGGATGCAGGCTTCGCGCGTACCGCACCGCACGCGTGACGCTGCGGTCGAGTCGTTGCACGAGCACGAGTACGACATGCCGCGGCAACGCCGACTGCGCGAGCAGCGACGCGAGCTCGTCGGCCGACACCGTATGGGAACGGGCGGCGCGAATCCCGGGAAGCCGCACGCGGCGTTTCGTCACGGTGCTTCCTCTCCGAGGATCTCGTACTGCGGGTTCAGGATGGCGAGACGGCCGTGGTACTCGCCGACCGTTCCTTCGACGACGAGCCGGGCGCCCACGTCGATACCCGGGACCGTGCGGCGACCGAGGAAGACGACCGTGATCCTGCCGGTGCCGTCCTGAAGGATGCACTCGAGCGTCGGCGTGCCGGCACGCGCACGAACCCGCACTGCTTCCACCCGACCCGCGATGCGCACTCGCTCGCGGAGCCGGACCGACGCGATCGGTGCGACGTACGGAATCAGCCGTGCCGTGTCGGTCGAGCGGGCGCGGCGGCGCGAGCGCCGGGAGCCGTCACCGGTGTCCGCGGATTGCGCCGATGGTGCCGTGAAACCGTGGTCGCCGTCGGAGCGCGCGTCGTAGGGGACGACGCAGAGGTTGCAATGGGGGATCAGTGAGACCGTCGCCGAGATCGCCGCGGCGAAGCGGCCGAAGCGGATGCGCTCGAGAACGCCGCCGGAGTCGTCACGCGGCAGCAGCATCGTGACTTCCGTCTCGCGGTCCGCGACGTGTGGCAAGACCACCTCGACGATCTGCCGGTCGGACACGCGACCGGCGGAGCCGATCACGTCGAGCGGCATCGCGAGCGACGGCCGTTGTCGCATGAGCTCCTGCCACGCGTTTCGGAGTCGACGCGTCGTCGCGTCGTCGACCTCGAAGTGCAGCGCCCGGATCTGGTCCGCTCTCAGTGTGCGTGCGTACTGGATCGTCCGTGCCGTCGCCTCGTCGAGCCTCTCGAGCACGACGAAGATCACGTGTCGCGGAGGCAACGGCCCGACGGCGGCGTCGGGGGCGTCCACGCGCAACGCGGCCTCTTCGGCTTCGTATCGACGGTGCAGCCGCACGAGGCCCGCGACTGCGACCGGTACGAGCACGACCACGATCCACGCGCCCAGGATCGTGCCCTTCGGCTTGAACTTGGTGACGGCGATGATCACCTCCACGGCTCCCGACATGAGCGCGCCCGTGGCGTTGATGACGAAGCCGGTACGCCAGCCCGGTTGCCGATGCCTCATGTGGTGCCGCGCCATCCCTGCCTGTGACAGCGTGAAGCTGAGGAACACGCCGATCGCGTACAGCGGGATGAGCGCGTCGACCTTTGCCCCGGTGATCACGACGAGGACCGCAGCGGCCGCGGCGAGCGAGATGATCCCGTTCGAGTAGACGAGCCGGTGGCCGCGCTTCGTCAGCTGGCGCGGAAGGAAATTATCGGCCGCGTGGAAGCTCGCGAGCCTCGGGAAGTCCGCGAAGCTCGTGTTCGCGGCGAGAACCAGGATCAGCATCGTCCCGGCTTGCAGGCAGTAGTAGAGAAGCTGGCCCGGGCCCGAGTGCCCGAACACGAGCCGGCCGACCTGCGAGAGCACCGTCGGGGTGCCGCGCTCGAACGGTGCCACGTGCATGCGGGCGGTCAACGCCGACAGCCCGAGAAACATGACGCCGAGCGTCGACGCCATGATGACGAGAGTCTCGCGGGCGTTCTTCCATTCGGGTGGGCGGAACGCGCTGACGCCGTTCGAGATCGCCTCGACGCCGGTCACGGCCGCCCCACCGGACGCGAACGCCCGCAACACGACGAACAGTCCGACGCCCATGAACAGCCCGTTGCCCGGATGGCCGAATCGCATCATCCCGGGCTTGGTGACGGCCTCGACCGGCAGATGTCCGAAGAGCATCCGGGACGATCCGACGACGAGCAACAGCGCCATCGTCGCCAGGAAGAAATACGTCGGTCCCGCGAAGAGGCGCCCGGCTTCGCGTACTCCACGCAGGTTGCCGTAGGCGATCAGGCCGATGAACCCGAGCGACAGAGGCACGAGCTGCGATCGCATCGGCGCGTACGCCGACGCTAACGCGGCTGCGCCTGCTGATACCGATACGGCCACAGTGAGCACGTAGTCGATCAGCAGCGCCACACCCGCGACCTGCGCGGGTACGAGCCCGAAGTTGTCACGGGTGACGATGTACGCGCCTCCGGCGGACGGATACGCCTTGATCGTCTGAAGGTACGAGAGCACGAGCAGGCCGAGCACGACGAGGAGGGCGAAGGTGATCGGCACGACCAGTGCGAACGCGGCCACGCCCGCGTACGGCACGAGATGGCGCAGGATCTCCTCTGTGCCGTACGCGACCGAGGAGAGGTTGTCGGACGCGAACACTGCGAGTGCGGTCGGTTTGCCCAGCCGTTCGTGGCGGAGCCGCTCGGTCGCGAGCGGTGGGCCGAGCAGCCATGTCTTGAGGCGATAACCCAAGGGCTCGGGGAGGTCGACCCACGCCGGTACGGCCTCGCGTGCGGCTGAAGGGCGAACCGCCTCCGACGCCGTGTGGGCCGGGGCGGGGCGCGGGCCCACGCCGGGACCGGCCCGCTCGCCGCTGATCCGCTCCTCGGTTCCGATGCCCGCGACCTACCCAGCGCGCGACCGCCCGACGCCGGCACGCCCGTGTGCGTCCGGAACGGCATGGGTAGTCCGGCCGGTGGACGCGTTTCCGTACGGGCGCGCGCCATCGACCATGGGAGCCGGCCGTGGCCGAAGAGCTGATCGACATCTGCGACGACAACATGACGCCGATCGGCACCGACACCCGCACGGAGGCACACAAGCGGGGGCTGTGGCATGTCGCCGTCCATTGCTGGGTGATCCGGCCTCGACCGCCCGGTCACGTGCTGTTCGCCCGGCGTGCGGCGGCGCCCGGCACGGGCGGTGCACTCTACGACGTAACGGCGTCGGGGCATCCGGAGTCGGGGGAGAGCGCCGACGCGCGGTTGTCGCAGCTCGTCGAAGAGCTCGGCACGCCCGACACCGACGGGAGGCGTATTCCGCTCGGGATCAAGATCGACGTCAACCGGCGCGCGAACGACGTCGTCATCCGTGAGTTCTGCCCGGCGTACTTCGTCACGTCACCGCGCGGTGTGCAGGAGTACCAGCTCGACCATGACGTCTTCACCGCGCTCGTGGAGCTCGCCATTCCCGACGGGCTCGAGCTCTTCTCGGGACGCGCGTCACGCGCCGGCGCACGTGGCGTGGAGTACGACATCACGGCCGCGGCGTGGCGCGGCTTCGAAAGTGAGGTCGGCGTGCACCATTTCCAGCCGCGCGTCGACCCGTACTACTACAGGATCTTCATCATGGCCCAGCGGTTCATCCAGGGCTCGTGCGACCTCGCCGTCTGAGCACCGTCAGTCGTTGGACGTACGCGGTGTGGGGCATCGGCGGTGGTGCGGATCGCACACGGTGACACTCGTCGGGAAGTTGTAACCGCTCGCGACCACGACCGGTGGTTCGGGAACACCGCCGTGGTACACCACCTTCATCACACGTCCGCCGTTTGCCGCCGGGCCGCAGCCGACGAGCGGCGCCCGGCAGTGGATGTGGATGTCGGCGATGTACAGCGTGCCGTCGGGAGCGAAGGCGATTCCGTACGGGTTGATGCCGTTCGGATCCTGGCCGATCGTGGTGATCGACTCGCCGTGCACGGTTCCCATCGACGGCAGCGGATGGCCCTGCTCGTCGAAGAAGGCGACCGCCGGGTCGCCGAACACCGACCCGACAGCGAAGCAGTCACACGCCGGGTCGGCCGCGACCGACTCGGGGAATGGCAGCGAAGCAGGGCTTCCTTGGACGAACACCGAGGAACGCAGCTTGTCGCGTGGATACAGACCGTCGGGTCCGCAGTCGTCCGCGCGCCGCGGGAACGACGTATGGTCGAAGCGCAGCACGCGGCCCGAGAACAATCCGACCGTCGCGTTCCCGGCTACGGGGACGAGGAGATCGCCGTGATCGTCGAACGTGAGGTCGCCGGGCTGATTCAGCCCGCCCGTACCGTCGACGTGGTGCGGCCCCACCCCGCCGGCCGTCGGGCCGGTGACGATGCAGAACGTCTTGTAGGACGGGGCGAACCACTCGATCAGGCGGCCGTCGTCGGGCGGCGGAAATTGACCCTGCGCGGTGCCGAGGTCGACTGCGAACACGTTCGCGTGACGGTCGACCGCGCAGCCCGTGAAGGTCCCGTTGTCGTTGAACGCGCCGCGGTTCGTGTCGGGCGGAATGTCGCCACCGACCGTTTGTCCCGGCAACTTGTACGGTCCCGGCACGAACAACGTGGTGCCGGTGAAGCGCCCGTGCCGGTCCCAGAGCGCTTCTCCTACCGGCGGCTGCATGAGCGGAAGTTGGCTGCCCGGGTTGTGCTGCGAGGGCAGCGTCGGGTTGTAGCCGGTCACGAAGCGACCGTCGGGCAGGATGCACATCTGACCATTCGGGTCGTAGGGCGGGATCAGCTGCCCGAGCCGGCCCGACGGCATGGCGAGGAAGTCCTGTTCCTCGTTCTGGTCCCAGTACACGAAGTACGAGCGTGAGCGGCCGGCGTGGTCACGTGCGGCACCCGCGGTCGCGGCCGGTACGGCGGTCAGCCCGACCATCGTCGCGAAGATGGCGAGGACCATCGGTGCACGAGCGATCGGGCCGCGACGTCGCATGTTCCCCCCGGCGCGCACTGCATCGGGCCGGCACCCCGACGACGTCGCGCGACGCGGACCCTAATCATGGCGCGTTCCAGTTGCAACCAGCCGCCGAATGCAGTTCCCGGACGCCCGGGTTACTCCCCGCTTCACGCGTTCGCGCGTGGCCCCACTCCCTTGTCCGTACGTACGATCTGCGAAGGCCGGGGGCGGAGCACCGACAAGGGAAGGCCGATGACAGAGCAGTCAGCCACGTCCGTGACCGAAACGGCGACGGGACCGCCGGACCACGCGGGGCCACGGCGATCCACGGGCCAGATCGTGTTGTTGATCGCCGGCTTCGCGCTCGCGGTCGGGCTTGGTTACGTCATCGGCTACGAGCAGTACGCGTCACGACCCACGAAGGTCGTCACACCGCCTCCTGGCCGGCCGTGCCCGATCACGTCGGCGGCGCCCGGCGACATCCGCGTCAACGGCGTCGTCGAGAACCGGTCCGACACCAACTTCACGGTACGCGAGAGCACGAGGACCCGACCGCTGGTCGCGGTCAACCTCGGCAGCGCACCTGTCTGTCGATCCGTGGCGGTGAACGTGACCGACATCCAGAACGGGGATCACGTCGACGTGCGGGGCACGCGCACCGCGAGCGGCGTCGACGCGTCGCAGGTGACGATCTCGCGGGTGCCGGGCGGCGGCTGATCCGGTCGCGTGGGGTGCCGGGGTGCGCCGGCTGCGGGCAGGGGCACAGCCGGCGCACACCCCGACGCAGGGTGTCGCGCGGGGGAACGCGACACGTCCTCGGCAGGCGCAGGTGACGTGACTCCCACGGCGCGCGCCAACGCGACGCAGTCTCGTGAGGCCAGCGTTCAACGTACCCGTGCGAGCCCGAATGCGGATGGACGAAACCGCCTCATGCCGCGGGCAGAGCGTCGCTTTTCGGCCTGAACGACGGGGAGCGGCGCGTCACGCGTCCGGCTCGGCCCCGTACGGGCGCAGCGGTGGTCGCACCAGGGCGAGCCACACCGTGCCCAGGACCATCCCTCCGACGACGTCGGAGATCCAGTGCACCCCGAGCGCGAGCCTGGAACATGCGACGCCCGCGACCAGCACCGCGACGACGCCGCCGATCGCGGCGACGCGGCGACGGGGCACCGCCGCGCCGAACCAGAGCACGAGCGCTCCGTACACGATGGTCGAGTTCGTCGCGTGACCCGACGGGAAGCTCCAGCCGGTTGCGTGAACGAGCCGCAGTGCAGCGCCCGGCCGGGGACGCTCGACGAGCGTCTTGATCACGGTTGTCAGTGCAACACCGAGGCCCGTGTACAGGACGAGGCGCAGCGCCACGAGGACGCGGACTCGCGCTGCGACCGCCGCGCCGCGGAGGAACGACGTGACCGCTCCTACGCACACGACGACCGCGAGAAACGCGGTCGATCCGAAGAACGTCAGCGTCTGCATGAACGAGCGAAACGCGGGATGCAACCGCGAGAACCGCGACAGGTCCCGTGTGACGGATGTGTCGAACGGCACCGCTCCGTGCTTCACCGCCTCGCCCATCGCTACACCGGCGACAAGGACCACCAGCACGGCGGCGGCAGTCCGAAGGAGTGCCGCGCTCGACGGCTCGTGCTGTCCGGGGAAGCTGCTCATGGTGCGGACTCGTCGCCGGGGCGGTTGCCGTCGAGGCCGAAAACGAGTGCGAAGACGGGGTGGGGCCGGGCCCGCTCCAGCACGAGCCGGCCGCCGTCGGTCTCGGCGAGCGAGCGCGCCAACGACAGCCCGATGCCGTGGCCGCCGCCGTTGCCGCGAGCCCAGATCGCGTCGGCGTCACCGTCGATACCCGGGCCTTCGTCGGCGACCTCGACGACGACGCCGCGCTCGGTCCGTCGCGCGCTCACGAGGACCTCGCCCGCGCCGTGGCGGCTCGCGTTGTCGACCAGGACGTCGAGGATCTGGCGAGTCGCGGCCCGCGACGCGTGCACGAGCGGGAGGCCTTGATCCGCCCGCACGACAATCGGACGGCCCGTGGCGGCGAGTCGGCCGCGCCAATCGCTCTCGACGTCGTCGAGCACCGCACGGAGCGCGAGCGGCGCGACGTCGTGATGCCGTTCGCGCGCGAGAGCAAGAAGATCCTCAACTGTCTGTTCGAGGCGGTCGAGCTCGCGCAGTGCGGCACCGATCGCGGCCGCCGAATCCGCGTGGTGATCGAGTAGCGCGGACTCGAGCTGCAGCCGCACGGCCGCGATCGGCGTGCGCAACTGGTGCGAGGCGTCGCTGCTGAACCGGCGTTCGCGTTCGACCAGCGTGCCCAGCCGGCTCGCGGTCCCGTCCAGCGCGGTCGCGACGTCGTCGAGCTCGCGGACGCCGCTGCGGCGCGCCCGGGTCGCGAAGTCGCCGTTGCCGAGCCGTCGAGCGTCGCGTGCCAGACCTTCCAGCGGGACGGTGAGGCGACGCGAGAGCCAGCCTCCGATCAAGGCGGCGGCCGACACCGCGCCGAGCCCGATCAGCGCCATCAAGAGCCAGGCTCGATGCACCCGATCGGTCACGACCCACGTGGGCGCGGCTGCACGCACCGCGCCCACGACCTCCTCCGAGCGCGACACGGGCACCGAGACGGTGAGGCCGTTGGCCGAATGCGTATCCGACGCCTTGCCGCGCAGCGCCGCCCGGACCACCTGGTCGGCACGAGTCGGACCGCGGCCGGCGGCGCGAACGCCGTCCACACCGTAGAACGCGAGCGCGAGCTCGCGCGAGCCGCTCGAGAGCTCGATCGGATCGCCCGCAGTCGCCAGCGCGGGGTCGATCGAGCGAGTCGCCTGCGCGGCTTCGCGCTCGAGTCGCACGATCTCCTCGTTGCGATACAGCCGTTGCACGGCGATACCGAGCGGCACGCCGAGGATGACCAACGCGATCGCGGAGACGGCGACGATCGAGACGAGGATCCGGCGCTTCACTGGACGTCGAGCCGGTATCCCACACCGCGCAGGCCGGTGATGACGGGCCGCCTCGCGGACGGATCGGCGGCGAGCTTGCGCCGAAGCGCGGAAACATGGACGTCGAGCGTCTTGGTCGATCCGTACCAGTGCTCGTCCCAAAGCTCGGTCATGATCCGCTCGCGTGTGAGCACCCGTCCCGGTTCCTGCGCAAAGAGTGCCAGGAGGTCGAACTCGCGCGGACGCAGCTCGAGCTCGGTGTCCGCGGCGAAGGCGCGTCTCGCGGTGACGTCGACGACGACGTCTCCGACCCGGAGCTCCGTCGCCTCACTCAAGTTGTCGCGTAGCTGGACGCGTAGGCGCGCGAGCAGCTCCGCGAGCCGGAACGGCTTCGTCACGTAATCGTTCGCGCCTGCGTCGAGCCCGACGACGACATCCACCTCGTCGTGTCGAGCGGTGAGGATCACGATCCCGGCGTAGGGAAGCATTGCGCGCAGCTCGCGACATACGTCGACGCCGTCGACGTCGGGGAGGCCGAGGTCGAGGATCACGAGCTGCGGAGGCCTCGTCTTCGCAGTCGTGAGCGCTTCGCGACCCTCGTGAGCCCACTGCACCTCGTAACCCTGATGCTCGAGCGTGCGCGCGAGAGGCGCGCCGATCGCGTCGTCGTCTTCCACTACCAGGACGCGGGCGCTCACGGCGCCAGGTTACGACGACGATCGTGCTGCGGAGGGACGCGCGGATGTTTGCCGGGCGCTAACCGTCACCTGAGCCGGCGCTGACGCGCGGTCCCGTACCGTCGGTCGCCTCTTCCACGAGTGGAGGGCTTGATGACGCACACATGGCGCGCGGTCGTTGTCGGCGCGCTTCTACCGGCTGCAGTGTTCCTGTCGTCGTGCAGCGGGGGCTCGAGCAACAAGGCGACGCCCAAGACGTCGAACGGAGCCGCGAACGCGTCCAGCACGTCGGCGAGCGGCACGGTTTCGAGCACCGGGGCCGGTGGGACCGGAGTGAACCCGAACGCCTCGGAGGCCGTCGTACCGGGTGACATTCCGGACACCCAGGTGTACGTGCCGTACGGCGGCGCGGGCTACCAGATCAAGGTTCCGCAGGGGTGGGCGCGTGCGGACACACAGACCGGCGCGGTGTTCACGGATCACTTCAACACGGAGCGGCTCGATCGCGGCACCGCAGCGGCGGCGCCGACGGTCGGCTCCGTTCGATCGGTCACGGTGCCGCAGCTGCAGAGTACGAACGCCGGCTTCGCGCTGAAGGACGTCACCACGGTGACGCGGCCGGCCGGCACGGTGGTCCTGACGACGTACCGGGCGAACAGTGCGACCGATCCGGTGACGAACAAGTACGTCGTGCTCGACGTCGAGCGCTACGACTTCTGGAAGAACGGGATGCTCGTCACCGTGACGCTGTCGGGACCGAAGGGCTCCGACAACGTCGACCCCTGGAAGACCATCACCGACTCGTTCACATGGCAATGACGGCGCCACTCGAGGCGACGAACCTCTACCGCTTCTATCACGCCGGCGACGACGAGGTGCTCGCACTGCGCGGCGTCTCCTTGTCGGTGGAGGCGGGCGAGGTCGTCGCGGTCACCGGCCCGTCGGGCTCCGGCAAGTCCACCTTGCTCGCGTGTCTGGCCGGTCTCGACGATCCCGACGGCGGAATGGTGCAGCTGGGCGGAAGGCCGATCTCGCGCCGGCCCGAGCCGGAACGGGCCCGCGTCAGGTCGCGCAACATCGGCATGCTCTACCAGTCGGTGAATTTGCTCGAGCACCTCACCGTCGCCGCGAACGTACGCGTCGTGCAACGGCTCGCTGGACGCGGCCCCGCTCGTCCGGTCCACGAGATCCTCGATTCCGTCGGGCTTGCGGCTCGGGCCGGCGCCCGGCCGTCGCACCTCTCGGGCGGTGAGATGGCACGGGCCGGCCTCGCGGTCGCGGTTGCGAACGACCCACAGGTCGTGCTGGCCGACGAACCCACTGGCGAGCTCGACGCGGGAAGCGCGCAGCGGGTGGTGCACCTGTTGGTCGAACGGGCGGCCGCGGGCGCCGCGGTGCTCGTGGTGACACACAACGAAGCGGTTGCGTCCGCTGCAGACCGGGTGTTGAAGATGCGAGACGGAGCGCTGAGCTCATGACGTTGGTGCGCTGCGTCAACGCCGGCCGCGTCTTCGGGACCGGCCCTGCGGCCGTCGTCGCGCTGCACGACGTCACCTGCGAGATCCGCAGTGAACAACGAATCGCGATCACCGGACCTTCCGGGTCTGGAAAGTCGACGCTGTTGCACCTTCTCGCAGGGCTCGACGCGCCGACCACCGGCTCCGTCCAGTGGCCGGGACTGGGAGACCGAGACGGTCTGCGGCCGGGGGCGGTCGGTATCGTCTTCCAAGGGCCGAGTCTCGTGGCACCGCTCGACGTGCTCGAGAACGTGGCGCTGCCCTTGTTCATCATGGGGTGGGGCGAGCGCGAGGCGTGTGCGGTCGCGCACGAAGCTCTCGCGCTGCTCGCGCTCGACGATCTCGCGCACAAGCTGCCGGAGGAGCTCTCCGGCGGTCAGCTGCAACGGATCGCGATCGCGCGCGCGCTCGCGCCTCGACCGAGACTGATCCTGGCCGACGAGCCGACCGGCCAGCTCGATCACGAGACCGGCAGCGCCGTGATGGAGGTGCTGATCCGCGCCGCATGGGAGTCGTCGGCCGCGCTCGTGGTGTGCACCCATGATCCGTCGGTTTCGAGCCGCCTCGCCGAGCACTGGACGGTGACCGACGGCCGGCTCGGCACCGGAGACGTCGCGTGCTCACACTGACCTGGCTGCGCGGTCTGCTGTCGAGACGGTTCGCGCGTCTTGCTGCGATCGCGGCCGGTGTAGCCGTCGCGGTGGCCCTGCTCGCTTCGATCGGTGCCTTCCTGTCGGGCTCCAAGGCGACGATGACCCGCCGTGCCGCCGGGAACGTCTCGGTCGACTGGCAGGTCGAGGCGGCCGTGGGCGCGGACCCGGCCGCGGTGTTGGGCGTGACCCGGCACGCGAGCCGGGTACGGGTCGCGTTGCCGGTGGGGTACGCGACGACGAGCGCGCTCCGGGCGTCGACCCACGGCACGGTGCAGACCACGGGTGCGGGCGTCGTGCTGGGTCTTCCCGCCGGGTACCGCTCGGCGTTCCCAAGTGTCGTACGTGATCTCGCCGGGCGGGGGGACGGTGTCCTCGTCGCCCAGCAGACCGCGGCAAACCTCCGCGTCGCGCCGGGCGACACGATCGCGATCGGGCGCGCCGGCCTGCCGCCGGTCGACGTGACGGTGGACGGGATCGTCGATCTTCCGGACGCCAACTCCCTGTTCCAGACGGTCGGCGCGCCGGCGGGCTCGCAACCTCAGGCGCCACCCGACACGGTGATGCTGCTTCCGATGGCCGACTGGCACCGGGTCTTCGATCCGCTCGCCTCCACTCGGCCCGACCTCGTGCGGTTCCAGGCGCACGCGCGGCTCAGTCGAACGCTTCCACCCGACCCCGCCGCGGCCTACAACGCGGTCAGCCGCGCGGCGCGCAATCTCGAGGCGCGGCTCAGCGGCCAAGGACTCGTCGGCGACAACCTCGGGAGCACGCTCGCCTCGGCCAGGAGCGACGCGCTCTACGCGCAGGCGCTGTTCCTCTTCCTCGGCGTGCCCGGCGCATTGCTCGCCGGGCTGCTCACCGCCGCGGTGGCGGCGACGGGCGCGCAACGTCGCCGGCAGGAGCAGGCCCTGCTGCGCACCCGTGGTGCAACGGTGCGTCAGCTCATGACGTTGGCGATCGCGGAGACCGCGCTCGTCGCCGGCACAGGCGCCGTCGCGGGGCTCGGCGCAGCCGCCGTCGTCGGAGGCAGCGCGTTCGGCACCGTACGGTTCGGCGCGACGACGACATCGGCGGTGGTTTGGAGCGCGATGGCAGCGATGGCCGGTCTCGTCATCGCCGCCGCGACGATCGCCATTCCCGCGTGGCGCGACGCGCGTCGCGCGACGATCGCGTCGGCCCGCGTTCCCGTCGGCCGAGCGCGCCTACCCCGCTGGACACGATTTGGGCTCGACTTCCTGCTGCTCGCCGGATCCGCGTTGGTGTTCTGGCTGACGAGCCGAACCGGCTACCAGCTGGTGCTCGCGCCCGAGGGCACGCCGTCGATATCGGTCAGCTATTGGGCCCTCGGCGGCCCCGCGCTGCTGTGGGCCGGCGCCGCATTGCTCGCGTGGCGCATCGCCGCGCTGTTCGCGGCGCGTGCGCGCGGCGCGGTGCGCCGCGTGGCCCGTCCGTTTGCGGGTCCGCTCGCCGGCGCAGTCGCAGCTTCGATGGCGCGCCAGCACCGCGTCGTCGCGCGCGGGCTGATGCTGGTCGCGCTCACCGTCGCGTTCGCCGCGTCGACGGCGGTGTTCAACACGACGTACCGTGCCCAAGCCGAGGTCGACGCGCGGCTGACGAATGGCGCCGACGTCACCGTGAGCCTGCCGCCGGTCTCCGACGCCGCCGTGGTCGATGCCCGCGCCATCTCGGCCACACGCGGTGTGCGACACGTCGAGCCGCTGCAGCATCGGTTCGCGTACGTCGGCGCCGATCTGCAGGACCTGTTCGGTGTTCGCCCGTCGACGATCGTCGACGCGACGAAGTTGCAGGACGCGTACTTCCAAGGCGGCGCCGCGCGGCAGCTGATGCAACGTCTGCAGCGCGAGCCCGATGCACTGCTCGTGAGCGCGGAGACAGTCAAGGACTTCCAACTGAACCAGGGCGACACGGTCAACCTGCGCTTGCAGGACGCGAACACGAAGCAGTTCCGCGCGGTTCCATTCCACTATGTCGGCGTTGTCAAGGAGTTTCCGACTGCGCCACGCGACAGTTTCTTCGTCGCGAATGTGGACTACGTCTCGCGTCAGACGGGTTCAGCAGCCGTCGGTGCGTTCCTCGTCGACACGGGAGGCACCTCGCCGGGTGTCGTCGCGGCTCGGCTGCGTTCGCGCCTCGGCCCTGCGGCGACGGTGACCGACATCACCACGACGCGCAAAGTGGTGGGATCGAGCTTGACGGCCGTCGACCTTTCCGGCCTGACCCGTGTCGAGCTCGGCTTCGCCGTCGTGCTCGCGGCGGCCTCGACCGGGCTGCTTCTCGCGCTTGGGCTCGCGGAGCGGGGCCGGACGTTCGCGATCACCGCCGCGCTGGGTGCCCGACGCCGCCAGCTCGCCGGCTTCGTCTGGACCGAGGCGATCGTCGTGAGCGTCGGCGGTGTCGTGCTCGGCGCGATCACGGGGTGGGCTCTGGCCGAGATGCTCGTGAAGGTGCTCACCGGCGTGTTCGACCCGCCGCCCGCGGCGTTGTCGGTGCCGTGGAGCTACCTGCTGCTCGTTGCCCTCATCGCGGCGGCTGCGGTTGCGACGGCCGCGGTCGTGACGGTGCGCACCGCGGCTCGGGTGTCGGTCGGGGCGCTTCGCGACCTGTAGTCGCGCCGGGACGTCACATCCGACCGGGGTAGTGCACCCTGTCGCGCCGCGACGGCAACGAGTCCGACCACCTGGACGGGTCCGCGATGCCGAAGACCATCTCGGCGCCGCGAGGCGCCGTCGCTCCCAGCGCGCTGGAGTAGTTCGCGAGCCGGAACCCGAGCCGTTGCACCAGCTGGCGTGTGCCGGCGTCGGTGAGCGCGGTGAGCTCGTCGGACCACCGGTATCCCCAGTCGTACCGCGCCCGTTGCGGGTCGAGCTGTTCGCCCGGGTGCACCGTGAGCTCCACCAGGCTGGCGCGCGACCGTGCGAGGCGCCGGAGCGTGATGCGCAGCCGTGCCGGTTCGAGCTTCCCGGCGACGTCGATCCCGACGCTTCGATCGGGTACGAGTAGCCCGCTGCGGGTCGCGAGCCGCCGCAGGCGCGCTCCGAGCAGGGCGACGGGCATCGAGAGCGGATGAGCGGGGGAGACCCCGGGAACCCGGATCGCGGCAACGCGGAACCGCGCCGCGAGTGCGACGATCGTGCGGCCGACCAGAGGCCAGAGCTGGAGGTGCTGGTGCGCGTCGACGTGGGTGATCGGATGTCCGATCGAGGCGACGCGTTCGATCTGCGCGGCGAGCTCCCTGGCGACGTCGTCGGGGTCCACTCGTCCCGAGCCCGCGCGCGCGGCGAACGCCTTCCATGTGGTCGGGAAGCGTCCGCGCCGGTCGACGAGCGTCCGGATCTCGCGGGCCGGGAGCAACGGAGGATCCTCGCCCACCACCGCGAAATGGACGCCCACTCCGATGTCGCCGGCGTCGGCGAGCCAGCGCGCGGCCCGTTCGAACGACGGGCCGACTGCGAGCACGGAGGTACTCGTCACGACGCCGTGCTGTGCGGCGCGCAGAATGCCGAGCGAGATCCCGTCCGTCAGCGCGTAGTCGTCGGCGTTGACGATGAGCGCTCGCGGCACGGGAGGCAAGTCGTGGCTCATCGCATGCTCAGGAGATGTAGTAGCCGCGGTTGAACATCACGCAGAGCAGGAGCAACAGCGCGGCACTGGTCGCGATCTCGACTCGCGCTCCGATCCTGTGCGACGACAGTTGTGTGGCCGCGGCTGCGAAGCACGGAAATGCCGCGAGGACGTAGCGCGCCATGCTGAAGAAGTCCTTGGTCGAGACGGCGGGCACGAGGATTGCGATCAGGCAGTACACGCCGTAGGCGCGCCCGAACCGCCGCCAGACCGTCGGTACGAAGGCCAGGGCGACGAGCGTCATCACCGCGTGGGCGGAGTAGCGGGCGATGCCGAAGGCGTTCTGGTGCATGAGATGGTCGAAGAACGAGAACTTCAGCCATGTCGCCGGCCCGGGCGCCTGGTGCCATCCGGCTTCGGTGTCGACGAAAGCCAGTGGCGCCCGGAACCGCTGCCACAAGAAGATGATGTAGGCGACGAGCCCGGCGACGGTCAGGAGGGCGGGGACGAACGTCACGACGTCGATCCGTTGCCCCGACGACGGTGACGCGGGCGACGCGGGCGACGCGGGTGTCGCGTTGCGACGCCGCAACTCCAGGCTTCGGAGGGCGAGCGCGACGACCAGCGCGACGCCGACCGGGCGCGCCGCGGCCGCGGCCGCGCCGCACAATCCGCTGAGCCACGGCCGGCCCGATTCGAGGAGCACGAACGACGCCAGGGCGAGCGCGAGGAAGAACGCGTCGCTGTACACCGCGCCGTACAGGTAGAACGCGTACGGGTACACGAGGAGCATCGCCACCGCGAGCAGGCTCGTGCGCGGATCGACGAACCGGCGTGTCCACGCGCTGAACAGCGCGATCGCCGCGGCACCGCTCGCGATCGTCACCACCATGCCCGCGACGGATACGCGCATCACAGCACCGAGTGCCCGCATCAGCAGGGGGTAGGCCGGGAAGAACGCCACGGTCGATTGGTGACCCGGCACGTACGAGTATCCGTCGTTGGCGATGCGCCGATACCAGCTCGCGTCCCAGCGGTTCCACGCGTCGATGAAGCCCCGGGGCACCGGCGCGCCGTTGTGGTGTGCGACGCCGAACCAGCGCATGGAAACCATCCCGGCGGCGAACAGCCCGAGCGCGACGGCGGCATACGCCGCGGTCACGGCGACGACGTGCCGGCCGGAAGCGGTGCCCGGCTCCCGGTGCTGCACCACGACGTCGGCGCCGGACGCGTGACCTGCTGCCGTGGCGGTCCGCAACGCCAGGTTCCTCGCCTCCCTCGTGCCAGTTGTTGCTACTTATCGGGGCGCGGGATGAGAAGCAAATGAGAGATCGAAGTCGGCGGCACTACGCGCGCACGAGGCCTCGTGCAGCGGCGTCGTTCGGAACGGCGTGCGCAGCCGGCCGGGAAGGCGGCCCCAGGGCTCAGGCGGGGGCGGGTACCGGGAAGCGCAGGAACGCTGCGATTCCGAGGGTCTCGAGCCGGGTGTCGGTGAAGACATGCTCGACCCGCCCGCTGCTCGCCAGCACGACCGAGGCGATCTCGTCGATGACGTCGGGCACCGGCCTCGTGGGCGAGCCGTCGACGGGGCACTCCTGGTCGTCGAGACCGAGCCACCCGCACCGGTCGCACGTCCGTCCCGGATGTTCGCGTTCGTCGTGCACGAGGAGCCGCTCGATCCCTTTCTCGTTCGCCGCGAGGAGGCACCATCGCAGCCCGGCCGCGCCGAGGCCGCGACTGCCGACACGGTCGAGCACGTCCGCGACGAGCCGGGTCTCTTCCCTGAGCTCGTATCCCGCGACCACGTCATCGGCCTGTTCGCGCACGCGGCCCGGCGTCATCGTGTGCGGATCGACGACGAACGATCCCACGACCTTGTCCCGCAGCGCGCGGGGCAGGAGGGCGAGGAACTCCGCGACTGTCTCCTCGTGCCCCGCTACAACGACGAGTTCCGCCGCAGTGGTGGCGAGCATTTCCTCGATGACGGCTGCCGTCTCCCGATAGTGCCGTCGCGCCAACTCCTCCGCGCGATTGCGCGCGTGGTATTCGTCGAAGCCGTTCCACCCGCCATAGTCGCGCTTGCGCTGGTGCCGCCCCTTGACACGCGTGCCCGCTTCGAGCTTGCCCAGAGAGAATTCGTAGAACCAAGCGTTGTCGCGTGCGACGACGACGACGAGGTATCGATGGGCCTCGTCGAGCACCTCGAGCAACGGACGCACGTACGGCGTTGCGTCGACGATCGCCCGGTTACGGACGGGCTTCGGCAGTTGAACTTCTTCGTACAGGTCCGCGAGCCGGCAGGCGAACACGCCTACGGCGTGACCGTGCATCTCCGTCGCGCGACTCGCGACCTCGAGAACACGATCGATGTCGGTTCGCAACGACTCGCGTTGCGCGTGGGTGAACGCGTCCGACTCCACCATGTCGCGCACCGGTTGGAGGACCGACAGAAACCGCGCGTGCACACCCTTGATCTCCGACGGGTCGGGTGGGACTCCGACATAGGCCGAGAGGACGGGCGCCCCCATGGCACGGAACCCGACGAGCCGGTCGACTGCCGGGTCGCCGGGTCCCATCAACTGCCCGGGTTGCGTCCGGCGCGTGGACGCAACGTGACGATGGTGTGCGTGCCCTCCTGGTCCTCGACCTCGACTGCTCGCGCGCTCCCAGGTGAGGGCGGATCGACGAGGATCTTGCGCGGGTGGTAGATGATGTGGCGGAGCAACGGGTAGCGGCCGTCCTGGCCGCCGACCGCGACGATCACGACGTCGTCCTTGTTGTCGTACTCGAGGTACGAGAAGGCCAGTCGCTCCGCCTCGTCCTGGTCGCCGATCTCGGGGTTCATCACCTCGATCGTGACCTCGTCGCCCTGGTGCTCCGCTGTCAGCCGTTCGAGGAAATCGCGCCATTCGATCAACGGGCGCTCGGTTCGAGTCTGCGTCACTTGACCGCTCCTGAGTCGGGGGACCGTGCGCGTACGTCTCCATCCTCGGTCGATGCCGTTGGCTCTGCACCACGCGTGCGCGTAGTCGTCGTACGGCACTCGAGGGTGCTGTCGGGCAGGACTACGCGTCCACGTGATGCCCGGGTGGGGTGGCGCGTCGCATAGTGCGACGAGTCCTACACGAGACGGGTGCGACGTAGCGCTCGTCCCCCACGATGAGAGGTTCGGCCACGATGGATTCACGCGACGAATTCGTCGAGTACCGCCGCACGCGAAGCCGCCATCTGCGTGACAAGCTCGTGGAGGCGCATCTGGGCGTCGCTTACGCGCTTGCGCGCGGTTTCGCCGGCCACGGCGAGGAACTGGAGGACCTCCGGCAGGTCGCGCTCCTCGCGCTGTTCAAGAGCGTGGAGCGTTTCGATCCCGACTTCGGCGTGAGCTTCTCCACGTTCGCCACGCCGACGATCGTCGGCGAGTTGAAGCGGCACCTGCGCGACCACGGTTGGGCGGTACGCCCGCCCCGCGACGTACAGGACCGCTCACGCGAGGTCGCGTCTCTCGTGGAGACGTTGACCCACGAGTTGCACCGCTCACCCACGGTCGACGAGGTCGCCGGGCGCGGCGAGTTCGAGTGCGACGACGTCGTCGAAGCGATGGAGGCCTTGTCGTCGTGCCGGCGGATCAACAGCGCGGTCGACGAGACGCTTCCGCCCGGTGTCGGTGTCGTCGAGGGGGGCCTCGATCGGGTGGAGAAGCGGGCAACTCTCGCGACGCTGTTGCAGCACCTTCCGGCGCGCCAGCGGGAGATCGTCGTGCTGCGTTTCTTCGAGGGTCAGACCCAGTCGCAGATCGCGCAGCGGATGGGTGTCAGCCAGATGCAGATCTCGCGACTGCTGCGCCGCAGCCTTCACGAACTGCGCGTGGCCGCGGCTCAGGCTGCGGCGGAGACGCGCCAGCACCGGTCGGAGGCATCACGCCCGCGCGTTGCCGCCGGTGAGCGCGGTGGCAACCACCGTCGCGGCTCGCGCGTGCTCGCAGGGGCCGCCGCCGCGGGGTGATCGATCGCGGCTGCGGGGGCGGCCGCGCTTTTGCGCGACGGCACCGGTCTCCGGTACGGATACGGCGGTGGCCGACGATGCGCGTCTGTCGAGACAGCGAGGTCTACTCGGGGGAATGCGCGTGCTGGACGCGTCGCCCTACCGGCCGATGCCGCACGCAACGCAGGTGCTGGCCGACCTCGGCGCGGAGGTGTTGAAGCTCGAGCCGCCGGGCGGCGATCCGATGCGCGCGTACCCCGAGCTGTTCGCCGCCATCGCACGGGGCAAGCGCAGCATCGTGCTGGATCTGCGCACCGACGAGGGCCGTCGTCGGGCGCTCGAGCTCGCGGCGGAGGCAGACGTCGTGTGCGAGGCGTGGCGACCGGGAGTCGCGGCGCGCCTCGGTCTCGGCTACGAGGCGGTGACGGACGTGAACCCGCAGGTGATCTACTGCTCGCTCACCGGCTACGGGCAGACCGGCCCGTGGCGCGACGTCCCGGGCCACGACGTCAACTACCAGGCCCTTGCCGGAGCGCTCGCGCCGCCGCGTCCTCCCTTGCGCGAGCCCGTGATCCCGCGGCTCCCCGCGGCAGACCTCGAGGGCGGCACCATGTGCGCGCTCCTCGTGTGCGCGGCGTGGGCGCGCCGGCTCGTCACGGGCGAAGGGGAGCGCATCGACGTCTCCATGACGGACGTGATCGCCTGGTGGGTGGGTGCACATTCGGGCACCGCGCACGTCGACGCCGCCGAGCCGACACGCGGCTCCCCCGGCTATGGCATCTTCGTCACGCGCGACGGACGTTGGATCGCGATTGGCGTGCTCGGCGAAGCGCGCCTCTGGCGGTCGATCTGCGAGGCGCTCGAGCTCGACGATCTCGCGGCCGTCGACTTTGCCACCCGTCTCGGCATGGTCGAAGCGGTGAACGCGCGTGTCGCGGCGGCGGTCCAGGCACGCGACCTCGACGACGTGATCGAGCGGCTTCTCGCGCATGGTGCACCCGCTTCGCCGGTGCTCACACCCGAGGAAGCGACCTGTCACGAGCAGCTGACGGCGAGAGGCGTCTACGTGGAGACCGAGCACGGCCTCGTGCCCAGCCTGCCGGCGTTGATCCTGCGCAACCCCAGGCAGTCGGCCACCAAGGTGCCCGGGATCGGCGAGCATCCTGAAGGCTTTTCCGGCCCGACTGCGCCCGCCTGAGCCGCATCTCGTCGCCATTAGCATGACGGCATGTGCCGGAACATCACAGAGCTTCGTGGCCTCGAACCGCCCGCCACCGAGGAGGAGATCAAGGCCGCCGCCCTGCAATACATCCGCAAGGTCTCCGGAGTCCAGCGGCCAAGCGCCGAGCTGGCACGCGCGATGAACGCGGCGGCGGAACAGGTTGCCGCGGTGACCGCGGAGCTCCTCGGGACACTGCCGGAGCGCCGTCAGCCGCCGAAGACCGTACCGCCGCTCCGCCGCCCGGACGTGCGCCGGCGTCTCGGTCTCGATCCGCTCTCGGCCTGACCTTCGCCGCGACGATCGTCAGCGCGCGACGGCGCGGTCGCGCGCGTGACGGGCGGCGCGGGCACGTCGGGCAACGAGCGTGCAGGCCTCGTCGAGGGCGGTCACGAACTCGTCGCGGTCGGCCGGGCTGAGGTAGTGGTCGCCGGCGGTGACGTGAAGCGTCGCGCTCGGGATCGCCATCGCGAGCTTCACCTGACGGCGCAGCGGCACGAGGCTGTCCGACGCGGTGGCCACGACCGCGACGGGCACGTCGACGCGACCGATCCACCCGCGCGAGCTGAAGCGCCCGAGCGCGCCGGCCGCCTCGAGGATCGTCGGGACGTCGCCGCGGGTGAACTCACGCAGCATCCATTCCGCGTACGGCTCGTCACCACCCCGGCTGGCGAGCAACTTCGTGGCCGCGAGCAACAACGGCGACGAAGGCACCACGCGCGCGGCAAGCGACAGCCACGGGGTGACCGCGAACGACGCCCAGTCGCGCAGCGACCCCTGGAAGTCGCGACTCGTCGCGCAGAACACGAGACCGTCCACCCGCTCCGGGTGGCGGTGCCAGACGAGTTGTGCGATCGGGCCGCCCATGGAGTAGCCGACGGGGATGAACCGCTCGATTCCCAACGCGTCGGCGACCGCGACCGCGTCGTCCGCGCAATCCGCGAGACGGAAGTGGCCACGCACCGGCATGCCGCGGCCGTGGCCCCGATGGTCGATCGCGACGACGCGGAACTGGCGTGCCAGCGAGCGGTAGCAGAACCACCAGTTGAGGTCGGCGGTGGCGGCCAAGCCGTGCAGCAGGAAGAGCACCGGTGCGCCCGCGGGCCCGCGTGCGTCGCGCACGAAGACGGTGCCGCGATCAGGGAGCTCGAGGAAGCGTCCCTCGGGTAGCGGCGGTTGGTCGACCGAGGGCCGGCTTCCGGCCCGGCTCCACCACATCACGTTCATTCTGCCTCCGTCTTGCCCAGACGTGACGGATCCCAACCACGTGACTTGACAGTGTGGTTCCGGCGGTCGATCGTGCGGGCGTCGAAAGGTGATCGATGACACAGTTCACCGTGATCGCCGAGGACGTGCGCGTCTTCGACGCAACGGTTCGCGACGGTCGGATGCTCCTCCGTTCGGGCGATCTGCCGTCGGCGCTCGGCTGGGAGCTGAAGCCGGAGGGTTTGTGCCGTGGCGACGTGTGCGTGCCCGTCCGCGACGTCGAGTCGCTCCGGGTCGAGGACCGCCTCGACCTCGCTGCGGTGGCCGGCGCGCTACGCCGCCCGGTGGTCGTCGACAATGACGCTGGCATCGCCGCGGTCGCGCTTCCCGCGGAGGAGCGCGCCCGTGCGCTCGACGCACTCGAGGCGCCGCAGTTCACGCTCCCGGACCTCGACGGAAGGGTCCACGACCTCGCGGAATGGCACGGTCGCAAGAAGCTGCTGCTCGCCTTCGCGACCTGGTGAGGTTGCCGCTACGACCTGCCCGGGTGGCAGGCGCTGTACGAGGAGCTGGCTCCGCTCGGGTTCACGGTGATCGGTGTCGCGCTCGACGACTCACCCGACGACGTGAAACCGTTCACCGACGAGATCACGTTCCCTGTGTTGCTCGATGCGCAGCATCTCACGACAGAGCTGTACGCGATCAGCAACGTGCCGACCGTGATCTGGATCGACGAAGAGGACCGGATCGCGCGACCCAACGGCGTCGCGTACGGCACTGACACCTTCAAGGATTTCACCGGCGTGGAAGCCGAGCCGCATCTCGACGAGATTCGCCGCTGGGTGCGCGAGGGCGTTGTGCCGATCGCTCGTGAGGACGCGCGCGGCGCAGTGGGCCAGCTCTCCGACGACGAAGTGCGGGCGCGTTTGCACTTCCGCATCGCGACGGAGGCACGCCGCCATGGCGACGAAGAGGCGGCGCGGCGCCACTTCGTACAGGCGGCGCAGCTGGCACCGAACGATTGGACGATCCGCCGGGCGTCCATGCCCCTCGTGGGCGATGATCCGTTCGGTCCGGCGTTCTTCGAGTTCTACGAGGAGTGGCAGCGCAACGGCCGCCCGTACCACGGTCTCGGGCCGACACTCGCGTCCGGGTGACAGATGTGCACCCGCGGGCGACGATGGGTAGGCGCATTCAGGTCTTGACCCTGCCTGAGCCGCCGTGATGGAACGCGTCGACGCCGTCGTCGTCGGTGCCGGCCCGAACGGGCTGACCGCCGCAGCCATCCTCGCCGAGGCCGGCGTCACGGTGCGCGTCTACGAAGCGGCGCCGGTCGTGGGCGGGGGAGCGCGCACCGAGCCGCTGACACTCCCGGGATTCCTGCACGATCCGTGCTCGGCCGTGCACCCGCTCGGCGCCGGCTCACCCGTGTTTCGTGCGCTCGCGCTCGAACGCCACGGGTTGGAGTGGATCCAGCCGGAGCTCGCCCTCGCCCACCCGCTCGGGGACGGCTCCGTCGCGACGCTCGCGCGCTCGCCGGAGCAGACGGCCGCGACGCTCGGCGCGGCGGGCCGCGCCTACCTCCGCATCGTCGCGCCGTTCCTCGACCGGTGGGACACGCTCGCCCACGACGTGCTGCGGCCGGTGACGTCGTGGCCCGAAGACCCGCTGCTGTTCGCGCAATTCGTCGCGCGGGCCGGCCTCCCCGTGAAGCTCCTGTCCGCACTGATGCCGGACGAGCGGGCGCGCGCCATGTTCGCGGGTCTGGCCGGGCACGCGATCGCCGTTCCCACGTCGCCGGCGACCGGTGGCGTCGCGCTCCTGTTCGCCCTGGCCGCGCATGCCGTCGGATGGCCGTTCCCCCGCGGCGGGTCGCAGTCGCTGTCGGACGCCCTCGCCGCGCACGTGCGGACATCGGGCGGTGAGATCATCACCGGACATCGCGTCGAATCGCTGGACGAGCTTCCGAGGGCAAGGGCGTATCTCTTCGATCTGTCGGTCGAAGGCCTGCTGGGGATTGCAGGTGACCGCCTGCCGGGCCCTTACGTCACGCGCCTGCGCCGTTACCGTCACGGCCCCGGAGTGTTCAAGATCGACTACGCATTGAGTGAACCGGTCCCGTGGACCGCGGAGGAGTGTCGCGACGCGGGCACCGTGCACGTCGGCGCGTCCGAGGCCGAGATCACCGCCGCGCTGCGGGCGGTGGTGCACGGACGTCCGCCGTCGACGCCATTCCTGATCACGGCGCAACCGAGCCGGTTCGATCCCACTCGAGCTCCGCCGGGGCAGCACGTGTTCTGGGTCTACGCGCACGTACCCTTCGACTGGCGTGGCGACCTGACTGGTCCCGTGGAGCAACAGATCGAACGATTCGCGCCCGGCTTTCGGGACGTGGTGCTCGCGCGCGCCGCGGCCGGACCCCCTGACATCGAGGCCCGGAACCCGAACAACGTGGGTGGCGACATCGCCCTCGGCCGGTTCGGCGGCGTACAGGCATTGTTCCGACCCGTCATCGCGCGCACGCCATACGCGACGCCGAATCCGTCGATCTACCTCTGCTCGTCCGCGACCCCGCCGGGGCCGGGTGTGCACGGCATGTGCGGATACCACGCCGCGCGTACCGTGCTGCGACGAGTCTTCGGGTTGGGCGACGAGAGTGTCGCCGAGGTCACCGGCATCAGGCCGTGAACTGGATCCCCGCGCCCGGGTACTGGCTGAGCCGCTTCGTCTTCCAGCGATCGCTCGCGACCATCTACCTGATCGCGTTCCTCGCGGCCCGCAACCAGTTCCGCCCGCTGCTCGGCGAGTACGGGATCCTGCCGATCCCGCGCTTCACGCGTGCGGTGCCGTTCCGGCGCGCGCCGAGCCTGTTCCAGTTGCGCTACTCCGACCGCCTGTTCGACGCGACGACCTGGGTCGGCATGGTGTTGTCGGTCGCCGCGATCGCAGGGCTCGTGGAGCGCGCGCCGGTCTGGACCTCGATGTTGGCGTGGGGGGTGCTCTGGGCCCTCTACCTCTCCATCGTCAACGTCGGCCAGACGTGGTACTCGTTCGGCTGGGAGAGCCTGCTCCTCGAGACCGGGTTCCTCGCGATCTTCCTCGGTCCTGCGCACGTCGCGCCGCCGACGCTGGTGCTGTGGCTGTTGCGGTGGCTGCTCTTTCGCGTGGAGTTCGGCGCCGGTCTCATCAAGTTGCGAGGCGACCCCTGCTGGCGCGATCTGACGTGCCTCTACTACCACCACGAGACCCAGCCGATGCCCAACCCGCTCAGCTGGTATTTCCACCACTTGCCGCGCGGCCTGCACAAGGTCGAGGTGCTTGCGAACCACTTCACGCAGCTCGTCGTGCCGTTCGCGTTGTTCGCGCCCCAACCCGTCGCCGGCATTGCGGCCCTCGTGATGATCGTTACACAGTCGTGGCTGATGTTGAGCGGAAACTTCGCGTGGCTGAACGCATTGACGATCACCATCGCGATCCCGGCACTTGGTGACGGCTTGTTGCGGCACGTGTTCCCGTTTCCGGCTCCGCACTCGTTGTCGTCGCCGGGATGGTTCGGGGCGCTCGCCATCGCTCTCACCTTGCTGATTGCCGTGCTGAGCTACCGGCCGGTCCGCAACCTGGTGTCGCGTCGGCAACTGATGAACGCGAGCTTCGACCAGCTGCACCTGGTCAACACGTACGGCGCGTTCGGTGGCATCACCCGCGTGCGTCGTGAGGTGGTCGTCGAAGGCACCGACGACACGGTGGTCACCGACTCGACGCAATGGCGCGAGTACGAGTTCAAGGGAAAGCCCGGCAACGTGCGACGGCGCCCCCCACAGGTTGCGCCGTACCACCTGCGGCTCGATTGGCTGATGTGGTTCGTCGGGATTTCTCCGGCGTACGGGCAGGAGTGGTTCGGCAGCTTCGTGGTGAAGCTGCTCGAGAACGACCCGCAGACGTCGAAGCTCCTGCGAAGGAACCCGTTCCCCGACGCCCCGCCCGTGTTCGTGCGCGCGCGGCTGTTCGTGTACCGGTTCACCTCGCGGGAGGAGCGCCGCCGTACCGGAGCGTGGTGGGAGCGCGAGCTCGCGGGCGAGCTGTTGCGACCGGCGCGCCTCGAAGGCGCCCGCGCCGGCTGACCCGCCTTCAGTTGCGACGATCACGCTCGGATCTCGCGGCGCGATCGTCCTTGACGTCCCGACTGACGTGCTGGGCGCGGCGGCGGTCAGCGGGTCGGTTGGTCAGCCCATCTCGCGCAACAGGAGGACGACGCCGTCGTCGGAGCGCGTGATCGTGAAATCGATGCGGCCGCCCGGCGTCGCCACGACGATCACCTGACTGGGCTCGCGCCCGTCGAACACCGAATGCAACGCGCCGAGCAGTGGTGTGCCCGGAAAGAGGTCGCCGACCGACGAGCCCATGAGCGCGGCGCGATCGGTGCCGAGCACCGCGGCCGCGGCGGGATTGGCGTACTCGATCACGAACTTGCGGTCCGCGCCCGGCTCGTCGACGGCAGTGGCCACCGCCACACCCTCGGTCATCGCGTCGACGATCGATCCGACCTGCCGCCGGCGCGCCTCGTCGGCGACGCGCTCGCGCTCGACGCCGACGAGCCGGAACTGGTCCGCGAGCGTCGCGACAGCCCACCGGCTCTTCTCTTCCGCGTACCGCGTCGCCTCGCGCGTGCGTGAGCCCTCGAGCGAAAGTGCGCACAGGTCCGCGATCGCCTCGAGGAACGCGCGCTCCTCGGGCGAGAATCTCCGCTCGTGGCCGAGCGCGATCCCGATCGAGCCCACGATCTGGTCCCTGACGACGATCGGCACGGACGCCGATGACACCGAGCCGGCCCGCTGCCGTCCGATCATGGGGTAGCGGGCGTCGCGGTCCGCGAGGGTCTCGATCCACACGGGCCGGCCGAAGCGCACCGCATCGGTGACCGGCACGCCTGACGCGATGCCGAGCGTCAGGAACCGCTCGAGCACGTCGTCCGGGACTGCCACGTGGGCCTCGAGGCGGAGCCCGCCGTGCTCCGTCAAGAGGAGCACGAGGCCGCCGACGGCTTCGAACGGGCGCATGGCGATCTCGAGCACCTGCGGAACGGGCTCGGCGTCGCCCGCGGCGGCGACCGCGCGCACGGCACCGGCCAGGTGCTCGAAGAGCGGCGGGCCGACCGGTGAATCGGGCACGGCGCACCATACATTTGCGCACCCGCGTGTCGCCCGGCCCGTCTGCAGTGGTACCAAGGAGCGATGGCTCGCATCGGTCTCGTGCTCGGCGCCGGGGGGATGGTCGGGCACGCGTTCCACGCAGGTGTGCTGTCGGCACTGGTCCACGAGACCGGGTTCGACGCACGTGACACACACGTCATCGTGGGGACCTCGGCCGGCTCCGTCGTCGGATCGCTCCTCCGCGCCGGTCTGGCGCCGGCCGACCTGGCCGCGCACGCGCGCGGTGAACCACTCTCGGCAGAGGGCGCCGCGTTCGTCGCCCGGGCCGAGCGCTACGTGCCGCCGTCGTCGCCCCCGCCCCGTCCGGCGCGTGGCGCGCTCGGTGCCATGGCCGCACCCGGCGTGTTGTTGCGTCTGGGGATGCAGCCCTGGCAGGCGCGTCCGGGGGTCGTCGCCGCGGCGGCGATGCCCGTGGGAACGATCCCGACCGACGGCGTCGCTGCGGGTCTGCGCGCGGTAGCCCCGGCGGGCTGGCCCGCGGGCTTGTGGATCGTCGCGGTGCGACTCGACAACGGCAAGCGCGCGGTGTTCGGGCGAGACGGCGCCGCGGTCGACGACGTCGCCACAGCGGCCGCCGCGTCCTGCGCGATTCCCGGGTTCTTCGCGCCGGTGAGCATCGATGGCGTCCGCTATGTCGACGGCGGCGCGCATTCGCCGACGAATGCCGACCTGCTCTCGGGCTCGGGTCTCGACCTCGTGATCGTGAGCTCGCCCATGTCCGTGGTGGGCCGGCCGTTGCGTGCCGACCTCGCGGCACGGCAGTTGTGCCGCTTCTACCTGGCGCGCGAGGTGGCCGCCATCCGTCGCCGCGGCACACCCGTGCTCACGTTCCAACCGACCGTCGCCGATCTCGCGGTGATGGGCTTCAACGCGATGGACGCGACCCGTGTGCCTCGCGTCGTCGCGCAGGCCCACGAGTCGGCGTTGCGTCGCCTCGCCCGGCCCGACGTCGCCGATCGCATGGAGATCGTCAGGTCGACGGCGCGTCAGCCAGCTTGAGGAGCTCCGTCATCCCGGCTTCGATGCCGCGACACAGCACCGAGATGTCGTTCGACTTGTCGTAGTCGCCCGTCACGCCGTAGTTCAGCATCCCGCGATACGAGAAGATCGCGACGGTCACGGTCATGTTCGGGCCGAGTGGGACGAACGGGAACGCCTCGAGCATCGGACGCCCGCATGCGTACAGCTGCCACTGCGGGCCGGGCACGTTCGTGGTGACCGTGTTGACGTTGCCCTGATGCACCCGCATCGCGGCGCGCATGCCGAGGGCCAGGAGTAGCGAGGGAGCGAAGCCCGACAACGACGTGAGGACCTCTCCTGCGACCGCCTGCTTCGATTCCTTGAGGCCGTCCATCTGCGCCCGGATCGCTTCGAGACGCTCGCGGGGGTCACCGATACCTACTGGCAGCTCGGCGATCATCCCCGACACCCGGTTGTTGTAGGTGCCGCGCTCGCTCGCCGAGCGGACGGATACCGGCACGAGCGTGCGCACCACGCGGTCGTCGACGTCTTCGCCGCGCTCCATCAAGAGGTCGCGAAAGCCCCGTGTGAGGACGCTCAGCACGACGTCGTTCACCGTTCCACCGAGCGCGTTGCGCACCGTCTTCACATCGGCGAGCGTCGTGCGGGCCCAGTCCCAGCGGCGGTGCGGGCCGATCGGCGAGTTGAGCGAGGTGGGCGGCACGGGGCGGGCGACACCGGCCCACGCCCGCACGCCGCGCACGACCTCGCCGACGCGGCCGAGCGCGGCCCGTGGCGCGCGCGTCGCCGAACGGACGGCACGGAATTGCTCGTACGGGCGACCCACGAGACCCGCGACCGAATCCCTGAGGAGCCGGGCGTTGCTGGGCTCGGGCTCGGGCACCCAGTTCTGCGGCGCGGGCCGCAGCGGCTCGGGCTCGGAGTCGAGCATGACCGCGAGCAGATCGGTGCCGGACACGCCGTCCACCATGCAATGGTGGACCTTCGAGATGATCGCCCAGTGCCCGTCCTCGAGCCCCTCGACCATCCACATCTCCCACAGTGCGCGGTTGCGATCGAGTCGCTGCCCCATGAGCCGGCCGACGAGGTTCCTCAACTCGTGATCCCCACCGGGAGGCGCGAGCGCGCTGTGGCGCAGGTGATATCCGAGCTGGAAGTGGGGGTCGTCGACCCAGACCGGCCGGCCGATCTGCAACGGGACGAAGCGCACCTTCTGGCGGTAGCGAGGGACGGCCGGGAGCTTGCTCGCGACGAGTCGCTCGAACTCGTCATACGAAGGAGCCGGCCCCTCGAAGACCGCGACCGACCCGATGTGCATGTGGGTGTTCGCGTCCTCGATATGGAGGAACGAGGCGTCGAGCGGGCTCATCCTGTCCATCGCGACCTCCCGGTTCACGGCTCCCTACGCGGTGCACACTCTGCCGCGGCGTGTGCCACGTGACCACTGTGCCCGAATCGGCTCAGGAGCATGTCGAGGTGGCGAGCGGCAAGAGCCCGATGTCGCTTCGGAGGGCCCGGGTCGCCGCGGCGAAGGCCGCCTGGTCCTTCTCGAACTTCGCGTTCCACGACGCCAAGCTGGTCGGGGTCTGGTCGGGGTACGTCGCGATGTCGGCGCTCCGGGCGTCGGTGGCTTCTTGCAGCTTCACCGCGTCGGCCTTGGCCTTGGCCGGCCACGGCACCTCGCCGAGGTCGTTCTTGAAGCGGCGAAACGCCGCGACGACCGGCGGCACGAGGTCCTTCGTCTGGCGCACCTTCGCCCCCGCTCCGAGCGCCTTGACCGCCTTGTCGAACCGGCACGTCTCGACGTCGGCCCGCCGCACCGCGGCCTGGTACAGCGACGCGACGTCGACCGTGGTGGATGTCGAACCGTTCGCCGTGCCGCGGGGCGTGCCGGAGGCGGCCGAACCGGACCCGCTCTTGCCGCTACTGCCACCGCCACCACAGCCGGCGAGGATCAGCACCCCTGCAGCCGCGAGCGCGGCAATCGTGCGGCACCGGTGCATGTGCTGGATCGCCCTCCTGGCCGGCGGGCCCGCGAAACGGACAGTCCGGACACGGCAATGTAGTGCACGACGCGCTGAAGGCCGGCGCGTTCAGGACCGTCGCGCCACTGCGATGTCATGGCGCAGCATCGTGAACCGCACGATCGTCGCGGCACCCGTGGCCACGAGCAGGGCCACGAGCTCGACCGGCACGGATCCGCTCGAGACGCGGGCGGCGACGAGCAGCGAGGCGGTCGTCAACACGAGGCTCACGGCGAGGCCGCCGCCGACGGTCTGTGCGACGTACGCGAACGTCGAGCGTGACTGCGTCCCCGCCGCGGCCCGCCGGTGCGCGGCGCGATTGCCGATCGAACACAGCAGGAACGCGACGACGTTCGCGCCCACCGCTCCGATCGTCGAGCGCAACGCGAGAAACAGCGCGAGGTACGCCAGCGTGCTGCCAGACCCGATCGCGGCGAAACGCACGAGCTCCGCGGCCGCGTCGTCGGGCAGCTCCGGCCGTCCGGAACGGGCGGCCGCTGCGAGCAGGCGCGGTGACGCGATCCGTCGAACCATTCGCGACATGCCGCGAAGGTCCTCGAGCGCCGTGCGCGCGACGTCGACGCGCGAGTCGCTGTCGTCCACCCAATCGACGGGCACTTCGTGGATCCGGCATCCGCTGCGCTCCGCGAGCATGAGCAGCTCCGTGTCGAAGAACCAGCCGTTGTCCTCGACGAGTGGCAACAACAGCCGGGCGACGTCGGCGCGGACCGCTTTGAACCCGCACTGCGCGTCGGAGAACCTGGTGCGGAGAACGAGGTGGAGCAGGCCGTTGTAGCTCCGCGAGATCGTCTCGCGTCTCGCGCCCCGCACGACGCGCGAGCCCGGGGCCAGGCGGGTGCCGATGGCGACGTCACTGTGGCCGGACAGCAGCGGCGCGACGAGTGGCAGCAATGCATCGAGATCAGTGGAGAGGTCGACGTCCATGTATGCCACCACGGACGAGCGGCTCGCCGTCCAGATCGCGCGCAGCGCCCGACCGCGGCCCTTGCCCTCGAGCCGCACCGCGCGGACGCCGCGCAACTCGGCGGCGAGGGCAGCCGCGATCGCCGGTGTCATGTCGGTGCTTGCGTTGTCGCCAATCGTCACCAGCGTCGGGAACGGCATGTGCTCGTCGAGATACCGGCGCAGCCGCCGGACGTTCCTGTCGAGCGCGTCTTGCTCGTTGTACACGGGCACCACGATCTCGACGTCGTATCGATCCCCGGCTCGTTCTTCCGCGACGTGCCCGGCGACGACATTGCCCGCTGTGATCGTGCTCATGCGCCGGACGGTGCCCGAACGTGCTGAGGCTCCGCTCGCGCGTCGCTGTGCGCCACCTTGGAACGGCTTCTCAGGAAACGTTCGGTTCTCGCACAGCTCATGTCCAGCCGGGATGATCACGATGCCGCGCCATGACGACGATCACCGGGCCGAACCCACGCCTCGTCGGCGACATCGAGGATGCCGAGATGTCACCGGAGTCGCTTGCGCCGGCGCGCCGGCGACATCACAAGCGGCTGCGCGGACACCCCGATGATCCTGCGTGGGTCCGCCCGGGCCTGCTCGCACTGCTCGGCCTCACCGCGCTGCTCTATCTCTGGGGGCTCGGCGCGTCGGGCTACGCCAACAGCTTCTACTCCGCCGCGGTGCAGGCCGGCGCGAAGAGTTGGAAGGCGTTCTTCTTCGGTTCGTCCGACGCGGCCAACTTCATCACGGTCGACAAGTCGCCCCTGTTCCTGTGGCCGATGGAGCTGACCGCCCGCGTGTTCGGCGTGAGCTCGTGGAGCATCCTCGTGCCCCAGGCGCTCGAAGGCGTGGCCGCAGTCGGCGTGCTCTACGCCGCGGTCCGGCGGTGGTTCACCCCCGCAGCGGCGCTGCTCGCCGGCGCCGTGCTCGCGCTCACGCCGGTCGCGGCGCTCATGTTCCGCTTCAACAACCCGGACGCGATGCTCACGCTACTGCTGACCTCGTCGGCGTACGCGCTGGTGCGCGCGCTCGAAGGTGGCCGGGCACGATGGCTTGTTCTCGTGGGCGTGCTCGTGGGGCTCGGGTTCCTCGCGAAGATGCTGCAGGCGCTGCTCGTGGTGCCCGCGTTCGGGCTCGTCTATCTCGTGGCCGCGCCGGTGCCTCTCCGGCGACGCATCGGTCAGTTGCTCGCTTCCACTGTCGCGATGGTCGCTTCGGCGGGTTGGTGGGTGGCGGCGGTGGAGCTGACGCCGCCGAGCGCGCGGCCGTACGTCGGCGGCTCGCAGAACAACAGCGTGCTGAACCTGATCTTCGGATACAACGGGTTCGGCCGGTTGAGCGGCAACGAGACGGGTAGCGTCGGCGGCGCCGCGAACGCAGCCGGGCGTTGGGGCCCGACCGGCGTCACCCGGCTGTTCAACAGCCAGTTCGGGGGCGAGATCTCATGGCTGTTGCCTGCGGCCATGATCCTTCTCGTGTCCGGTGTCGTCCTCACGTCGCGCCGGCCGCGAACCGACCGGACACGCGCCGCCCTGATGCTGTGGGGCGGATGGCTCGCCGTCACGGCCGCGGTCATCAGCTTGTCGCGCGGCATCATCCACCCGTACTACACGGTCGCGCTCGCGCCCGCGGTCGGCGCCGTGGTCGGCATCGGCGCGACCGTGCTGTGGCAGCAGCGTTCCAACGTGGTCGCGCGCGGCGTGCTCGCACTCGTGCTCGCGACGACCGCGATCTGGTCCTGGATGTTGCTCGACCGCGTGCCGGCCTGGTTCCCGTGGCTCCGCACGATCGTGCTCTTGGGTGGCCTCGCCGCCGCGGTGCCGCTGCTGTTCCTGCCGTACTTCTCGCGTCCGGCGCGCGGTGGCGTGGTGGCGGCGGCGGTCGTGTTCGCGTTGCTCGGCCCGGGCGCGTACACGGTGGCGACCGCGGCCACGGCGCACGCCGGTGCGATCCCGTCGTCGGGGCCGGCGGGCGCGAACCTCGGTGGGCCCGGCGGACCGGGCCCACGCGCGTTCGGCGGTGGCGGCTTCCTACGCGGGTTGCCTCCCTCGGGAAACGGCGCGCCCGGCGCGTTCGCACCGCCCGGAAACTTCGCGTCGGGGCCGGCCGGCGGTGGCGGTCCGGGGGCCGGCGCCCCGCCGGGTGGTGCAGGTGGTGGCCGCGGTCCGGGTGGTGTCGGCGGCCTTCTCCAGGGCAGCCGGTCCGACCCGCAGCTCACTGCGCTGCTGCAACGCAACAGCGGCGGCTTCACCTGGGCGGCCGCCGCGGTCGGTTCGAACGAGGCGTCCGGCTACCAGCTCGCCTCCGACATGCCCGTCATGGCGATCGGCGGTTTCAACGGCACCGACCCGTGGCCGACGCTGGCCCGGTTCCAGCAGTACGTGCGCGACCACGCGATCCATTACTTCATCACGGGCGGCAGCGGCGGCGGTCCGGGATTCGGTGCGACGTCGTCGACTTCGAGTGAGATCACCTCCTGGGTGGAGAGCCACTTCACGTCGAGCTCGGTCGGCGGCGTGACTGTGTACGACCTCACGTCGCCGACGTCGTCGTCGTCCTCGTAGGCTCGCGGCCGCTCGGCTCGCGGCATGCGGAGGCAGCGTGAACGACCGACCCGTGATCGATCTGCTGGACGGCGAGCTCTACACCGGCGATCCGTACGCAACGTACGCGTGGATGCGGGAGCACGCGCCCGCCTACTGGGACCCGGTCAACGAGCTGTGGGGCATCTCGCGTTACGACGATGTCGTCGAGATCGAGAAGCACAAGGACGTGTTCATCAGCTCGGACCAGGTCAAGGGCGGGTACCGGCCGAACATCCCGGCCGACGCGTCGTTGATCGGCCTCGACGACCCGCTGCACCATCGTCGTCGCAATCTCGTGTCGCGTCGCTTCACACCGCGCGCGGTGACGCGGTGGGAGAAGCTGACGCGCGAGATCGTGAACCGGTTGCTCGACGACGTTGCCGCCAACGGGGGCCACGCCGAGGTCGTCGGGGACCTGGCCGCACCGCTGCCGGCGATGATGATCGGGCACCTGCTCGGCTTTCCCGACGACCGGTGGCCCGATCTGCAGTCATGGTCGGAGCGCACCATCGCGCTGGGTGGCGGACCGCGCTACCACAACGACGACGGCATGACCGCCGCGATCGAGTTCGGTGTCGCGTCGGCGGAGCTCTACACGCAGAAGCGCGGGTGTCCTGCCGACGACGTCATGACGGTGTGGACCCAGGCCGAGATCGACGGCGAGCCGTTGCCACTCGAGACCGTCGTGTCGGACTGCCTGCTGCTCCTCGACGGCGGCGCGGAGACGACGCGCACGGTCATCGCCCGCACGCTCCTCGAGCTGATCCGTCATCCGCACGAATGGGCTCGGTTGCGGGCGGGTGCCGACATGACGGTGGCCGTCGAGGAGTTCATCCGCTTCGTGACACCGATCCACAACATGTGCCGTGTCGCAACCGAGGACTGCGTCCTCGGTGGCGAGACGGTCCGGGCGGGTGAACAGGTCGTGTTGATGTACTCGTCGGCGAACCGCGATCCCGCACACTTCCGTGATCCCGAGCGCTTCGACGTCGCCCGTCAACCCAACAACCATCTCGCGTTCGGGTTCGGTACCCACTTCTGTCTGGGCGCGTCCCTCGCCCGCCTCGAGATCCGGGTCTTCTTCGAGGAGCTGCTCCGCCGGGTCGCCGGTCTGCGGCCGACCCCGGGCACCGACGTGGTCGAGATGCCGAACGCGTTCGTGTACGGCCTTCGTTCGGCTCACGTCGACTTCGACTTCGTCGCCTGAGTCTCGACCTCGTGTGGTAATGCGCGCAGATGCGCCGCGCAAACCACACACAAGGTGAGGGTTGATGCGGTGAGCGGCCCGTACAACATCGTGTACATCGGGCGGTTCGCGTTCCCGACTGCGCCCGACGTGCTCTGGGCGATGATCGAGGAGCCACGGAACTTCGAGCGCTGGTGGGGATGGCTTCACGACCTCGAGAGCACCGACGAGCACATCACCACCGGATCGGTGTTGACCGGCGTCGTCGACCCGCCCGTGCCGTTCACCATGCAGGTGCGCGTCACCATCGATCAGTACGAACCGGGGCGCCGCATCGTGGCGTCGGTCGGCGGCGATCTCGAGGGCCCCGCGAATCTCGAGATCAGTGCACCGGCCGGCGGCAACGGGACCCACGTGGCCATCGGGTGGGACGTCGAGATGAAACAGCGGCGCATGCGCGTGGCCGCACGGGTCGCCCGTCCTCTGCTGCAGTGGGGCCACGACCGCGTCGTGGAGGCCGCGGTGCGCGGATTCGGCCGCCAGCTCCTGCGCTAGCTCCAACCACTGGCCCGTGCGAGCGCGACACCGCATGCCAGGGCGACCATCGCCCACGACATCGTGCGCAGGGCGCCCTCGAGGGGCGCGAGGAGCTCGGTCCGACCGGAGCTCACCACGGTGCCGTCGTGCATGACGGTCGAGACCTCCACGTCGGCCACCTGGCGCCGGAGCCGCCGTGCCGGCGTGCTCAGTGTTCGCTGGGCCCACGACAGCGCGAGCGCGGCGATCGCGACCGCGACTGGCGCGATACCGAGCGACGACGCCTGCGCGTAGTACGCGGTCAGCACCGGAAACGCGCCCCACGCCAGCGCGAACCCGGCCGTCGTGTGCATCACGCCTCCGAAGAGCTCGAGGTTGTACGCGAGCACGAGCAGCGCGCCGATGACGATGAACGGCACGAGCCCGACGCCGACACGGACCACACCCGCGGCGCCGAGCGCGACCGAGCCGAGCAGCGCGACCACGGCCGCGGTCGTGAGCGCCCAGGCGGGGATGCCCGTGCGCAGCGGGCGGCCGTTCAGCTCGTCGAGCGCGTGCGCGGCGACGCCGACTGCGAGAAGGAACGCCAATAGGGTCGCGACGAGTCGGGTCCAGCTGATGTGGGGAGCGAGCATCGCGCCGAGCACGACATACGACAGATGCCATGCGGTGTACGGCGGGTGCAACACGCTCCACCAGTCGGCCCAACCACCGCTGCCCGCGCCCTGACGCGACGCGTAGTACGCCGGCGCGGGCGGAGGCCGCGGCTCGCTCACGCCGCCTTGCGTCCCCACATGACGAGACCTCCGCCGAGGCTCATGCGTCGGGTACCCACCGCGGTGATACCGGCGGCGTTCCACGCCCGGACCGTCCATGCGACGGGATAGTCGCGGTAGTGACGCGAGATGTTCGGGCCGAGGAAGCGGCCGACCTCGAACCACTCCCGTCCGCCGGTGACCGCGCCGGCCGCGGGAAGCAGCGTTCTTGTGTACAGCCACCATGACGCGTGCCAGAAGGGTTGCACCGGCACCGCGAACTCGAGTGACGCGATGGTGCCGCCCGGGCGCACGACCCGCGCGAGCTCGGCCAGCGTTGCGGCAGGGTCGGCAACGTAGCGCAGCAGATACGTGAAGGTGAGTGCGTCGAACGTGTTGTCCGGGAACGGCAACTGCTCACCCCGACCGACGAGCAGGCGGACGTCGGCCGCGCCCGCGTCCCGTGCCACGTTGTCGACGCCCTTGCGGACCATTTCCTCCGTGATGTCGATGCCCACCACCGTGGCACCGGTGCGCCGCGCCAGCTGACGGGCGACGCCGGCCGGCCCTGTCGCGACGTCGAGGACGCGGCGGGGTTCGGCAGCCACGACCCGGTCGACCATGGCGCGACGCCAGCGGGCGTTCTGGCCGAACGACAGCACGTCGGCAAGGATGTCGTACCGCTCGGGAAGGCCGTCGAACAGCGTTCGAGCGAACGCGTTCGGATCGTCCCGTGAGCGGATCGACTGCATCGCGGCCTCCATGTCGCGGAGGACAGCCACCAAGAAGCTCGACGAGAGGCTAGCGACGATCGTGACCGCGCACCCGTTCGACGTGGCCGTCGTGGGCGCCGGGCCCGCGGGCAGCGTCGCCGCGCTCGTGCTCGCTCGAGGCGGCGCGCGTGTCGCGCTCGTGGACCGAGCCGGGTTCCCCCGCGACAAGGCCTGTGGCGACCTCATCGGCCCCCGTGGCGTGCAGGTCCTCCTCGATCTCGATCTCGACGTCACGGGTGTGCCGCGCCTCGGCGACATGGCGGTGATCGGGCCCACCGGGTCACGCGTCGTGCTGCCGGCGCGGCCGGGCCGCGACTATCCGGGCTATGCGCTCGCGGTTGCGCGCACGCGGTTCGACGCGATGTTGCGCGATGCCGCGCTCGACGCGGGCGCGTCGCCGGTGGCGGCGCGGGTCGTGGGATGCGACCCGGCCGCCCCTTCCGTGCGCTTGGACGACGGCTCCGAGCTGCGCGCCGGCGTCGTCATCGGGGCCGACGGCGCGCTCTCGACCGTGGCCGACGGCGCGGCACTGTGCGACGCATCACGGTCGCTGTGGGGATTCGCCCTGCGGTTCTACGCCGACGACGACGTCGATCTTCCGACGATCGTGTTCTGGGACGAGTCACCCGGACGAGGCCTGCCGGGATACGGCTGGGTCTTTCCCGGTGAGTCCGGGGGTGTCAACGTCGGTCTCGGCGTCGGCACGGGCGCACAGCGCCGGCTCGGGACCGGCGTCACCCGGCATCTCCCCGCGTTCCTCGAACATCTGCATCGCATCGGTGCGACGACGCGCACGCTCACGCCGTCGCGCTCGCTCGGAGGATGGCTGCGCGTCGGTGGGGTCGGCACCGTGCCGGCACGGGGCCGCGTGCTGCTCGTCGGCGACGCGGCGGGCCTCGTGAACCCGTTGCAGGGCGAAGGCATCGCCCACGCGCTCACGAGCGGGCGCGCTGCGGCTCGAGCGGTGCTGCGCGAACCGGCTTCCGCCGCTTGCAGCTACCGGACATTCCTCGCGCGCGACTTCGGCGCGTACGCGTCCACCACGGCGACGGTGCACGCGGCGATGGTGCAACACCCGCGACTCGTATCGTCGGTCGGCCGCACGCTCACGAACCCGGTCGTCGGGCCGCGCATCGCCGGCGCATGGGGTGTCTACTGGAACGCGTTGTTGCGCGGCTCGTCGCCGAGCGTCGCGTCGGCGGGCGCGGCCGTCGCTTCTGGTCTCGGACGGGTGATCACCGCAACGGCCCGCACCCGCCGCGAGATCCACCGCAACCTCCACGACACCCGTTGAACCCCTCAGTTGGGACGATGTTCCGTCGCACAGCCGGAAGACCGTCCGAACTGCGCCGTGGGGTCAGGACCAGAGGTCGATGAGATCCTCGGACCGGACGCACGTCGCCATGAGCGACAGCGAGCGTTCGATGACCTCGGCCGCGTACTCCGGCGGCACGCCCGCGACGCAGTCAGTCGGAAGCACGGCCGAATAGCCGAGGTTGACCGCCTCGAGCACGAGCCCGAACACGCCGATGTTGACCGAGACACCGGTGGCCACGACGGTGCGCACGCCGAGGTTCCGCAGGGTCATGTCGAGCGACGTTCCAATGAACGGCGACAGGCCGTGCCCGCGCGACGAGATGACGTCGCCCGGCTGGGGGTCGAGCTCCGGCATGATCTGCGCGGCGTCGGATCCGACGACGAGATGGCCCGGTCGACGCAGCATCACGGCGAGCAGCGGCGCATTCGTGGCGGAGCCGGCCCGATCGGAACGGAACTGCGCGGTGCAGTGCACAACGCGCGCCCCCGCGCCGCGGGCCGCCGCGAGCAGGCGCGCGGTCGCATCGACCATGCCCGTCGCGGCCGCGGCCTTCGCGAGGTCGGGGATGGACGCCAGGTCGCCCATGACCCCGCGCTGCATCTCCATGGTCAACACCGCGCTGTGCGCAGGATCGGTGAGCTCACCCAGGTCGATCGGCATGTTCGGCCTCCGGTCAGCGCGCGAGCGGTTCGACGTTCTGGCGGCGCAACGTGTCGGCCCGGCGGGCAACCTCGTTCGGGGCCGGCATCAGGTTCACGAGCGTCGGGGCGGTCTGCAACGCCTGGTGGATGTTCATGTACACACCCGTCCACACCGCTTTGACCGTGATCTCGACCGCGAGCGGGTCCGGCGCGTCGGCGATGATGCGCGCGACGCGCTGCGCCGCGTCGAGCAGCTCGGCGCCGGCCACCACCTCCTGTACGAGGCCGATCTGGTGGGCGCGCGCCGCCGTCATGCGCTCGTGCCGGCCGAGGAGCGCGATCCGCATGATCTCGCCGACCGGCATGCGCTGCACCATGAACATCGACTCGTACACAGAGGGCATGCCGTGCGTGACGTGGGGATCGAAGAACGTCGCGTGCTCCGCGGCGATGATCATGTCGGCCTCGCCGAGCAGATAGAACGCGCCGCCGCACGCCATCCCGTTGACGGCCACGATCACCGGCTTCCAGAGATCGTTGCTCTTCGGGCCGATGCGCATCATCGGGTCGTTGATCATTGTCTTCGACGACGGCTGCGGATGCTCGAATGTGAGGTCGATGCCGACCGTGAATGCCCGTTCGCCCGCGCCGGTGAGAATCGCGACCCGCGCCTCGTCGTCGACGCGCAGGCGCTGCCAGACGTCCTCGATCTCGTCGATCATCGTGGGGCTGAAGGTGTTGTGCTTGTCGGGGCGGTCGAGGGTGATCGTCGCGACCCCGTTGTCGACGTCGTACCGGAGAGTCTGGTAGGTGCTCATGGGGGCGTCCCTCGGATCGCTACTTGGTCGTGGCGCGGGATCGTATGTCACGATGCGCGCAGTACCGGCGGCGCCGCGGCACCCGCCCCACAGCATCTGGGAGCGTCCATGAAACTGGGTCTGGTCTTCGGCTACTGGGGCGCCGCGCCACGCGACGACTACATCCCGCTGGCGCAGGAGGCCGAGCGCCTCGGGTTCGACTCGGTCTGGGTCGCGGAGTCGTGGGGCAACGACGCCTTGACCTTTGCGGCGTGGGTCGCCGCGCACACGTCGACCATCAAGATCGGCACCGGCGTGGTGCAGATCGCGGCGCGCACACCGACGGCGACGGCGATGGCCGCGGCGACGCTCGATCACCTGTCGGGTGGTCGTGTCATCCTGGGCCTCGGCGTCTCCGGGCCCCAGGTCGTCGAAGGTTGGTACGGGCGGCCGTCGAACCGTCCGCTCGCGCGCACCCGTGAGTACGTCGACGTGATCAGGCGGGCATTGCGGCGCGACGGCCCCTTGACGAACGACGGCGTGTTCTACCCGTTGCCGTATCGCGGCGAGGGTGCGTCCGGGCTCGGGAAGCCGCTCAAGATCATGGTCCACCCGCTGCGAACCGAGATCCCGATCTACCTCGGCGCCGAGGGGCCCAAGAACGTCGCGCAGACCGCGGAGATCGCCGACGGCTGGTTGCCGCTGTACTACTCGCCATACCGGAGGGAGGTGTACGCGGATCAACTCGCGGCCGCGAAGCCGGGCTTCGAGATCGCCGCGCTGGTGAACTTCGCGGTGACCGACGACGTCGCCTCCGGCCTCTGGCCGGTGAAGGCGACGCTCGGTTTCTACATCGGTGGCATGGGCGCGAAGGGCCAGAACTATCACACCAAGCTCATGGCCCGTATGGGCTTCGAGTCCGAAGCCGAGAAGATCCAGGACCTCTTCTTCGCGGGCAAGCGCGACGAAGCGATTGCCGCGGTCCCCGACGATTTCGCCGACGAGATCTCCTTGGTCGGACCGCCGTCGCGCATCGCGGCGCGGCTCGAGGCCTGGCGCGCGAGCCCCGTCACCACGCTGCTCGTTGCCGGCCGGGACGCGCAGCAACTGCGTCAGATCCGCGATCTCGTTCACGGATAGCTCGCATTCGACGGACAGGGGAGTGTCGTCGTGGATCGGGAGAAGCTGCAGTCGCTGTTCGACCTGAGCGGCCGCGTCGCCATCGTCACCGGCGGGACGCGTGGCATCGGGCGCGCGATCGCGGAGGGTTTCGTCGCCGCGGGCGCGGGTGTCGTGGTCGCGAGCCGAAAAGCCGAGGCCTGCGCCGAGACGGAGAAGGCCCTCACAGGCATGGGCGGCGACGCCCTCGGCGTGCCGACGCATCTGGGCGACCTCGAGGGTCTGCGCCCCCTCGTGGAGCGCACCGTCGAGCGCTTCGGACGGCTCGACATCGTCGTGAACAACGCGGCGACCGCGCTGCGCGAGGACCTCGGTCGATTCACCCCCGAGGCGTTCGCCAAGTCGCTCGACGTCAACCTGCGCGGTCCGGTGTTCCTCGTCCAGGAAGCACTGCCGTACCTGAAGGACAGCCCGTCGGCCGCGGTGGTCAACGTGCTCTCCGCCGGTGCATTCCTGTTCTCCGCCTTCACCGCGACGTACTCGGCTGCGAAGGCGGGTCTCTATTCGTTCACCCGCTCCATGGCGGCGGAGTTCGCGCCGCTCGGCATCCGGGTGAACGCGCTCGCGCCCGGAACCGTCGACACCGACATGGTGCGCAACAACACACCCGAGGCCCAGGAGCGCATGGCGAAGGCCGCGTATCTGCGCCGGGCCGCTCACCCCGACGAGATGGTCGGTCCGGCGCTGTTCCTCGCCTCCGACGCCTCGAGCTTCGTGACGGGCCAGGTCCTCCTCGCGGACGGCGGTCTCGTCCCGCATTGAGCGCAGTCGAACGACCGCTCCGGAGAGTTCCCGGGAACTCGCGGCCCGGGCGGGGCATACTTCCCCCCGTGGGGGGAGCCGGGGGGCGCGAGCCCATCCTCGCGGTCAACAACCTCGAGGTCGCATACGGTGCAGGAATTGTCGTGCTGCGTGGCGCGAGCCTGCGCGTCGAGACGGGCACGATCGTCGCGCTGCTCGGCGCGAACGGTGCCGGGAAGACGACCCTGTTGCGCGGCGTGTCGGGTCTCCTGCCGACGCATCGAGGCGAGGTCGTCGGCGGCACCGTGATGCTCGCGGGCGAGCGCATCGAGCGGATGGCCGCGCCGAACATCGTCCGGCGGGGTCTCGCGCAGGTGATGGAAGGGCGACGCATCTTCGCCGAGCTGACCGTGGACGAGAACCTGCGAGCGGGGGCGTACACGCGCCGTGACCGTGGCGAGGTCCACCGCACGTACGAGCTCGTCATGTCGATGTTCCCTGTCCTGGAACGTCGGCGTCAGCAGCAAGCCGGGTATCTGTCGGGCGGGGAGCAGCAGATGCTGGCCATCGGACGCGCCCTGATGGCGAGCCCCCGGTTGCTGCTGCTCGACGAGCCGTCCCTCGGCCTGGCGCCGCTCATCGTGCAACAGATCCGCGACATCATCGTGCAGATCAACAGCACCGGCACGAGCGTGCTCCTGGTCGAGCAGAATGCGACGATGGCGCTGTCGATCGCGCATCACGGGTATGTGATGCAGAACGGCCGCATCATGAAGGAAGGGCCCGCGGAGGAGCTCCTCGCGGACGAGGAGATCCGGGAGTTCTACCTCGGCGTCGGCGAGGCCGGCCGGCGGTCCTTCCGCGACCTCAAGGTCCGCCGTCGTCACCGGTGGAGCGCGTGAGCGGGCGGCCGCTGCTCGACGCGCGTGATGTGACTCTCCGCTTCGGCGGCGTCACCGCGCTGTCGGAAGTGAGTTTCACCGTGGAGCGGGCCGAGCTCTTCGCGATCATCGGCCCGAACGGCGCCGGCAAGACGTCGATCTTCAACTGCCTCAACGGTGTCTACCGGCCGCAGATCGGCAGCATCCGTCTCGACGGCGTCGAGCTGATCGGCAAGCGTCCCTCGACGATCGCGAGGCTCGGCGTCGGTCGCACGTTCCAGAACATCGGTCTCTTCACGAACCTCGACGTGATCGACAACCTCATGCTCGGCCGCCATCACCTGATGCACACCGGATTCCTCGCCGGTGCGATCTGGGTGGGCCCGGCGCGCCGGGAGGAGCTCGTGCACCGCGAGCGCTGCGAGGAGATCGCGGATCTCCTGGACCTCGGCATGTATCGCAACCGGCCCGTCGGTCTGCTCCCGTACGGCGTGCAGAAGCGCATCGAGCTCGGCCGCGCGCTCGCGATGGAGCCGAAGCTGCTGTTGCTCGACGAGCCGGTGGCGGGAATGAACCTCGAGGAGACCGAGGACATGGCCCGGCACGTGGTCGCGCTTCCCGACGAGCTCGGCGTGGCCGTGGTGATCGTGGAGCACGACATGCATCTCGTAATGGACATCGCGCAGCGGGTGCTCGTGCTCGACTTCGGACAAGTGATCGCGCTCGGGCCGCCCGAGCAGGTGCAGCGCGATCCGAGGGTCATCGAGGCCTACCTCGGGCAGCCCGGATGACCGGCACGGTGCCGCCGCCGACCATCGCCCGCCCGGGCGTCGACGCCCCGAGCCTTCCACACCTTCTCCTGGCCCGGGCCGAGGCCATGCGTGACCGCGTCGCGCACCGGTACAAGCGTCTGGGCTACTGGCACGAGCTCACGTGGGGCGAATACGCGTCGCGCGCGGCCGCCGCCGGGCTCGGATGGCGCTCCATCGGGGTGAAGCCGGGCGAGGTGGTCGCGATCCTCTGCGGGAACCGGCCCGAGTGGCTGCAGGCGGACCTCGGGCTGCAGGGCGTCGGCGCGATCACGGCCGCGCTGCATCCGGCGAGCCCGGCCGCGGAAGTGGCGCGCATGCTCCAGTACGTCGACGCGGTCGCACTGCTCGTGGAGGACGAAGAGCAGCTCGAGATCGCGCGCTCCGTACGCGCGCAGGTGCCGACTTTGCGTCACGTCGCCGTCATCGACACGGCCGGTCTGCCGGCGCTGGAGGGCGAGAGCGAGTGCAGCTTCGAGGAGCTGTGCGCGAACGGCAACGCGACGGCTCCCGACGCGCTCGCGGCATGGCGCGATGCGCTCGGAGCGCTCACTCTCGACGGGCCGGCCACCGTTGCATTGACGGCTGGGAGCGACCCGCCGCGAGCCGTCGTTCTGTCGCACGTCAATCTGGTGAGCACGGGCTCGATGCTCGTGGAGGCGCTCGACCTTCGCGCCGACGACGAGATCCTCTCGGCCCTGCTTCCGCTGTCGTACGTCGTCGAGCGGGTGTTGGCCGGTGCGGCGGCGCTGCGGGCGGGATACGTCGTGAACTTCGGCGCGGGCCCGTACACCGCCTTGGAGGACGCGTGCGAGGCCCAGCCCACCGTGTTCGTGGCGGTGCCGCGCTGGTGGGAGCAGACCCGAGACGTCATCGAGTTGCGCATGGCGGCCGCCGACCCGCTGAAGCGACGCGTCTACCGCTACTGGCGCCGCCGGGGCGGCGCGCGCATCGGGCGCCGGCCGAGCGCGCTCGGCCGGTGGATGCTGTACCGGCCGTTGTGGCGCAAGTTCGGCCTCGCGCGCACCCGCATCGCGTTGTCGGTCGGTGCTCCCGTCACCGATCAGGTCGTGGAATTCTTCGCCGCGCTCGCGTTGCCGGTGCGCAACAGCTACGGCACTGTCGAGACCACGGGGTTCGCCACCTGCGTGCCCGCACGCGAATTCCGCGTCGGGACCGCGGGCAAGCCGCTGCCGGGCGGCGAGGTCCGCGTCGCGGCTGACGAGGAGGTCCTCGTGCGCGGACCGAACGTCTTCTTGGGCTACGCCCGCGATCCCGACCACACGAAGGAGGTGCTCGACCCCGACGGGTGGTTCCACACGGGCGACACGGGTTGGCTCGACGGTGACGGGCACCTCGTCGTCACCGGGCGGAAGAAGGACGTCATCGTGACCGCCGGGGGCACGCCGGTGGAGCCCCGCTTCCTCGAAGACCGGCTGAAGCGCTCGCCGTACGTGCGCGAGGCGGTGCTCGTCGGCAACGGCAGGCCGTACCTCGCCGCGCTCGTCGACCTGGCCCCGGAGAACGTCGGCGCATGGGCATCCGAGCACTCGGTCCCGTATACGACGTTCCGCGACCTCAGCCAGAAGCCGGAGGTCGCCGAGTTGGTCGAGGGTCTGGTCGGCTCGGTGAACGCCGACCTCGGGCCATCCGAGCAGATCCGTGCGTTCCGCGTGCTGCCGACGCCGCTCGAGGACGTTCCCGGCGCGCTCACGTCGACTCGTCGTGTTCGCCGCGAGGCAGTCGTCGAGCGCTTCGTCGCGCTCGTGGAGGACATGTACCGATGACGAAGTTCCTCGAGCTGTGCGTGCAGGGCATCGCCACCGGCGCCCAGTACGCCCTCGTCGCGCTCGGGTTCGTGATCATCTACCGGGCGACGGGTGTGATCAACTTCGCGCAGGCGGGCTTCGTCGTGCTCGGCGCGTATCTCGCGTACGACTTCCACATCACGCTCGGCGTGCCCTTCTATCCGGCGCTGGCGCTCGCGATGTTGGCGGGCGCGTTGATCGGCGTGATCGTCGAGGCAACGGTGCTCCGGCGGCTCGTGGGCCAACCGCCGTTCGTCGTGATCATGATCACGATCGGCGTGCTCACGATCATCGAGCAGATCGTGCCGACGATCTGGGGCGCGAACCCGCTCCCATTGGGCGACCCCTGGGGCGTGAAGTCGAAGAAGGTCGGCGACATCGTGCTGCGGGTCAGCGATCTCTGGACGATCGGCATCGTGTTCGGTGTCGTCGTGCTGTTCTTCCTCTTCTTCCGCTACACGAAGTTCGGCGTCGCGATGCGCGCGACCGCGGTGGACCTCGAGGCCGCGCTCGCGCAGGGCATCAGCGTGCGCGGGGTCGTCGCAGTGTCGTGGGCCATCGCCGGCATGGTCGCCGCGCTGGCCGGCGTGACGCTCGCGGGTGGTGGCGCGGGCGTGCGGCCCGACATCGAGCTCGTCGCCTTCGCCGCGTTCCCCGCCATCATCCTCGGCGGGCTCGACTCACCGGGTGGTGCGGTCGTCGGCGGCCTGATCATCGGGCTCGCGCAGTCGCTGACCGCCGGCTACCAGCCGGAGTACGCGTCGTGGCTCGGACAGGGCTTCAACCTCGTCATGCCGTACTTCGTCATGATCATCGTCCTCATGGTGCGACCGTACGGGCTGTTCGGTCAGCGCCAGGTGCGGAGGGCGTGATGGCCGCCCAGTTGGTGCCCACACGAAGGGTCCGCCGCGTTCGCGCGCCACGCACGCTGCCCCGCCGCCCGGCCGACCGCCTGAAGCTGTTCCGCACTCCGACGCAGAAGCTCACAATCGTCGTGCTGCTCGTCGTCTACATCATGCTGCCGAACCTGCTCACCGACTTCTGGCTCGACGTGCTCGCGCGTTGCGGGCTCGCCGCGGTGGGCGCCATCGGGCTCAACCTGCTCACCGGCTACACGGGGCAGATCTCCCTGGGCCACGCGTTCTTCATCGGCTGTGGTGCATACGTCGCGGGGTACTTCGGTGTGCAGCAGAACCTGCCGCTCGCGGCGTGGCTGCCGCTCGCCGCCGTGATCGGTGCGGTCATCGGCGCCGTCATCGGGCCGTTCGCGCTGCGCCTCCGGGGTGACTATCTCGCCATCGTCACCGTCGGGCTCCTATACGTCGGCGCGCACATCTTCACGAACTGGACCTCGGTCACCGGCGGCCATGCGGGCACCGCGACCGCGGCACCGGTCGCGATCGGCCCGATCGACTTCAACCATCTGCACGCCTTCGGACAGATCTACACCCGCCGACAGGGCATGTTCTGGCTCTGCTGGGGCGTGGTCGCGATCGTCGCGCTGATCGCGACCAACATCGTGCGAAGCCGCCCCGGCCGCGCCATGCAGGCGGTGCGCGACCAGGACGTCGCGGCCGAGGTCGTCGGTGTGAGCCTGACGCGTTACAAGATCGGCGCCTTCGCGGTGTCGAGCGCGTTCGCGGCAGTCGCCGGCGGGTTGTTCGGTGTGGTGCAGCAGTTCGTGAACCCGACCGACTTCGGCGGCGCACCCGGCCTGGTGCTGTCGATCAGCTACGTCGCGATGATCATCATCGGCGGCATCGCCACGATCCGTGGTGCCGTGATCGGTGCCGTCCTCGTGGTCGGACTGCCCCAGGTGATCCAGCACTTCAGCGAGCAGACCCACATCCCGTTCGTGAAGAGCACCACGGGGGGCTCGGGCGTGCTCTCCGTGTTCGCGCTGAACCAGATCATCTTCGGACTGCTCATCATCGTGTTCCTGCTCTTCGAGTCGCGAGGTCTCGTCGCGCTGTTCGAGCGGGCGCGGGGGTACTTCCGTTCGTGGCCGTTCTCCCGCTGATGCCGGTACAGCCCGGTTACTACGGGGTAGGTTCTGCCAGTTCGTCGCAGCACGTCCGGGGGGAGGACTCATGAGACGCACCAGGTCGACGCGATCGGGGATGGCGGTCTTCGCCGTCACCGTCACGCTGGCTCTCGCCTTCGCCGGCTGCCGCGGCGGAAGCTCGAGCAGTGGCAGCGGGGGCGGCGGCGGGAAGACGAAGGCGGGCGCACCCTCACCCACCACCGGCTTCGACGGCACCACGATCACCCTCGGCGCCATCTCTCCGCAGACCGGCCTGGCCCAGATCATCGGCATGCCGCTGACCAACGGGAACCGGGTGTTCTTCCAAGGCCTCAACGCCCGCGGCGGCATCGCGGGCAAGTACAAGGTGAACCTCGAGGTCCGCGACAGTCAGTACAACTCCAACATCGCGCAGCAGAACTACTCCGACCTGCGCGACAAGGTCGTGATGCTGGCGCAGCTGCTCGGCACCGACATCACGAACGCGGTCCTCACGCCGATGCGCCAGGACAACATGGTCGCGTCGCCGGCGAGCCTCGACGCCGAGTGGGTGCGCAACCCGAACCTGCTGCCGGTGGCGGCCCCGTACCAGATCCAGGCGATCAACGGCCTGTCGTACTACGTGGACCACGGCGGTGCGGGCAAGACGGTCTGCATGATCCGCGAGGACAGCCTCTACGGCGCCGCGGGTGAGGCCGGCGTTCGCTACGCGCAGCAGCACCTCAACTTCAAGCTCGGCACCATCGCGAAGTTCGGCACCGCGGAGACCGATCTCACCGCCCAGCTGCAGCAGGTCTCGTCCGGATGCGACGCGGTCTTCCTCGTCGCGCTGCCCACCGCGTCGATCCCGCTCTTCAGCAAGGCGGCATCCCAGAACGCGAACATCCGCTGGATCGGCCAGGCGCCCACGTGGGTGTCGCTGCTCGCATCGGGCGCGACCGGCGCGTACATGCAGCAGCATTACTGGCTCGCATCGCAGGGGCCGGAGTGGGGCGACACGTCGGTGCCCGGCATGAAGCAGATGCTCGACGACATCGCGAAGTACAGCCCGTCGCAGAAGCCCGACATCTACTTCTCGTTCGGCTACGTACAGGCGTTCACCGTCTCGAAGCTCCTCGAGAAAGCGGTGGCGCTGGGCGACCTGAGCCGCCCGGGAATCATGAAGGCGCTCGACCAGCTGGGCGACGTCGACACGATGGGTCTGGCCGGCATCTACCACTACGGTCCGCCCGCGAGCCGGGTGCCGCCGAGGGTGTCGACGATCTTCGCGGTCGACCCCGCCGCGGCCACCACGGGCTACTTGAAGTCGCTCGCGACGAACATGGAGTCCGACGCGGCCCGCACGTTCCCGTTCCCGAAGTAGCGCTCTCGGGTCTCCTTCACGACGTGTGGCGCTCGAGCGCCTCGAGCTGCAGATCGAGCCACCGCGCCGGGTCGTTGTGCTCGACGACCTGGCGCGCCGTCGTGAGGAGACCCCGGCGCCGCCGCGGCTCGGTGATGATCGCCTCGTGCAGCGCGTCGGCCTGCTGCACGATGTCGAACGGGTTCACCGCGAGGCTGAAGGCGCCGAGCTCCTCGTAGGCGCCGGCGTTCTCCGACAGCACCAGCATGCCGTCACGCTCGTTGAGTGCGACCCCTTCCTTCGCGACGAGGTTCAACCCGTCGGCGACACTGTTGACGAGCAGCGCGTCGTACTCCTGGTACGCGGCCAGGGCGAGCGGGAAGTTCTCCTCGATCCGGAGATCGATGGGTTCCCAGCCGTCGCGGCCGTGCCGCTCGTTGATCGCGTCCGCCGTCTCACGGATCTCGAGGAGATAACGGGCGTATTGCGGAACGTCCTGACGGCTGGGTGGGATCAGCGCGAGGAAGGTCACCCGGCCGCGCAGTTCCGGATGACGCTCGAGGAGCAAGTCGTACGCGAGGAACCCGCGCACGATGTTCTTCGACGGGTCGCTGCGATCGACGCGCACGAGGAGGTGCTCGCGCCGGCTCTCGACGATCTCGCGTCGCCTCTTCGGGACCGGGCTGCGTGACGCTTCCTCCTCGAGCCGTGTGAGATCCACCGACAACGGCGACCAGGTCGCCGCGATCTCACGGTCACCGAGTCGCGCAACCATGTCGCGCAGATCGATCGGCATGTCGAGGAGCTCCTGGCAGCTGAGGAGGAAGTTCCGCGCGTAGCGGTGCGTGTGGAAGCCGACGACGTCGTTGCCGAGCAGGCCGTGCAGCAACGCGCCCCGCACCTCGGCGGGCAGCACACGCCACGCGTCGGCCTGTGGCCACGGGACGTGCACGAAGGTGTGCAGCCGGGCATCGGGGTGGAGCGATCGCAAAAGGCCGGGCACCAGATAGAAGTGGTAGTCGTGGACCATCACGACCGGGCGTCGCGCTCCTCGCCGCTCGATCTCCGTGTGCACTGCGTCGGCGAAGTGCTGGTTCACGGGCACGTATCCGTGACGGTACGCGTCGTGCTCCGCCCGGCCGATCACCGGTTCGGTCGCGAGGCCCCAGAGCTCGTGCTGGATGAACCAGAGCATCGGGTTGGAGAACGAGGCGTAGAACCGCTCGTGCTCTTCGGGATCCGGCGCGAGCAGACGCAGGGGACACGGCACGCCGTCCACCTCGATCGGTTCGGTGCCCTGCTCGGCCGCGACGGCACGATCTTCGTCGGTCGCGGCGGCACAGAGCCAGATCGGGTCGAAACGGGAACGGTCGAGCGTGGGCAACGTCGCGAGCAGGGCGGTGACGAGGCCACCCCCCGACCGTTCCACGCGACGGGTGCCGCCGGCGTCGCGGTCGAAGCGCACGGGGCCGCGGTGTGAGACCACGACGAGCGGCACCCGCTCGCCGCGTGCCGCGCCGTGCCCGTCGTCTGCCGCTTCGTGTGCCGCTTCCCCTTGGCTGCCGCGGCCGTCGTTCACGACCGTGGTGTTACCCATTTCTCCGGATCGGCCGACCCGGCTGACCCGCATGCGTCGATCCTTTAGCATGGGTTCCTTGTCCGGTTCCTTCCAACGGCGGTCCCGGAGCACCCTGCGTGCACACGCGGGGACCGAGGATCGCGTCGACGCGCTGCTGTCCTCGGCGCCGATGGGGCTGGCCTTCTTCGACGCGAACTTGCACGTCGAACGGGTGAACGACGCGTTCCGTGAGATGCTCGACGCGCCCGGGCCCGATCTCGAAGGCCGCCACGTCGACGAGATCCCCGGCCTGCCCTCGGGCCTGGCGCGAGCGGTCGCGTGTGCCTTCGAGTCGGGCCTGCCGGTCGACGAGACCGAGCTCGTCGTTCCCGTCGACGGGCCGATCGGGACCCGCCGTCACTATCTCGCCCGGGCATTCCCCGTGATCGCCGGCGGCGTCGTGCGCGGCGCCGGCGTCACGGTCGTCGACGTTACCAATCAACGGCGCGGTGAGGCCGCGATCGGGCTCGTCGTCGCGGCGAGTGATCTCTTCGCGTCGTCGCCCGATGTCGGCGACATGGTGGATCGCGTGGTACGGCTCGCCATCCCGTTGTTCGCGGACGCCGTGGTCCTGTACCTGCCCGATTCCGGCACCGAGTTGCCCACGTGGACTTGGGCCGTCAGCGAGCGGACCGGCGGCCTGCAGACGGGAAGCGGTCGCATGTGCCCGCCGGAGCTCGACGTCGCCGATGCGGTCGACGCGGCGTTGCGTCGCGGTCGCACGCTGCGGGTCGGTGCCGGCGAAGAGCAGTCTCCTCTCGACAGCGCATCGCGCTCGCTCATCGCGGCGCCGCTCGTCACCGCCGGACACGTGCTCGGCGTGCTCGTGTTCCTCAACACGCACTCGGCCCGCGCCTATGTTCCTCAGCACGAGCCGCTGGCCGACGAGCTCGCGAAGCGCTGTGCCGACGCGATCCGCAACGCGTCGCTCGCGCTCTCCGAGCTTCGTGCCCGCAACCGTCTCGAGCTGCTCGCGCGTGTCGGCGAGCTCATGACCGTCGAGCTCGATTCGCAAGCCCGACTCGACGGCATCACCCGGCTCGCCGTGCCGCACTTCGCGGATCTCGCGGTCGTGTACCTCAAACAACGCGACGGATCGGCTCGGCTCGCGTCGTTCGCGCACAAGGACCCCGAGCACGACGCGCTCTTCGCCACGCTGCCCGAATGGCCGGCGTTGGAGCCGGGGAGTGCCGCGCCGCCGATGCGGGCCATCGCCGAGAACCGGGCCGTCCTGGTCGGCGACGTCGGCAACCGGGACCTCGAGCCCTTCCTCGACGACGACGCGAAGCGTGAGGCCGCGGAACAATCCGACGTGCAATCGATGCTGGCGGTGCCGCTGGCGACGCCGGAGGGCGCGTTCGGCTCGCTCGCGTTCGCGCTCATCAAGCGCAACTATGGGGCCGACGACGTGCCGCTTGCGGGCGAGATCGCTCGCCGCGTCGCTCCCGCGCTGGAGAACGCGCTGCGGTTCGAGCAAGAGCACGCGACGGCGGAGACGTTGCAACGGAGTCTGCTGCCGGAGCACATCGGCGACTCAGACTCGCTCGAGCTCGTCGCGCGGTACCGGCCCGCGGCGCTGGGGGCGAAGGTCGGCGGCGACTGGTACGACGTCGTGACGCTTCCCGGAGAGCGCACGCTCGTGGTCATCGGCGACGTCCTCGGCCACGGCATCCATGCGGCGGCGTGGATGAGCAGGATGCGCACGGCGTTCCATGTCTACGCGCTCGAAGGGTTGAGCGGTGCCGAGATCCTCGGGCGGCTCAACACCTACATGACGATCGCCGCGGGCGAGGAGCCCACCATGGCGAGCATGCTCGTCGCCGACTACGACGCGCGTACGAACTCGGTGCGGTTCGCGAACGCCGGTCATCTCCCGCCGGTGCTGCGCGCGGCCCCGGGCGATGCCGAGCTGCTGTCCATCGCACCCGGCACGCCAATCGGTGCCGTCGCAGACGCGACGTACGAGCAGACGGTGGCCGCGCTGGCGCCCGGCGCCACGTTGCTGCTGTACACCGACGGGCTCATCGAACGGCGCCAGGAACCGCTCGACGAGGGCTTCGCCCGTCTCTGTGACGCTGTTGGCGCCGCGCCCGAGGAGCTCAACCGGCTCGTCGACACAGTGGTCGCCACCGTGCTCGACGAGGCGAATCACGAGGACGACGTCGCGCTGATCGCGATGCGTCCGCGCTCGCGCTGACGCCGACCCCGCCCCCAACTGGTGAAGTGGGCGGACGGCTGGGAGTACGTTCGCCGCGAGGCTTCACAGGTGGCGCACAGCCGGCCCCCAGGTGGACCCGGGCGCAGCCCGCGAGGTTCGCGCACCAGGAGGTGGTCGATATGACCCAGACCGCTGAGCGACAGCGGATCCTTGTCGTGGACGACGAGATGTCGATCGTCGACGCCGTCGCGACCGCGCTGCGTTACGAAGGCTTCGACGTGCACGAGGCGACCGACGGCCGCACCGCGCTCGCCGCGGTGCAGGACGGCCCGCCCGACCTCGTCATCCTCGACGTCATGCTCCCGGACCTCGACGGCTTCGAAGTGATGCGGCGGATTCGTCAGGACGGGATCCGTGTGCCGGTGCTCTTTCTCACCGCGCGGGACAGTGTCGACGACAAGGTCGCCGGCCTCACGATCGGCGGCGACGATTACGTGACCAAACCGTTCTCGCTCGCGGAGCTCGTGGCTCGGGCGCGCGCGGTGTTGCGGCGGACGAACGGCGACGGCCAACGCGACGGGAAGCTCCGCTTCGCCGACTTGGAGCTCGACGACGACACGCGGGAGGTGTTCCGCGACGGCCACCCGATCCGGCTCACGGCAACCGAGTTCAACCTGCTGCGGTTCTTCATGCTCAACCCGCGCCACGTGCTCTCGAAGAACCAGATCCTCGATCACGTGTGGCACTACGACTTCGGCGGTGATCCCAACGTCGTCGAGACGTTCATCAGCTATCTGCGGAAGAAGCTCGACAAGCACGGTCCCCCGCTGATCCACACGATCCGGCTCGTGGGGTACACGCTGCGCGAGCCGGACCGCGCGCCGTAGATGTCGCTGCGTACCCGGCTGCTGCTCGCGCTCGGCATCGTCGCGCTCGTCGCGTTCGTGGCCGCAGACCTGGCGACGTACTCGGCGTTGAAGTCGTTCCTCTACGGCCGCGTCGATCAGCAGCTCACGGCCGCGCATCCCGGGCTTGCTCAGACGGTCCAGGGTGTCGACAACGGGGGGCCGCCGCCCGACGGCGGTCATGGGCACGGGCCCGGGATCGAGGACCTGAACCGGCTGCTGCCCGGCGCGTACGTCGAGATTCGCGACGCCGCGAACCAGGTCGTGCAGAAGCCGGCCGGGGGCGCGTTCATCGGTGCCGGGCGCGAGGCCGCGCCGCGGCTTCCCGCGGCGATCACCGGCTTGAAGCCGTCGAGCGAACCCGGTGAGTCGGTCCGGTTTCTCACGGTCCCGTCCACGGTTCAGGGCGATCCGGAGTTCCGCGTGAGGGCGTCGACGCTGACTGACGGGGGTCAGCTCATCGTTGCGCTGCCGCTCAACGGCGTGAGTGGCACGCTGCACCGCTTGTTCAACATCGAGCTCGCGGTGACGGGCGGCGCGCTCCTCGCCGCGCTGCTCCTGGGCTGGTGGCTGGTGCACGTGGGGTTGCGTCCGCTGCGTCGTATCGAGGACACCGCGGAGGCGATCGCCGAGGGCGAGCTCGACCGGCGGGTTCCAGGCGACACGGCCCGCACCGAGCTCGGTCGCCTCGCGCGCGTCCTGAACACGATGTTGACCCGCATCCAAGACGCGTTCGCGCAACGGGACGCGACCGAAGCGCGGCTGCGACGGTTCGTCGCGGACGCGTCGCACGAGCTGCGCACGCCGGTCGCCGCGGTCGGCGCGTACGCAGAGCTCTTCGAGCGTGGCGCGAGCGAACGACCGGCCGACCTCGCGCGCGTGATGGCCGGCATCCGTACGGAGACGACCCGTATGGGGCACCTCGTCGATGATCTCCTCCTGCTGGCCCGGCTCGACCAGGGCCGTCCGTTGCAGCGGGAACCGGTCGAGCTCGTCGGTGTGGCCGCTCAAGCGGTGGACGCGGCGCGCGCCGTCGGCCCGGAGTGGCCCGTGCAGCTCGAGGCGCGCCGGCCGGTCGAGGTCGAGGGCGATTCCGGCCGGCTCCGGCAGGTGCTGGACAATCTCCTTGCCAACGTTCGCGCGCACACGCCGCCGGGAACATCGGTGGTCGTGCGCATCGACGAGGACCGTGATGACGCGGTGATCGAGGTCGCGGACGACGGGCCGGGTCTCGCCGACGGCGACGCGGCCCGGGTGTTCGAGCGCTTCTACCGCGTCGACGCGTCTCGGTCCCGTCAGAGCGGCGGCGCGGGTCTGGGCCTCTCGATCGTCCAGGCGATCGTCGCGGCCCACGGCGGCGGTGTCTCGTTGACGAGCGCGCCAGGACACGGGGCGACGTTCACGGTGACCATCCCGATGGTGCCGGCGCGCACGCACGCCGCGGCGCGCCACGGTGGGGAGGACGTCGGCGCGGTGGAGTCGGACCCCGCCTGACACAGCGACGGCAGAAGCCGCGCGACGTCAGGCGTGTGCCGGTGCGTGAAGCACTACGGGCAGGTGCTTGATGCCGTTGATGAAGTTCGACCGCAGGCGTGCGGCATCGTGGATGGGCGTGATGCGCGGCACGCGCTGAACGAGCTCCTCGAACAGCACCCGGATCTCGAGCCGGGCGAGGCTGGCTCCGAGGCAGAAGTGCGGGCCGCCCCCGCCGAACGCGATATGCGGGTTCGGGTCGCGCGTCACGTCGAACCGGAACGGCTCGTCGAAGATGTCTTCGTCACGGTTCGCCGAGATGTACCACAGGCTGACCTTGTCGCCCGCGGCGATGTGGTGCCCACGAACGTCGGAGTCGCGCGTGGTGTTGCGGCGGAAGTACATCACGGGGCTCGCCCACCGCAGGATTTCCTCGGTCGCCCGCGCGACCCGGCCCGGGTCCTCGACGAGGAGCTCGTACTGATCGGGGTGCTGCAGGAAGGCGTCCAGGCCGTGCGAGATGGCGTTGCGTGTGGTCTCGTTGCCCGCGACTGCGAGCAGCAGGAAGAACAGGTTGAAGTCCATCTCGGAGAGCTTGTCGCCGTCGACGTCGGCTTCGAGCAACTTCGTGACGATGTCGTCGCGCGGTTCCGCGCGGCGGTTGTCCGCGAGCTGCTGCGCGTACATGAACATCTCGATCTGCGCGGTTGTGGTCGCTTCCGCGCTCACCACGTATTCCGGATCCTCGCTGCCGATCATCCGGTTGCTCCAGTCGAAGATCTTGTGACGATCCTCGAGCGGCACGCCGATGAGCTCGGCAATCGCCTCGAGCGGCAGCTCGGCGGCGACATCGGTGACGAAGTCGCACGTACCCTGCTTCACCGCGGCGTCGATGATGCCGGCGGCGAGCTCACGGATGTGACGTTCGAGCGCGCCGATCATGCGCGGCGTGAAGCCCTTGTTGACGAGCTTGCGATACCGGGTGTGGTCCGGGGGGTCCATGGTCAGCATGAGCTTGCCGCCCTGCTCGAAGTCGCCCGGTGGCATCTCGCCGAGACCCACGACGCCGCCGCGGTCCTGATCCGACGAGTTCGTCTCCCAGTCACGGTTGAACGCGACGACGTCGTCGTACTTCGTGATGACCCAGAAGCCCGGGCCGCCCGCAGGCTCGGGATGCAGGTAGACGGGAGCGTGCTCACGCAAGTACGTGAACCACTCGTGCGGAACACCGCCGGTGAAGGAGTCGGGTGACAGCAGGTCGATATCGGCGAGCTCCATTCCCCCAGCTTGACCCTCTGCGGGCCTCGGGCGCTACCACCCCGTGCCGACCGCGCGTCCCGGCCGTCCGGCCACGCCTCCGCTCCATCTCGTGTTTCCGGGTCGATTGCGCTGCGGCGTCCCGGCCGTCCGGCCACGCCTCCGCTACATCTCCCATACGCTGCCGGGCGATGGGTGACACCGTCCTCGTCATCGGCGGCACCGGTCCCACCGGGCTCCCGCTCGTGCGCGGCCTCGTCGCTCGGGGGCACGCGGTCACGATCCTGCACCGGGGGCGCCACGAGCGCGCCGAGACACCCGAGCGTGTGCGGCATGTCCACGTCGATCCGTACGACGAGCGAGCCCTCGCGGCGTGGGCCGCCGATCAGTCGTTCGACCTCGTGCTCGCGATGTACGGCCGCCTTCGCAGCATCGCGCGCACGCTGCGCGGGCGGGCCGGTCGCTTCCTCTCGGTCGGTGGCGTGCCCGCGTATCGCGGATGGATGAACCCCTGCCTGGCCCCCGACGGGCTGCCCGTTCCCGTCGCCGAAGATGCACCGCTCGTGCGCGTGCCGGACGACGACGAGAAGGGCTACCGCATCGCGCGCACCGAGGAAGCGGTGTTCGACGCGCATCCCGACGCGACGCACTTCCGCTATCCCTACGTGTACGGCCCGTACCAGCTGGCGCCGCGGGAGTGGTGCATCGTGCGACGGGTCCTCGACGGTCGCTCGCGCATTGTCGTGCCCGACGGCGGCCTGACACTCCATCATCACGGGTACACGGAGAACCTCGCGCATGCAATCCTGCTCGCGGTCGACCACCCAGAGACCTCCCGCGGCACCGTCTACAACGTCGGTGACGACGACGTGCTGTCGATCCGCCAGGTCGTGGAGCTGGTGGCGGCCGCGCTGGGGCATGCCTTCGAGCTCGTGTCGATGCCGTACGACCTCGCCGTACCGGCCCGGCCGCTCTTGATGCAGCCGTTGCCGTCGCATCGTGTGCTCGATCTCACCCGGATCCGGCGCGACCTGGGCTACCACGACCTCGTCGCGCCACGCGACGCACTCGCCCATACCGCGCAGTGGCTGGCGCAGCACCCACCCGAGCGCGGCGGTGTCGAAGAGCAGGTCCTCACGGATCCGTTCGACTATCGCGCCGAGGACGAGCTGATCGACGCGTGGCTCCGTGCGCGTGACGCGATGCCGGTGGTCGACTTCGCGATCGAGCCGGGTTTCGGCCTCGCGTACAGCGGACCGGGCGGCCGGGCCCGGAGCAACGCGGACTTCGCGGGATGAGCGCGCGCGGGCCCTTGCACGGCATCCGGGTCCTCGACCTGTCGATCGCGGCCACCGGTCCGCTCGCGACCGCGCTGCTCGCCGACCAGGGCGCCGAGGTGATCAAGGTCGAGCGGCCCGGTATCGGCGACATCGGCCGGTGGGTCGGAGTCGCGGTCAACGGGATGAGCGCGCTGTTCCTCGCGTGCAACCGAGGGAAGCGCTCGATCGCCGTGGACGCGCACGCGGACGCGGGCCGCGACATCGTGCGTGCGCTCGCTCGGGCGTCCGACGTCGTCGTGCAGAACTTCCGCCCCGGCGTGATGGAGCGTCTCGGGCTCGGCTACGACGATCTGCGGGTGGACCACGAGGATCTGGTGTATGTCTCGCTCTCGGGCTTCGGCCCGGTCGGCCCGTACGCAGACAAGTCCGCGTACGACACGGTGATCCAGGCCTACGGCGGGTTCGCGTCGAACCAGGCCGACCCCGAGACCGGTGAACCGGTGTTCCTGCGCCAGACCGCGGCCGACAAGGTGACCGCACTCACCGCCGCGCAGGCAATCACCGCGGCGCTGCTCGCTCGGGAGCGCGGTGCGGGCGGCCAGCACGTGCAGCTCTCGATGCTCGACGCGGTCGTGTCGTTCCTCTGGGCCGACGCGGCCGGCAACGAGGTGCTGCTCGACAGCGACGGTACACAGGCTTCGAGCTTCGTCGCGACGTTCCGGCCGCTGCGGTTCACCGACGGCTGGGGCATCGCCACGCCGACATCCGACGCCGACTTCGCGGGCATCTGTCGGGCGTTCGGCGTCGACGGCTACGACGATGCGCGGGTCGCGACCATCGCCCAGCGAGTACAGCACCGCAAGCTCACGACGGAGATCGTCGAGCGTTACTACGAGGCTGCCGCGAAGATGTCAACGGCCGTGGCGATGGCGCGCCTCGAGGCGGAGCGGGTGCCGTGTGGCGTCATCGTCGATCCCGCGGACCTTCCCGACGACCCGCACGCGCGGGCGATCGGCCTGTTCGTCGACCGTGACCACCCGGCTGCCGGTCACACGCGGCTGCCTCGCCATCCCACCCAGTTCGGCTCGACACCCGCCGAGCTCGGCGCACCGGCGCCCACGCTCGGCGAGCACACCGACGAGGTCCTGGCCGAGCTCGGTCTCGCCGACCGCGTCGAAGCGCTGCGCGCGGCCGGTGTCGTGGCCTGACCGGCGTCCGCCACCGCGCTGCGCACCCGTGCGCTGCCGCGTTCGGCGCGCCCGGCCCGCTTGTCAGCCGCCTGTGCGGCCCGGATCAGCGTGAGGAGCACGATCACGACCGTCGACGCGAGTGCGGTCCATTGCAGCGCCTGCACGCCGCGATCCGTGCCCGCAGTGGCGAGATGCACGGTCGCGAGCACGTAGAGCGGGAAGCTCGCGTAATGAGTACGCCGCCACCATCGCCGGGGTATGCGGCGCTGGAGCAACGACGTCGCCTCGATCGCGACGAGCACGTACATCGCGACGACGCCCCATGCGACGGCGTCGGGCTTCCATTGCGAGGCGAATGGCACCAACAGCTCGGCCGTTCCGAAGTACACGTAGTGGTCGAGCGCGAGGCCCGCGAGATGCACGCCCGTGAACACGACGGCCAGGCCGCCGAGATGACGGTGCAGGTCGAGGAGCCAAGGCGGGGGAGCGGTGCGCCCGAACGCCTTGGTCGACAACGCGAGACCCCAGAGCACCGACAAGGCGAGCAGCGCCCACGCGACGATGCCGGCCGCGCGGGCGGTGTACCACCACGTCTTCGGGTCGAGCGCGGCGAGCACGGGCTAGCTCGCCTTCGTCTTCGTGACCGGCGTCGTCGCGGGTGTCGGTGTGGTTGCGCGCGCCGGTGCGGGGGTGGCTGCTCCCGCTGTTGCCGCGGCCGGTGCGGACGTCGCACCGGATCCGACCGCGCCCGCCGTCGCACCCGCGGTCGTCGGCCGGGTGCCCGATCGCGGCACACCACCCGCGCGTGAAACGGTGTTCGGCACGGGCCCCGCACCCGGAGGCGGCGCGGCCGCCGTGGCCGGCGCCGCGGGTCGGTGGATCACGATCACCGTGACGGGCGGCGTGGTCGTGGTCGAGGTCGTCGGCGGTGCCGGCGGCGGCGCGGCAACGGCGACGGTGGGTCCTGCGTTGCCCGCGAGCGCGGCGACGATCGCGAACGTCGCTCCGGCGCTCAGCCCGGTCGTGAGAATGCGACTCGCCAGCGCGGCGTGGCGCCGGCGTCGCTTCGCGTCAGCCATCGCC
>JAMXLJ010000161.1 GCA_024281095.1 Acidimicrobiia bacterium | reverse complement strand
GGATCTTGCGGCCGATCGACTCCGAGCGGTCGTCGATCGCGACCCTCACGCCGAGGTCACGGAGCTCGTCGTGGGCACGCCGGCCGTACTCGTTGTGGCGGTCGGAGATCGGCAGGACGATCGCCTGCACCGGCGCCAGCCAGGTCGGGAAGTTCCCGGCGTAGTGCTCGAGGAGGATGGCAAAGAAGCGCTCGATGGCCCCGAACAGCGCCCGGTGGATCATGATCGGCCGGTGCCGCGCGTTGTCGGCGCCGACGTACTCGAGCCCGAAGCGCTGTGGTTCCTGGAAGTCGAGCTGGATCGTCGACATCTGCCACGTGCGGCCGATCGCGTCGCGGGCCTGCACCGAGATCTTCGGGCCGTAGAACGCGCCGCCACCCTCGTCGAGCACCAACTCGAGCTCCATCGATTCGGCAACGCTGCGCAGGGCCGCGGTCGCCTCGTCCCACTCTTCGTCGGTGCCCACCGCCTTGCCCTCCGGCTTCGTCGACAGCTCGAGATAGAAGTCGTCGAGGCCGTAGTCGCGCAGGAGGTCGAGCACGAACATCAACGTGGAGCGCAGCTCGTCGACCATCTGCTCGCGCGTGACGAAGAGGTGGGCGTCGTCCTGCGTCATGCCACGCACGCGCGTGAGGCCGTGGACCACGCCTGACTTCTCGTAGCGGTACACCGTTCCGAACTCGAAGAGCCGCAGCGGGAGATCGCGGTACGACCGGGTGCGGCTCTTGTAGATCAGGATGTGGAAGGGGCAGTTCATCGGCTTGAGGTAGTACTCGGTGCCGCCGTCGAGCTCCATCGGCGGGAACATCCCGTCGGCGAACCAGTCGAGATGGCCCGACGTCTCGAAGAGCTCCGACTTCGTGATGTGCGGCGAGTACACGAACTGGTACCCCGCTTGCTCGTGTCGCTCGCGCGAGTAGTCCTCCATGAGACGGCGGACGATGCCGCCCTTCGGGTGGAAGACCGCGAGACCGGAGCCGATCTCGTCGGGGAACGAGAAGAGGTCGAGCTCCGCGCCGAGGCGCCGGTGATCGCGCCGCGCGGCCTCGGCGACGCGGTGCAGGTGCTCGTCGAGCGCCTCCTTCGACTCCCAGGCGGTGCCGTAGATGCGCTGCAGCATCGGACGGTGCTCGTCGCCACGCCAGTACGCGCCCGCGACCTTGGTGAGCTTGAACGCGCGGAGGCGACCCGTCGACGGCACGTGGGGGCCTCGGCACAGGTCCACGAACGGCGCCTCGCCGTCGCGGGGGTTCTCGTAGACCGACACCGTCTCGCCCGCGTCCACTTCGGACGACTCGACCGCGGTGCTGCCGCCTTCGCGTACCCGCTCGATGATCTCGCGCTTGTAGGGCTGGTCGGCGAAGACCTGGAGTGCCTCGTGGAACGGCAGCTCCTCGCGCACGAAGGGCTGGTTCGCGGCGACGATCTCGCGCATGCGCGACTCGACCCGACCGAGGTCGTCGTCGGTAAAGTGCGCGCCACCGGGCAGCTCGAAGTCGTAGTAGAAGCCCTCGGCGATCGCGGGGCCGATCGCGTACTTCGCGCCCGGGAACAGGTCGGTGACGGCCTGGGCCATCACGTGCGCGGTCGAGTGGCGCAGCACCTCGCGCCCGTCGGCGGTCGCGGGCGTGACGATCTCCAGCTTCGTGTCGCGGATGAGCGGGGTCGACACGTCGATCCACGCACCGTCGGCCTTCGCCGCGAGCGCGTCCTTCGCGAGGCGCTTGCCGATCGTGGCCGCGACGTCCGCGGGCGTCGAGCCGGCGGGGAACTCGTGTTGGGAACCGTCGGGAAGGGTGACGGTGATGCGGTCACTCATCGCCGAGCGACGATATCAGCGGGTCAGATCCACACCGAGCAGGTTTCCGAGCTCGCGCAGCACACCGGGGGCGGTCGGGTCGTCACCACCCGACAGGATCGCGCTGGCGAGATCGTCGAGCACCTCGACCGCCCGGGGGGCGTCGAGGTCGTCGTCGAGCGCGGCACGGACCCGTTCGGCGAAGGGTCTCGGATCCGCGCCGCTCTCGCGTTGTGCTGCAGCGAGCAGCCGATGCAGCAGCGCGGTGCCCTCCTCGAGGTCCGTGTCGTGATACTCGAAGCCGGCCCGGTAATGGTGGCGCATGAGCGTGAGCCGGATCGCCCGCGGGTCCGCGACCTTCAGCAGGTCGCTCACGAACACGAGATTGCCGAGCGACTTGCTCATCTTCTCGCCCTCGTACGACACCATCGCGGAGTGCATCCAGTGCCGCACATAGGGCTTGCCGGTGAGCGCTTCGCTCTGCGCGATCTCGCTCTCGTGGTGCGGGAAGATGAGGTCCGTGCCGCCACCGTGCAGGTCGAGTGTCGGACCGTGCTGCTGCATTGCCATGGCCGAGCACTCGGCGTGCCAACCCGGACGGCCGACACCGAACGGCGCGCGCCATGCCGGCTCGTCGGCCGCCGACGGTTGCCACAGCACGAAGTCGAGCGGTGCTCGTCGGTGCGGATCGTCGGGATTGCCGCCCCGGGCCCGCGCGAGCTTGATCATCCGGTCGAGCGGATAGTGCGAGAGCTCGCCGTAGCGCGGGAACGTCGACACGTCGAAGTACACGGTGCCGTGGGTGAGGTACGCGTTTCCCTTGTCGAGCAGTCCGTTCACGATCTTGACGATCTCGTCGATGGTCTCCGTCGCCCGCGGCTCGGCAAGGGGCGGCAGGATGTCGAGCGCGTCCATGTCGGCGTGAAAGCGCGCGATCTCGGCCTCCGCGAGCTCGAGATACGGCACGCCGAGCTCGCGGGCGCGAGGGAGGATGGAGTCGTCGACGTCGGTCACGTTGCGAACCATCCGCACCTCGTGGCCGAGCTCCATGAGCCGCCGCGTCAACAGGTCGTACGCGAGATACGTCGCGGCGTGGCCGAGATGGGTCGAGTCGTACGGCGTGATGCCGCACACGTACATCCGCACGACCGGACCCGGCTCGAACGGCGTGACCTTGCGCGACGCGGTCTCGTAGAGGCGGATCGCCACGTCAGACCCCGCTGAGCCGGAGGCCGGCCCGCACCTTGTGCCGGATGTTGATGGTCAGCAGGATCGCCGCGAACGTCTCCATCCCCACCGCGTTCTCCAGCGATCCGCCGTCGAACGCGCGCAGGTCCGGGATGCTGCCGATGATCTCCATCAGCGTGTTGCGGGCACCGTCGTCGTCGCCGCACGCGACGACGTCGCTCACCATGGGATGCTCGAGCTGCACGAACTCGGCTGCGGGCACGAGATGGAAGGCGGTCACGACGTGCGACCGCCACAGCATCGCCTGCATCTCCTTGGCGATCGACCCGTGTGGGGGAAGCACCGCGTTGAACTCCGTGCCGTTGCGGACCAGATGATTCGCCATCGAGACGACGACCTTGTCGACCAGCAGGTCGGAGAAGTACTGGGCGGTCGCCAGCGCCGCGTCGGCGTTGACGGCGAGCACGACGACGTCGGCGCCGCAGGCCGTCTGGTTGTCGGCCGCAGTGACACGGGCCACCCGCTCGCCCCAGCGTTCGCGCAGCTCGTGGACCACGAGCTCCGCTTTGGCCCGCTCGCGCGACCCGGCGAGGACGTCGTAGCCGCAGTCCGCGAGACGGGCGGCGAGGCCTCGGCCCGCGGGTCCGGTTGCTCCAAGCACTCCGATCTTCACCGGGGCAGCATAAACAGAGACTCCCGACGAGGCGGCGGTTCGGGCCCGCCCGTAGGCTTCGCTTCCCGCCTCGGGAGCGACGCAAGCGCGAGCAGAGGGGACGCCGGATGAAGTTCGGGATCATGTTCGCCAACACCGGGCCCTTCGCCCGGCCGGATGGGGCGCTCGAGCTGGCCCGCACCGCCGAGGAGCTCGGGTTCGAGTCACTGTGGACCGTCGAGCACACCGTCGTGCCGACCGGCTACGCCTCGCAGTACCCGTATTCCGACACGGGCCGGATGGCGGGCGACGAGCGGTCCGAGATCCCGGATCCGCTCGTCTGGCTCGCCTTCCTCGCCGGCGTCACCACACGCCTGCGCCTTGCGACGGGGATCCTGATCCTGCCGCAGCGAAACCCGGTCACACTGGCGAAGGAGCTCGCGACACTCGACGTGTTGTCGACGGGACGGGTCGAGCTCGGTATCGGCGTCGGATGGCTGCGCGAGGAATTCGACGCCCTCGGCGTGCCGTTCGAGGAACGCGGCGCGCGCACGGACGACTTCGTCGCCGCGCTGCGCACGCTCTGGGCCGAAGGGCCCGACACGTATCACGGCCGCTTTGTCGACTTCGAGGAGGCCAACTCCTATCCGAAGCCGGTACAGGACGGCGGGATCCCGATCGTCGTCGGCGGCCACACGACTGCGGCGGCACGCCGGGCCGGCCGGATCGGCGACGGGTTCTTCCCGGGCGTCTACCAGCACGGCGAGCTCGAGGCGTTGCTCGGCGCGATGCGCGACGCCGCCGTCGACGCGGGCCGCAACGCCGACGCGATCGAGATCACCGGCGGTGGCGCGCTCGACCACGACGGCGCGGCGCGTCTCGCCGACGAAGGCGTCGATCGCCTCGTCATCCCGCCGCTGTCGTTCAATCTCGAGAAGCTGAAGTCGCGCCTCGGCGCGTTCAGCGAGAGCGTGATAGCCAAGCTGTCGTGAAATGAAGACCGCGTACGACCGCTTCGGTGTCGGCTACGCGCGTCGCCGCCGTCCTGATCCGCATATCGCCGCGGCGGTGACCGACGCGCTCGGCGATGCGCGCACGGTCGTCAACGTCGGCGCGGGAGCCGGTGCGTACGAACCGCGAAAAGGCGCGGTCGTCGCGGTGGAGCCCTCGCTGGTCATGCTGCGGCAACGTGAGCCGGGTCTGGCGCCGGCGGTGCGGGCGGTCGCCGAGCACCTCCCGTTCGCGGACGCGCAGTTCGACGCGTCGATGGCGTCACTGACCATCCATCACTGGCCTGACTGGCAAGCAGGCGTCGCCGAGATGCGCCGCGTGGCCCGGAAGCGAATCGTCCTGTTCCATTTCGACCTGTCGCGCCAGGACCAGTTCTGGCTCGTCGAGGACTATCTGCCGGAAGCCGTCACCCTCCCGGCGCCGACGGTTGCAGAAGTCGAGGCAGTCGTCGGTGCACGACTGCGCGTCGACGTCGTGCCCGTGCCGAACGACTGCACCGACGGCTTCCTGTGCGCCTACTGGTCCCGGCCGGAGCACTACCTCGACCCCGAAGCACGAGCCGCCATCTCCACCTTCCACCTGCTCGACCCCGAGACGTGCAACCGGGCGATCACCGCCCTGCACCGCGACCTCGACTCCGGCACGTGGGACGCCAGACACGGCCACCTCCGCACCCGGGAAGAGCTCGACCTCGGCTACAGAATCCTCGTAGCCGACCTCGTGTAGACGCCCGCGCGCGGCGGGGCGAGCCGGCTCTGCGGAACGTTCGCTCGAAGAGCGCCTGGAGCAGAGTCGCGTCGGGTCGCCCCGCCGCCCCCATCACAGGCTCACAGCACGCAGTCTGCTCCCAACAGGATCCGCAGCTCCGCGTACAGACCGTTGCGCGGGTTCACGAGATGGTCGTCGCCCAGGCGCAACACGGTGGTCTTGTCGTGACTCTCGAGATGCAGGAACACCGGGCTGTCGCCCGGGTGCTCGCGCAGGATCTCTTCGAGCCGCTGTGCCCGCTCGTCGCTGAGTGACGCGACCTTGAGCCGCAGGCGCACGGGCGGGCCGCCGTCGAGCACGAGCTCGGGGCGGGTGATCTCCATCGCGATGATCTTGGGCGTGTCGTCGCGGGTGTCGAGACGGCCCTTGACGCAGACGATCGCGTCCTCGTCGAGGACGTGGCCGTACTGGGCCATGGTCTTGGGAAAGACCATCACCTCGACCGCGGCCGCGAGGTCCTCGATCACGAACGTCGCCATGAGGTCGCCGCGCTTCGTGTACTTGCGGGCGAGCGCGGTGACGACGCCGCCGGCGACGCGCATCTCGCCTTCGCGCAGCTCCTTCAGGTCGGAGAGCGTGCAATCGACGTAGCGGCGCAATGCCCGCTCGGCGCTCATCATCGGGTGCTCGCTGACGTAGAGGCCGAGCATCTCCTTCTCGAACGCGAGCCGTTGGGACTTCCCGAACTCGGTGTCGGGGACGGGGATGCGGTCGACGTGGGCGACGTCGCTGTCGGCCGAAGTCATCTCGCCGAAGAGGCTCATGATGCCGGCGTCGCGTTCACGCCGGCGGCTCACGGCACGATCGACGATCCCCTCGAACACGTGGAGCAGGCCCTGGCGGGGATGACCGAGCGAGTCGAACGCGCCGGCCTTGATGAGCGATTCCACCGTGCGCTTGTTCAGTGCGGTGCTGTCGACCCGGTCGGTGAAGTCGAAGAAGTCGACGAAGGGGCCGCCTTCCTCGCGGGCGGCGACGATCTGGGCCACGACACCCTCGCCCACGTTGCGCACCGCCGACAGGCCGAAGCGGATGGCGCCGTCGCGCACCACGAAGTCGCTGTCGGACTCGTTGACGTCGGGGACGAGTACGGGAATGCCCATCTGCCGGCACTCGTTGAGAAAGACCGCGGTCTGGTCCTTGTTGGTCTTGACGCTCGTGAGCAGCGCGGCGAGGTACTCACGAGGGTGGTTCGCCTTGAGATACGCGGTCTGGTAGGCGACGTAGCCGTACCCGACCGAGTGGCTCTTGTTGAACGAGTAGTCGGCGAACGGCTCGATGATGTCGAACATCTTCTCGCCGAACTGCCGCCCGTACCCCTGGCGCTCGCATCCGTCGACGAACTTCGTGCGCTCCTTCGCGATGAGCGCGCGGATCTTCTTGCCCGTCGCCTTGCGGAGGTTGTCGGCCTCTTCGAGCGAGTACCCGGCCAGCTTCTGCGACACACGCATGAGCTGTTCCTGGTAGATCATCAGCCCGTACGTCGGCCCGAGAATCTCCTGCAGGTCGTCGTGGTAGAAGCTCACCGGCTTGCGGCCGTTCTTGCGGTCGGCATAGTCGGTGTGCATGTTGGCGGCCATCGGGCCGGGGCGGTACAGCGCGACGAGCGCGGCGACGTCCTCGAACGTCGACGGGGCCAGCGAACGGATGAGCGCACGCATGGGCCCACCTTCGAGCTGGAACACCCCGATCGTGTCGCCCTTGCGCAACAGCTCGAACGTCGGCGGATCGTCGAGGGGGATCGCGTCGATGTCGGGACGCGCGCCGGTTGACCGCTCGACGAGATCGAGGGTGATCTCGATGACGTCGAGGTTGCGCAGGCCGAGGAAGTCCATCTTGAGCAGGCCGAGGTCCTCGACGCCGTGCATCTCGTACTGCGTGACGATCGGCGAGTCCTCGATGGGGCTGCCCGGCTCGGGCTTGCGTTGGATCGGCAGGTACTCGGTGAGCGGGTCGCGCGTGATGACCACCGCGGCTGCGTGAATGCCGTCCTGGCGGCGGAGGCCTTCGAGCCCGCGTGCGACGTCGACCACGCGGCGAACGTCGGGATCGACGTTGTAGAGCTCGCGCAGGTCCCCGGCCATCTTGTAGCCGTCGTCGTGGCCTGGCTGCGGCTCGAGGCACGCCGCGAGCGGGGTGTCGCGGCCCATGATGAGCGGCGGCATCAGCTTCGCGACCTTGTCGCCCAGCGCGTACGGATAGCCGAGCACCCGTGATGCGTCGCGTACCGCGGCCCGCGCCTTGATCGTGGAGAACGTGATGATCTGCGCGACATGGTCCCACCCGTAGCGTTGCGCGGCGTACTTGATCATCTCGCCGCGGTAGCGCGAGTCGAAGTCCATGTCGATGTCGGGCATCTGCTTGCGGCCCGGGTTGAGGAACCGTTCGAACAGCAGGTCGTAGCGAATCGGGTCGATGTCGACGATGCGCAGGCAGTACGCCACGCACGACCCCGCCGCGCTGCCCCGGCCCGGGCCCACGCGAATGCCGGCCGACTTCGCGTAGCGCACGAGGTCCCAGACGATCAGGAAGTACGCGGAGAACCCCATGTCCTTGATGACGCCCAGCTCGAACTCGATGCGGTCCATCGCGTCGGGCGGCGGCGACGCTCCGTAGCGCTCCTTTGCGCCCTCGAAGGTCAGGTGGCGCAGGTACGAATCCTCGTCGAACCCGTCGGGAGTCGGGAACGTCGGCAGCACGGTGCGTCCGAAGTCGATGTCGACGTTCGCGCGCTCGGCGATCCACAACGTGTTGTCGCACGCTTCCACGTGGTCGGCGAAGAGCTCGCGCATCTGCGCCGCGCTCTTCAGGTAGAACTCCTCTGCGTCGAACTTGAACCGGTTCGGGTCGTCGCGAGTCGCGCCGGTCTGCACGCAAAGGAGGGCGTCGTGGGCCTCGGCGTCGGCCTGGTGCGTGTAGTGGCTGTCGTTGGTGGCGAGCAGCGGCGCGTCGAGGTCGGCTGCGAGCTTGACGAGCAGCGGGTTGACCTCACGCTGTTCGGGCAGACCGTGATCCTGCAGCTCGACGAAGAACGAGTCGCGCCCGAAGATGTCCTGGAATCGGGCCGTGGCTTCGCGCGCCCCGTCGTAGTCGCCCTTCAGCAGGGTCTGGCACACGAGACCACCAAGACACCCGGTGGTGGCCATCAACCCGGCGTGGTTGTTCTCGAGGAGCTCGAAGTCGATGCGCGGTTTGTAGAAGAAACCCTCGAGATACGCGTGCGACGAGACCTTGATGAGGTTGCGGTAGCCCTCGTTGGTCTCGGCGAGCAGCGTGAGGTGGTAGATGTCGTGCTCGGACCGCCGCGGCCGGTCGGTGCGCGGCGTCGTGACGAAATACCCCTCGGTGCCGATGATCGGCTTCACACCGGCGTCGCGCGCGGCCTTGTAGAAGTCGAGGACGCCGTACATGTTCCCGTGGTCGGTGATGCCGATCGCCGGTTGCCCGTCGGCGGCCGCCGCCGCCACGACGTCGGTGATCCGCGCGGCCCCGTCGAGCATCGAGTACTCGGTGTGCAGATGGAGGTGCGTGAACGACTTCGTCACCTGGACACCCGCTCCCTCGGCACCGCCACGACGGTCGATCGTAGCGCCGAGTTACACGTATGTCATTCTCCACAGGGCGTTCCACAGCCCTGTGGATTTCTCGGCTCCTAGCGACCCGTCCCGCGTCCCGCCACCAGCGGGACGTACATCTCGTCGGGGGTCAGGGACCCGTGCCCCGCGACCAGGCCGGCCTCACGCGGGAAGGTCGGGTCGACGAAGCCGACCGGCTCGTGGGCGGCCAGCACGACGTCGCCGACACGGCGACGCACCGACGCCCGGAGCGGACCGGGGCCGAGCCAGCCGCCCTCGACCAGCTCGTCGCGCGACATCACCCAGGCCTGGTGGCCGTACTCCTCCCGCGCCGCGGCGAGGAGCTCCCGGGACGCCCCGCGCCGGGCGTACAGATAACGGAAACGACCATCGCCCGCGTACACGTCCACCAGGTCGCGCAGCGGCTCGAGACCGACCCACCCGGCGCTCCCGATGTGGACCTGGCCGTGGTCGGACGTCACGAGCACGGTGACGTTCGCCGGCACCGCATCCAGCAGGTCGCCGACGAGGCGGTCGGTCGCGACGAGCTCGGCCCGGAAGAACTCGTCGTGCAGACCGAACTCGTGCGCGACCGAGTCGACACCCGGGTAGTACGCGTACAGCAGCTGCTCCCCAGCGCCGATGAGACGACGGCATTGCTGCACGAGTGTCGCGGTGGTCTGCCACCCGACGAACCGGGTGCCGCGCAGGTGTGCGTCCGTGAACTTGGTCGTGCGGAACTCCGACTTCGTGACCACCGGCACGGGCCGGCCGAGAAACCCGTCGTGTCGCTGCACCGTGAACGGGTCCGGCACCGCGGCGCCGTCCGTGTTCCACCGCAGCACGTTGAGCACGGCACGGTCCATCCGCATCCGGAAGCCGACGATGCCGTGCTCCGCGGGGCTCATGCCCGTCGCGAGCGACGTCAACGCACTCGCGGTCGTGGACGGTGCGACCGTCGTGATGGCACGGCCTTCGAGCGCGCCGAGCCGCGGCAGCAGGCTGCGGTGAGCCTCGAGCGAGGTCCACCCCAGGCCGTCGATCAGCAGCAGCACCACCGGGCCGGGCTCTCGTGCCGGCTCGGGGAACCACGGCGGCCGCGGCCCACGGACGAGGGCCGGGACGACACCGACGATCGACGCACCCGCGTAGTCGGGCGCCACCGGCTCCATCGGAAGAGCTTAGGTGCGCGCGCCCCCGCCTGACGGCTGTCGCGCGCGGCCGCGGGCCTGATGCGCGACCATGGGCGGGTGAAGGTGTCCACCCGGGGCGACTACGCGGCGCGGGCGCTGCTCTCGCTCGCACTCCACGAGTCCGACCGTCCCACCTCCGTGAAGGAGATCGCGGAGCGTACGAACCTGCCGCAGCCTTACCTGGAGCAGATCCTGCTCGCGGTGAAGGGCGCCGGTCTCGTCCGTTCGAAGCGCGGCGTCGGCGGTGGCTACGTGCTCGCGCGCGACCCGAAGGAGATCACGCTCGCGGAGATCCTCGCCGCCGTCGACGGCCCGCTCACCACGCTCGTCGACGAGCACGACCATTGCGAGGGCCACTGCGTGCTGCAGGAGATCTGGGTCTGCGTCTCGGAGGAGATGCGCTCGAGTCTCGGTCGCTACACGCTGGCCGACTTGGTCGGCCGCACGCGTGTGGGCCACCGCCTCCCGGCGCCCGCGGCCGGTTCGTGATCACGTCGTCCGCCCGCTTGCTCCGCGGCGGGTAGCCGAACGGTCACTCGCAGACCCCCGGCGTCGGATCGCGACAGCGACACCGTTCCGGCGTCCGACCGCACGAGTTGCTGCACGATCGCAAGACCGAGACCGGATCCGCCGTTGCGCGAGTTGGATTCACGCCAGAACCGGTCGAACGCGCGCGCCATTGCGGCCTCGGAGAGCCCGGGCCCGGCGTCGGCGACCTCGACGACCACCCACTCGCTCTCCTGGCGCGCGGACACCGACACCTCGGTGTCCGCCGGCGCCACCTCGAGTGCATTGTTGAGCACGTTGTCGAGCACCTGCTCGAGACGGCCCGGCGTCGCGGTCGCGACACACCGACCCTCGATCGTGACCGCGATGCGCACGTCGCGTTCGGCCGCGAACGCCGACCACGACGCGTCACGCTGGCGGACGACCTCACCGACGTCGACCTCGGCCGGCGCCGGCGGCTGGCGCTCGGCCCGGGCCAGCTCCAGCAACCCGTCGACCATTCGAGACAGCCGCGCGACCTCGGAGAGCGCGCCGTCGAGATCGTCGGCGGCGAGACTGTTCGCACCTGCTTCCTGTTGCGCGTTCTCGAGCCGGAGCCGCAGTGCTGCAAGCGGTGTTCGCAGCTGGTGTGAGGCGTCGGCGACGAACGCCTGTTGCGATTCGACGAGCTGTTCGAGCCGTGACGCCGTGCGATTGAACGACTCGGCCAGCACGCGCAGCTCCTCGGGATGCGCGGGCACGGGCGCACGGGTCGCGAGATCGCCCCGCCCGAGCCGGTCGGCCGCGGTCTCGAGCTCGCGAACGGGACGCGTCACCGAACGGGCCATGCTGAGGCTCACGACGAACACGATCACGAGCACCGCCGCACCGATGGCGCCGAGCAGCATCCAGTTGTCGCGGATGCGCTCGTCGATGAACGAGAGCGGATACGTGACGCGGACCACGCCGCCGACGACCGTGGTGGACCCCCCGGCCCCGTCGACCGCGATCGTGATCGGCTCGGCCACGTAGAGGAAATTGCCCCGCAGCGTGTTCGAATGCCGGCTTCCGGTCACCTCGTGGCCTGCGAGTGCGGCACGGATCTCGCTGCGGTTCGCGAAGGAGCGGTCGGGTGCGACGCCGGGCGGCGGATCCGAGTCCGCGATCGCGACACCGTTCCTGTCGACGATCACGACGCGCCCACCAATACGTCGACGCCCCTCGTCGGCGAGACCTCGCAGCGCCGCGAGGTTGTTGGTCTCGAGCTTGTCCTCGGCCTGGAACGCGAGTGCGAGCGCGTCATGCTGAACGCCTGTCGTGATCCGACGGCGCTCGGCGTGCGCATACGAGACGCCCAACGGGATCTCGAGCAGCAACAGCACGAGCAGGGTGATCGTGAGATAGCTCAGGAGCAGACGGCGTTGCATCAGCGGACGGCCTGCAGCCGGAAGCCGACGCCACGAACGGTCTCGATCCACGCGGGGTCGCCGAGCTTCTTGCGCAGCGCCGCCACGTGCACGTCGAGCGTCTTCGTCGGCCCGTACCAGTGCGTGTCCCAGACCGACTCGAGGATGTCCTGGCGGCTGAACACCGCGCCCGGGTCGGTCGCCAGGAACGCCAGCAGGTCGAACTCCTTCGGCGTGAGCGTGATCTCGCCGCCGTCGACGACGACGCGCCGGGTGCGGCGATCGATCTCGAGGCCGCCCACGTTCAGCGGTGTCACCGAGTCGCGGTCGGCGGTCTTCGGTTGCGCGCGGCGCTGCACCGCGCGAATGCGCGCCTGCAGCTCCTTGAAG
>JAMXLJ010000160.1 GCA_024281095.1 Acidimicrobiia bacterium | reverse complement strand
CGCCTGCGGTCGATCTGCGGACGGGCTGACCGACTACCCCGACGCGGACTGGGAGACCGCGAGCTTCCTCGAGAAGTGCCCGGTCTGCTCAGGCGCGCTGAGTGGTCTCGCGCCGTGACCTGCAGCGCGTGATCAGTAGGGCTTGTCGCCCTGGATCACCACTCGGTGCATGCACCGGCGACCCGCGTAATCAGGAACGGCGTAGTGCTGCGTGGCGCGGTTGTCCCAAAAGACGATCGCGCCCGGAGACCATTTGAACCGCACCTGGTACGCGGGGTCCTTCACCCTCTCGAGGAGGAACGGCAGCAACACGTCGTTCTCCGCCTCAGTGACGCCGAGGAGACGCGTCGTGTAGTTCTTGTTCACGTACAGCAGTTTGCGGTTCGTAACGGGGTGCGTACGAACCACGGGGTGCCGCATCACCGGGAACTGCTCGCGCATCCTGCGCAGCTCAGCCTCGGGATCCGGGAGATGGTCGAACGTCGTGTACGAGATCTTCATGAAGTCGTGCTCGGCGGTAAGTCGCTCGAGGAGGTCCTGCATCGGGCGCGACAGCGACTCGAACACTTGGTACATGTTGACCCAACAGGTGTCGCCGCCGTAGTCGGGAAGTTCGACCGCGCGAAGGACCGTTCCCATCGGGGGTCGCTCCATGAACGGTCCGTCGGTGTGCCACGAGTCGGTGTTCGATCCACGCGCCTCTGCCCCGCTCGCGAACGTGAGCTTGTGCATCTCTGGAACCGCGTCGTTCGCCGATGGTGCGAGCACGAATGGCTCGAGTTGGCCAAACTGCGCGGCGAAGTCGCGTTGCTGCTCGTCGGTCAAGTCTTGATCGCGGAAGAAGAGCACGAGGTGGTCGCACAACGCGCGCTCGATCGCGTCGCGGTCATCCACGGCAAGCGGATCGCGGAGGTCGACTCCGGTCACCTCGGCGCCGATGGACCCGGTGCTCGGACGAACCTCGATGGTCATGCCGGTCTCCTTCAACTCCTTCTGATCTTGGCCGGCGCGGCCGAGGAGCGCCGGGCTGCGCGAGCCGACGACCGCTTGCCACCTTTCCCCGGCCGGGCCGGTAACCGCTTCCGCCGCCGCCTTCACTTGTTCGCCCCGTACTCGCCGCCCGACGAGACCCCTACCCGACCGGGGCAAACATACGGATCGGTTCGCCCACGGGCCGCACCCGAACCCGCGTAGAGATCGCAGAGCCTTACTCGGCGCCTTCCTGCGAACTGTCGGCACCGCCGGACGAGTCCGCGGTGTACGAGAAGTAGTCGTCGTTCTGGTACGGGTTGTCGGCGTCCGCATCTGCGTCGGTCGTGACGTCGGCCGACGCCGATGCGGCGTCGCTCTCGTCGATGGCGCCTGCGCCCGTCAGCGGGGAGAGGTCGTCGTCGTCGGCGGGGAACGGCGACTCGCCGGGATAGGTATCCGGTGTCAACGTCGGAAGCGCGGAATCGCCCGCAGGCTGATCCCAGTCGGGGAACGGGTTGTCACGGTTCGATCCCAAGGCCGGGTGTTCCTCGACAACAGGTGCCGGCGGCGCCGGGACCGACTCGTTCGCTGGCGGATCGGCAGCCGGCGGGGTTCCGTCACGGTCCATGTCAGGCTCGGGAACCGCGCCCGGATAAGTGGCCGGCGTGAGCACCGTTGGACCCGCGTCAGCGGACGACTCGAAGGTGTCGACCAGTCCTCGAGGCGTGCGCGACGACAGCTGCTCCGAGATCGCTTCGTCGACGACGTGCTCGGCGGCGTTGTGGGCCACCGCTGCGCCTTCGGCAATCCCTCGGTCGAGTTGCTCGCCGACAAGTGGTACTTGCCCGACCTCGCGGCCGAGGCTGCCGATGACGTCGCCCGCGACGTTGATCGCCACTCCGAGCGAGGCGTCCAACGGCTCGTCAGGTTGACCCGGCGCCTGATCGTCGCCCACGGCCCACCGGCCTTTCCCACGCGATCCGCCCGAGCATTCCTTTCAGGGTTGCCCTCAACCCTGAAAGGTACCGGCAAACACGACGTTTGTCAGCAAGCCGAGACCGCCAGCAGTCCGCCGCCCCCAGCCGGACACCGCCCCGATCGTTCGGTCGGCGACTCGGCCGTCGTCGCGTCGGCTACGCCACCGAACTGCGACGCAGTGCCGCGACGCCGTGACGAGCGCGCTTACTGCATCGGGTCGTAGTCTCCCAACCCACGTCCAGCTGCTTCCGGGACCTCTGTCAACCGGATCCATGGCGACGACCGGGGAACGGATCAGTGGCAGGTGCCGGTGCCGCTGTCGAGCACCGCGCCGCTCTCGTGCACGAAGCGCCACGAGTAGGCGTTCGTACCGAGCGTGAGCTCGAGCACGCCGAACGTCGACAGTCGGACGACGCTGTTGGTCGCGACCGTCGCACCGAACGTGTCCATGCTCTTGCCGCCGGTGCCGACGACGAACTCCCGGATGCCGGCCGCCGATGCGGCCGCGCTCGGCAACTGCGGCGCGAACCGCTCGTAGTCGTGCTCGTGGCCGTTGAGGACGACCTCTGCACTGTACTGCTGCAGCGCTTGCCAGAACGGGTCGTACGTCGCGTCGTTGCCGTGGCTGCCGGACGAGAAGCGCGGCTGGTGCCAGAACGCGATCGTGCAGGGCCGCGTGTTGGCGCTCAGGTCGGCGCGCAGCCACAGCTCCTGCGTCGAGCCCGCGCTGCACGCGACCGCGTTGCAGTTCGCGTTGAGCGCGACGACGTGCCAAGTGGTCCCGACGTCGAAGCTGTAGTAGCCCTTCGTCGGGTCGCCGGCCGCGGCGCCGAAGTACCCGTAGTAGCCGGTTGCGCCCGCGGTGTTGTACTCGTGGTTCCCCGGCGCCGGCTTCGTCTTGGCCTTCACGCGCCCGTAGGAAACCTCGTACGCGGTCTGGAAGTTGGCGAGCTCGCCGTTGTCGTACTGGAGGTCGCCGAGCGCGAGGTACGCGGTGATGCTCGGGTCGTTGACGATCAGGTTCGAGACGCTGACCTGCCGGCACGCGGTCGCGGTGACCGCACCCGAAGGCGGGCACACCGTGTCGCCGACCGCGGCGACGACCGGGCCGATGACCGGCGGCGCTGTCGGCCCGAGCGTGAGCACGAGCTGCGGCGGGTTGGCGGACTCGCGGCTGTCGTAATACGCGCCGTCGGTGTTCGACGACCGCACGCCGAGCGATACCGGCGCGCCGGCGGCCACCGCCGCGGTCACGTCGGTCTCGACCCAGGTGTTCTGGGTGACCGTTCCGAGGGTTTCGATGTTCGGCTGCCAGGCTGTCGGGCGGTTGTTCCAGGTGACGCCGGTCTCCGACCACGCGGTGTCGGCGAGGCGGGCGACGTTGCCGCCCGCGAAGCTGCCGCCGTTGCTGACGTTCTCCACGTGCAGGCGCAGCTTGGCGCTCTGCACGCTCCCGGTCACGGCGGTGAGGTCGAAGCGCACGTACAGCTCGCGCACGGGTGAGGCGTCGACCTCGAGCTCGGTCGAGTGGCCGTAGTTGGTCGTGGGCGTGTCGTCCTCGACGTAGGCATCGGCGACGGGCACGAGCATCACCGACGACGGGGGCGGCGGCCCGGTGGTGGTGGTGGTGGTGGTGGTGGTGGTGGTCGTCGTCGTGGTGGTCGTCGTCGTCGTACCGGTCGGCGCCGTGGTCACCACGAGCTGCGGCGCGTTGGCGCCGGTCTCGCGACTGTCGTAGTAGGCGCCGTCCGTGTTCGTCGACGCGAGCGTGAGCGTCACTAGTGCACCGGCACGCGCAGCGGCGGTGACGTCGACCGTCACCGACGTGTTGCGGGTGACGGCACCGAGCGTCTTCAGCGTCGCGCCGTTGATGCTCGGCCGCGAGTTCCAGGTGACCGTCGACTCCGACCACGTCGTGTTCGTGCTGGTCGCCACCGTCCCGCCGGCGGGGCTTCCGCCGTTGCTGATGTCGGTCACGTGCAGGCGCAACGTCGCGCTCTGCACGGTGCCGCCGATGCTCCGCAAATCGAAGCGCAGGAAGCTCTGGGTCACCGGCGACCCGTCGGCGATGAGCTGCGTGTTGGCGCCGTAGCTCATCGTCGGCGTCGACTGGTTGACGGTGGCGTCGGCGTTCGGCGTCAACGTCGTCGTCGCGGCCGACGCGATACCCTCGCCGCCCACAACCGGCACAGCGGTCGCGACCGCCACCGCGACAACCACGAGAACAGCAACACCGGCGCGTCGTACCGGAAATCCGCCCATTACCCCCACCCTCCTGCCTTGGGGCCCGCTACCCCGGTGGCCAGGTTACGCGCGCAACTGCTCTGGTGTCATGGGCACCGAGTCATCGACGCGGTAGCTGCAACGGCCGCCGGGTAGTCGAGTCGTCATGAGTCGGTTCCGAGCACGTGATCGCGAGCGGCTGAGGTCAGGTCGTGGAGGCGGTGGAGGTCGACGTCGGAGAGGTCGCCGTTGTGCTTCACGACTCGCCCGCGAACGAGCACTGTGTCGACGTTGGAGGTGTCCGCACTCGTCACGACGACGGCGGCCGGGTCGTTGAGGGGCATGGTGTTGATGTCGTCTGCCCGGATGAGGACGAGGTCGGCATCTTTGCCGGGTGTGATCGATCCGATCTTGTCGTCGAGTCCGCACGCGGCGGCTCCGTCGAGTGTCGCGAACCGCAAGACGTCACGGTGCGTGAGCGCGGGGTCGAATGGGACATCCGGATCGTCGGGGAGCTGCTCGATTCTGCCGGCGGCGAACGCCGCCCTCATCTGGGTGAACATGTCGCCGGGGACGGTGGTCACGACGTCGGCACTCAACGAGGGTTGCAGGCCGTTGTGCAACACCCGTTCGACGGGCGGTCGACCGTGCCCCATGACCATCTCGACGTACGGTGCGATCGAGACCGTTCCACCGCTGTCGCGAATCATCTGGAACTCGGCGTCGGTGGTGAAATTGCAGTGGATGTACGTGGTGTCGGGTCCGAGCAGTTCCTCTCCTTGAAGTTCGAGGACGCCGTGGGTCAGCAGCGAGTCCTTCACGGCGACGCCCATGTGTACCGTGATCCGGGCCCCGAGGTCCCGGGCGAGGTTCCAGTCGTGGCGTGTGATCTCGGGATCGGGGTTCGGTCCGCGAAGCGCGAGAGCCAGGGTCAGAAGCTGCTCGGCGGATGAGAAGTACTGGTTGCGGATGCGGCGAGCGTCGTCGGGATGTCCGAGCGAGGTCTCGTTCACGAGATACTCGGGAAATGTGGGGCAGCCGTGGGCGTACATAGCGCGGATGCCCGCATCGGTCAGTGCGGCGATGCCGGCGTCGGCGTGTTCGGGTGTGTTGTTGATGTGGGCCCAGTCGACCATCGTCGTGATGCCGGCGTTGAGTGCTTCCAGGCTGCCGAGCAGGGTCCCGGCGTAGACGTCTTCGGGTCGGAACCGGGGGCCCACCCCGAACATCACCTGACCGAAGTACTCGGCAAGGGTGCAGCTCGGCAGCAATCCGCGCAGCACTGACTGCCAGGTGTGGCGGTGCGTGTCGACAAACCCCGGAATGACGACGCAGCCCGTCGCGTTCACGATCTCTGCGTCAGCGACCTCGACCCGACGACCGACCTCGACGATGAGCCCGTCCTCGACAAGGACGTCGCCGTCGGCGACATCGCCCAGACGGTCGTCGCCGGTGAGAACGAAGCCCCCTCGGACCAGCAGCCGTCCGGGCACCCGAACCTCCTCGACGAGCGGGTCGTCGCTGCGAGTCCGACGAGACGGCAGGCGACGCCATATCAAGTGCTTTCCATCGAAGAGACTACGTCGACGAGCAAGACCGCGGCTCAGGCGCCGAGCGCCTCTTGGTGGGTTGTCACGGCCCGCTCGACCTGATCGAGCGCTTGGCGTACGTCGTCGTCTTGGGGCTGCTGCAGTGCAGCGCCGATGTGTTCGCGGAGCTTCTCGAGATGGTGCACGAGAACCTCGCGCGTCTCCTGTACGGACCCGTCGGGAGTAAGGGGAGGCGGCGTCCGTTCCGCCGGCGTCACCATCGAGACCAGGGGCGAGACGCCGTGGGCCTCGTCCCTGTCGATGAGCAGCTGCGCCCAGGACCTCGCATCGTCGAACAGCCGGTCGAACTCCGCCTGGAGGCCGGCCTCGGAGGAGGCGAGCCAGCGCGACCGCTTCGCTTCCCGGACGATGTCGATGACCTCGCTGAGGACCGAATTCAACGCGGCCAGGGTCTCGTCAGGAGCAGCCACACCCACAGGCTAGGACGCTGCTCGATCCGGCTCAGCGGTCGACCTCTCCCATGATGGGATCGATGCTGGAGATGATCGCGACCGCGTCGGCCACGAACGTTCCCGGCACCAAGGCCTCCATCGACTGCAGGTTGTAGAAGGACGGACCCCGGATGTGCATCCGGGCCGGACGGCCGGTGCCGTCGGGGACGGCTCAGGAAGGCTGGGAGGAAGTCGCCGACAGCGCGCTGGAATGGGCACTCGCCCACGTCGGCGAAAGTGTTTCGCCCTAGCCGCCGACCCGGCTCGTCGTCTAGGGCGTGTCGGGGGGTCTCGGGTAGTTCTGCGCCTCGATCGCCTTGACGGTGGTGTGGAACCCCTTTCCGAGGAAGCTCTTCCCGATGACGGTGAACGCGGCAGCGAAGAAATGCCCCTTCAAGTTCTTGCCGTGACGCACGACCACCAGCTCGATGTCGGTGCCGCCGTCGGATCGGGGGGTGAGGGTGTAGGTGTGGGTCGAGCTGTTCGCCCAGGCGTTGGAGTCCGTCGTCTTGAGCACGATCCGATGCGGATCGGACCAGTCGTAGGTCAACCGCTCCCAGGTGCCCTTCGAGCCCTCGGTGACATCGGCATGGTCGACGCTCTTGTCGTGGACCTGGAGATCGTCGTCGGCGCTGTTCGGGAACAGCTTGGAGCGGCCCGGGCCGAAGTCCGTGAGCCCGGCAACGAACTGCTCCGGCGTCGCAGTGGTCGTCTCGTGGAGCCGAATCGTGGTCATGCAGCCTCCCTTCTCGGGGCAGCGCGATTCTCGCGGTTGTGAGCAGGGAACGCACGAGTGGACCGGGACGTCGATCGCTGCGTGCCGCGGTGCGTCACGTTTCGTCGATCAGTCGCCCTGGTACCGCTCCTCGAGCCAGGGGTCGCCGTGATTGTGGTAGCCGTTCCGTTCCCAGAAGCCCGGCTCGTCGTGGTCGAGCAATCGCAGCCCGGTGAGCCACTTCGCGCTCTTCCAGAAATACAGGTGCGGCACGAGTAGGCGGGCCGGCCCTCCGTGCGCGGCCGGAAGCGGCTCACCGCGGTACTCGAACGCAACCCACGCGCGCCCACCCGTCACGTCGGCAAGCGGAAGATTGGTCGTGTAGCCGGTATGGCAGGAGCCGACGACGTGCGTGGCCTCCGGCAACACACGCGAGTGATCGAAGAGCGCGTCGATCGAGACGCCGCGGAATGCGACATCGTGCTTGGACCAGCTGGTCACGCAGTGGATGTCGCCGGAGTACGTCGACTGAGGAAGCACATGGATCTCGTCCCACGTCCACATCCGTGGCTCCTCGACCAGCCCCTCGACCGCGAGCGTCCATTCCTCGGTCCGGATGTCGGGGGTGGCTTCCGCCGTCAACACGGGCCAGGCGCCCTCGATGTCGTGCTGACCGGGCGGCAGCCAGGACGCCCGCACGCGCGACTCGCGCCAGACGAAGCCTCTCGTCGGACGCGCCATCGCCACGCTCCCTCGTGTCGAGCCCTTCACCGAGAGTAGGCACGGTCGCCGTCTCGGATGTCCTGTTTCGAGGCCGAGATGACCCCAGGCGTCACACCGTCGGGCCCGAGCCGGGGGATGCCGTCCCCACGATGTGCCCGCGGGGAAGAGCGCGAACGAGTCCGAGGGGCGGATCGCGCCTCGGCGAGAACCCCGGAGTCGGTCGCTATGAGTTTCGGCACCCCTTGGTGCAGTGGAAGACCGTGGAGCCGCTGGACAGCACGGCCACGCCCGACGGATCCACGATGCACGGATCCACGATGCTCAATCCGGGGGTGCTTCCCCGCCTTCGAGCGTGACGCGCAAGTCGACGTTTCCACGGCCGCGGAATCGGCGCACCGCAGTGGTCGCCCGTGCCCGAACCTCACCAGGTCGGCCGATCGCTGCCAACACCAAGCTCACAGTCTTCGCCGCGTCGCGCGGCGCGTCGAGCGGCGTCTCGTACTCAACGTCGAGACCCTCGTCCTCGAGGCACTGGGCGAGCACGCCCGAGAAGACCGCCGGTCCGTAATAGATCACCGTG
>JAMXLJ010000159.1 GCA_024281095.1 Acidimicrobiia bacterium | reverse complement strand
CCACGATCCAGCGGACCGGGCGCTCCACACCATCGAGCTCGAACGGTCGTTCCCACGCGAGCTGCGACGTGCGCGCGCCACGATCCGTGATCGCGCGCGCGGCGGTGTCGAGCGCGCCGAGGTCGCGGCCGACGTCGTCTACCCGGGGCTCGCTCGCAGTCACGGTGTCGGGATGGGGCAAGTTCGGGCGATACTCGTCCAGCGCCACGTCGAGATCGGCCGCGAGCACCTGCAGCACTTCGCCCACGTGCGCGATGTACTGCGCCATGGACCATTCCGACGGATCCGGAGCCTGGAGCAGCACGTCGAGGGGCACGCCTGCGACGGCCTCGCGGTAACGACGGCCCAGGGTCCGGACGGTGTCGAGCGCGTCGTCGACTGTGAGACGGGGCTCGTCGACACCGCATACCGGACACGGCCCCGACCAGGGCAGCGGGTGACCCGGCGTCACGAGCCGAACAGCACGCGCACGAGTGGAGCGAGAGCGAAGAACACGACGGCGGCCGCCGCCGTCCACATGAGCCACGACCGGGCCGTCGACGATCGCGGTGCGTCGTCGTAGACGGCCTCGACCTCGTTGACCAGCATCACCAGCCGCGCATCGTCCATCTGCTCGGCCGGCACGTACACGTCGACGCGCCCCATGTCGCCGACGGTGAGCCGGTAGACCGAGTCGACCGCACCCCGCAGTTCACAATCGAGCCCCTCGGCGCTGAGACGGGCAGCGAGGACGCGCGCCGGAAACGATCCGTTCACCGAGGTGAGGCGCTCCATCGACGCCATGCGCACAGGTTACCTGTGCGATGTCTTTTCGCTCGCTTCGCTCGGCTCCGGGCGCCGCACCAAGGGTCGATTCAGAACGGGAGCGAGCGCCCTTGCGTCGGGCCGGTACCCTCGGGGCAGATGGAACGGCGCATCTTCGGCCTGGAGAACGAGTACGGCGTCACGTGCACCCTGCGCGGGCAGCGCCGGCTGAGCCCCGACGAAGTGGCGCGCTACCTGTTCCGCCGGGTCGTGTCGTGGGGCCGGTCGAGCAACGTGTTCCTGGAGAACGGAGCCCGGCTGTACCTCGACGTCGGCAGCCATCCGGAGTACGCCACGCCGGAGTGCGACTCGATCGCGGACCTCGTCGTCCACGACAAGGCAGGAGAGCGCATCCTCGAGGGTCTCGTGCAGAGCGCGGAACAGCGGCTGCGCGAAGAGGGGATACGCGGCGAGGTCTTCCTCTTCAAGAACAACACCGACTCGGCAGGCAACTCCTACGGCTGTCACGAGAACTACCTCGTGGAACGCGACGGTGACTTCTCGAAGTTCACCGACGTGCTCATCCCGTTCCTCGTCACCCGTCAGGTCTACGCGGGCGCGGGCAAAGTGCTGCAGACGGCGCGCGGCGCGATGTACTGCGTGTCGCAGCGCGCCGAGCACATCTGGGAAGGCGTGTCGTCCGCCACCACCCGGTCGCGGCCGATCATCAACACCCGGGACGAGCCTCACGCCGACGCCGAGCGCTTCCGCCGCCTGCACGTCATCGTCGGAGACTCGAACATGAGCGAGTACACGACGTTCCTCAAGGTCGGGGCGACGTCGATCCTCTTGCGTATGCTCGAAGAGGACGCCAGCCCATGGCGCGACCTCAGCCTCGAGAACCCGATCCGGGCGATCCGGGAGATCAGCCACGACATCACCTGCCGCCGCAGGGTACGGCTGGCCAATGGTCGCGAGCTGTCCGCAGTCGAGATCCAGTCGGAGTACCTCACTCGGGCCCTGCGGTTCGCGAAGCGGCGGGGCCTTTCCCCGCTCGAGCAGCAGGCGCTCGACATGTGGGAACACGTGATGAGTCACCTCGAGCGCGACCCGCTCGACCTGAGCACCGAGGTCGACTGGGTCATCAAGTACCACCTCATCGAGGCGTACCGGAAGAAGTTCGACATGCCGCTCACGCACCCGCGGGTCGCGCTCATCGACCTGAGCTACCACGACGTGAGTCGCGCCCGATCTCTCTACTACCTCTTGGAGCGCAACGGGCGGGTCGAGCGCAAGGCCGACGACGACGACATCGAGACCGCGGTCACCACGCCGCCGCAGACCACTCGGGCCCGCCTGCGCGGCGCGTTCATCCGCCGGGCCAAGGAGCGCAAGCGCGACTACACGGTCGACTGGGTGCACCTGAAGCTCAACGACCAGGCGCAGCGGACCGTCCTGTGCAAGGACCCGTTCAAAGCGCGCGACGAGCGGGTCGAGCGGCTCATCGCTTCCTTGTAGGGGCCCACGGTGCCGTCGTTCCGGAGCGGCAAGGTGGCCGCCATCCTCCACGAGCGGCCGGGGCTGCAACGCGTCGATGTCGACCTCGGCGACGGCCCCGAGCCTGCCTACGTGCTGACACAACTCACGGGCCGGGTCGAGCGCGGTGACCGCGTAGTGGTGAACACGACCGCGGTCGAGCTCGGGCTCGGTACGGGCGGCTGGCACGTGGTGCATTGGAATCTCGAGCGCGACACGTGGACGGAGCGCGGGCCCGGCCACATCATCAAGGCGCGCTACACGAGCCTGCAGACCGACGTCGGCAGCGCCGAGGAGCACGCGGCCGAGCTCGTGGACGTCGACAGCATCGACGGAATGCCGGTCGTCGCGACGCCGTTGCACAGCCAGGTCCCGGCGGCCGCGGCCGCGTTCAAGCTGCTCGCACCCGACGCTCGTCTCGTGTACGTCATGACCGACGGCGCCGCATTGCCGCTCGCGTTGTCGGATCTCGTCGCGGCGATGCGGGCCCGCGACATGATCGATGCGACGGTCACGTCGGGGCACGCCTTCGGCGGCGACTACGAAGCGGTGTCGGTGTTCTCGGCCCTCGCGGTCGCGCGACATCTCGCAAGCGCCGACGCCGCCGTGGTCGCAATGGGCCCCGGGATCGTCGGGACCGGCACCCGCCTCGGCTTCTCGGGAATCGAAGTCGGGCCCGTGCTCGACGCGGCCGCGGCGCTCGGCGGTCGCCCGATCGCGTGCCTCCGGGCGTCGTTCGCTGATCCGAGAGCGCGTCATCAGGGCGTGTCGCATCACACGATCACCGCCCTTCGCCTCGCGTGCCGCGAACGGGTGACGGTCGTGGTCCCCGCGATCGACGGCGAGCACCAGCGTCGGCTCGAGCGCGACCTCGACGAGGCGGCGATCGGAGATCGTCACGACATCGTGACGGTCGAGCCGCCCGACGTGCTCGATCAGCTCGGGCCCGAGGGGCTCGGCGTGGTGTCGATGGGTCGACCCGCGGCCGACGACCCGATCATGTTCCAAGCCGCAGCGGCCGCGGGCGCGCTCGCGGCCCGTTGGGTGACCGGCTGCTGACATGGCCGACCGGCTCGAGCGGCTCCTGAACCTCACGGCCACCCTGCTCGACACCCGACGGCCGCTCACGCTCGACGAGGTGGCCGACCGGGTGGAGCCGAGGTACCCGGACGACCGCGCGTCGCGTCACCGGGCCTTCGAACGCGACAAGGAGACGCTGCGCGAGCTCGGCATCGAGATCAGCGTCGAGAGCGTCGACCCGCTCGGCGGCGCCGGCGACGTCGGATACCGCATCCGCCCGGAGCGCTATTACCTGCCCGAGCTCGACCTGTCGGACGAAGAGCGCGAGGCGCTCCACGTCGCGGTGACCGCGGTCCGTCTCGAAGGCGACGACGCGCGCGAGGCCCTGATCAAGCTCGGTGGCCTCACCGGTGAGAGCGCCCCGGCGGTCGCGGACCTCCCGGCAAGCCCCGTGCTCGGCGACCTCTTCGACGCCACCGCGCAACGGGCCGTGGTGACGTTCGTGTACCGCGGCGAAGACCGGGAGCTCGAGCCCTACGGCGTGGTGCTGCGGCTCGGACACTGGTACGTGGTCGGTCACGATCGAGCGCGCGACGCGCCGCGCGCGTTTCGCGTCGACCGCATCGAGGGAGGCGTGTCCACCGGCGGCGCCGGGAGCTTCTCGCCACCGGACGCGTTCGACCCGGAGCAGTACCTACGCGACGACCCGCTGCTGTTCGGGGAGGACCGGCCGGTGCGTGCCCTCGTCCTCATCGACCCGGCACGCGCCGGATGGGTCGTCGAGGAACTCGGAGAGGAGGCCGTCGAAGAGCGCCGCGACGACGGGGCGGTCGTCGTCGGTCTCGACGTGGTGAACCGCGAGGCGTTCCGCTCGTGGCTCTTCGGTCTCCTCGATCACGCGACGGTGCTCGAGCCGCCGGCGGTCCGCGACGACGTCGTCGGCTGGCTGCGCGCGGTCGCGGGCAACGAGGGCGACGCGAGCCACGCCGGGGCGCCGGCATGAGCCCGCGCGCCGTGGCCACGGAGCGCCTTCGCAAGGTGCTCGCGCTCGTGCCCTGGATCCTCGCCCACCCGGGGGCGCACCTCGACGATCTCGCGGCGCGGTTCAGCATGTCGCGGCGTGATCTCGAACGCGAGCTGTCACTGTTGCAGTTCTGCGGCCTGCCGCCGTACACCGCGGACCGCCTCATCGACGTCGACCTCCGCGGCGATCGGGTTTCGATCCGGCTCGCGGAATACTTCGAACGCCCGCTGCGACTCACGGCGTCCGAAGGCTTCGCGCTGCTCGCCGCGGGCCGCGCCATGCTCACCGTTCCCGGAGCCGATCCGCATGGCCCGCTGGCGCGCGCTCTCGACAAGCTCGCCGACGCGCTCGGCTCGCCGCAGGGGCTCGTGGTGGACGTCGGCGGCGCGCCGAACCTCGACGTGCTCCGTGACGCGGCACGGGAGCACGGGCAGGTGGAGATCGACTACTACTCGTACGCACGCGACGAGATGACGACGCGTCGTATCGACCCGCTGCGGGTGTTCCACGCGTTCGGCGCCTGGTACACGGCCGCGTACTGCCATCGCGCCCGGGGTGAGCGTCTCTTTCGTGTGGACCGCGTACGCGCCGTGCGCGCGACCGGTGAGCGGTTCGCGCCGCGGCCCGAGGCCGACCGGCACGACGAGCTCGTGTACCACCCGCACCCCGACGACCTTCGCATCACCCTGCGACTGGCGCCCTCGGCGCGGTGGGTGCCGGAGACCTATCCGACCGAGGAGGTGCTCGACGAGCCTGGCGGCTGGTGCACCGTCACCATGGCGATCAGCGAGCGGGCATGGCTGGAGCGGCTCCTCCTGCGGCTCGGTCCCGCGGCCGAAGTGGTGGCTCCCGCCGAGGAAGCCGATGCCGCGGCAGTGGCCGCCCGCCGGCTTCTCGCCCGGTATTGACGGCCGAGCGCGCGGGGGTGCACCCACCGACGTGCGAGGATGGCACGCAATGCTGCGTCCGGAACTTCCCCGATGAGCGTGCGTTGGCCCGAGCCGTCGGGTGAGGACGCCGAGCGACACGAATCCGGTCCGTACGGTGACGGCGGCCCGACCGGCGGCGGCCCGTCCGGCGGCGGCCCGACTGGCGGCGAGCCGACGGAAGCGGTCGAGCCCGTCACGGGCACACGCGCCACGCCCGGGCCCCACGCCGACGTCGTGACCGACCCCGGGTCCGCACCGCGCGCTGCGCAACGACGGCAACGCAGCAAGCGGCGTCAGCGTGTGGTCGTCGAATGGGTCGTCCTGATCGCGGCGGCAATCGGCATCGCGCTCGTCATCAAGACGTTTCTGTTCCAGGCCTTCTACATCCCGTCCACGTCCATGGTGCCGACGCTGCAGGTCGGCGACCGCGTGCTCGTGAACAAGTTGAGCTATCACCTGCACGACGTCCATCGGGGCGACATCGTCGTGTTCAAGGCGCCCCCGGGTACCGAGACCGCGCAGATCAAGGATCTCGTCAAGCGGGTGGTGGGTCTGCCCGGCGACTCCATCGAGGGCCGCAGCGACGGCCACATCTACATCGACGGACGCCTCCTCAACGAGCCGTACCTCCACGGCGTGCAGTCGAAGACGTTCGCCGCGGTGCACATACCGGCCCACTCGTACTTCGTGCTCGGCGACAACCGTCAGCAGTCGAAGGACTCGACCGTGTTCGGACCGATCTCGCGGTCGATCATCGTCGGACGGGTCTTCGTCCGCATCTGGCCCCTGAACCACCTCGGCTTCTTGTGACGCAGACCACAGGAGCAGGAGCGACCCGAAGGGGTAGCGCACCCGGATGACTCAGCCCCATTCGCCGATGGCGGCCATCATCCGGTCGACACGGTCGGAGTAGACGGCGTCGACACCCATCTGCAGCGCGGCTCGAAGGTGCCGCATCTCCTGCACGTCCCATGCGAACGCGGCGACGTCGAACCGGTGGAACAGCGACACGAGCCCTTTCGTCCAGTCGCTGTGGTGCATGTTCATCGCGTCGATGGAACGTGAGCGCAGCTCGGCCGCGTGACGTTCGATCGAGCCGTCGACGTGCTTCTTGCGAACGGAGTGCACGAGATGCGCGCCGTCCGACTCCTCGCGTAGCTCGGTGAGGAGGTCGACGTGCGGTGAGCACAGCCACAGCCGGTTGCTCGCGCCTGCGGCACGGGCGATGTCGAGCACGGGACGCGCCGCGCCGGCCTCCTTCACGTCGAGCGAGAGCTCGTACTCCGCTCCGAGCGTCTCGTAGAGGTCGCGCAACCGGGGGACGTCGACACGCGCGAGCTGCTCGGCCGTCGACCGGTGCACATGGACCCGCCGGATGCCCGATCGGAAGCACTCGTCGTGGGCCAGCACTACCTCGCCATCGGCCGCGAGCCACGCATCGGACTCGAGCCCCGTAGCCCCCTGTTCGAGCGCTCGCCGGAACGCGGGGATGGTGTTCTCGGGCTCGTCGAGGCGCGCGCCGCGATGCGCGAAAGCGATCGTCATCCCGTCGATCGTCGCGCACGGTACGCGCGTGTGCGAGGCGAGGCACGCGGCGTCCAACCACCGTCTGTGGTGCTGCACACGAACGCTCAAGGCCCCCCTGATGCCTGCCGATCTGGTTCTAGCGGCCATGGAGTAAGGGGTTTTTCAAACGTGACGACCATCCGAGCAAACTGCCCGAGCTGCGGTGATGTTCAGCTGCGGGCCACCGATCTCACCGTACGGGTGTGCTCCGACGACGAGTCGGGCTCGTACTGCTTCCGGTGCCCGGCGTGCGAGCGGGCGGTCGCCAAGGACGCCAGCCGGCGCATCGTCGACCTCCTCGTCTCGTCGGGTGTGCGCCTGCAGGTCTGGCGCCGTCCGCTCGAGCTGCTCGAGGACCACGACGGGCCGACGTTCACACCGGACGACCTGTTGGACTTCCACCTCTTGCTGCGCGGCGACGAGTGGTTCGACCAGCTGACCGCGGTCGTCCAGAAAGAGCTGCCGCGCTAGACCGAGAGCCCGTGTGCGGCGGCGCAGCAGGCGCCGCCGTCCACGGCCCCACGGCCGGGGAACGGACATCCCCTACGCTTCGTCGGCGTGAGCCTCTGGGTCGTTCCGATCGCGGTCGCCGGCGTCGGTGCACTCGCTCTGCTGGTCGCGACCCGCAGGGCAGCAGGCACCCTCGCATCGATCACCTCCTCCATCGCCCGCACGAGAGGTGAGCTGACCCCGTTGATCGGCTCGCTGCGACGTGAGATGTCCCGCGCCGCGAGCCGGCGCCGTCCGGGCGATCGGGATACCCGGCAGTAGCATCGGGCGCGGCGGTCCGGCCACGACCGGCATCACGGGCGCGCCGGGACCTGGGAGAGACGAGCCGGTGGGAAACCTCGGCATTCCGGAGATCATGGTCATCCTCGTGATCGTGCTCCTCGTGTTCGGGCCCGAGAAGCTCCCCGACATGGCCCGCCAACTCGGCAAGGGGATGAGCGAGATCCGCCGGGTCCAGGCAACGCTTCGCGCCGACGTCACCGGCGTGCTGGGCATCGACGAAGACGACGACGAGCCGGTCGCACCGTTCCATCCGCCGCGCCCGGAGACCCTGTCCTCGCCTGCCGTGCCCCGGGAGCGCGCGGTGCCCCGCGTGAGTGCGCCGTCGCGTTTCCGTGTCCCGCCCCGCCCCGACGTCTCCACCTGACGACCACGTGGTGAGAGCCCTCACACTTCGCCGGCGGCGCCGGCCCGTCTCCCCGGACGGGCGGATGACGGTCGTCGAACATCTCGCCGAGCTGCGTCGACGGCTGTTCATCTCACTGATCGCGGTCGCGCTGGCCGCGATCGTGTGCTTCATCTTCTCGAACTCGATCATCTCGTTCCTCGTCCACTACTACAAGACCGCGACCCACGGCCGGCAGAAGCAGCTGGTGTTCACCGGCCCCCTCGACGCGTTCCTGGTCCGCCTCAAGGTGGCGACCTACGGCGGCATCGTGCTCGCCGTTCCCGTGTGGATGTGGCAGCTGTGGCGCTTCGTCACCCCTGGCCTCCACCAGCACGAGAAGCGCTACGCGGTGCCGTTCATCGTCTCGACGGTGCTCCTGTTCGCCCTCGGCGGCTGGGTGGCGCTGCTGACGCTCTCGAAGGCACTGGAGTTCCTCATCAACGTCGGCGGGAACTCGCTGCACCCGCTGCTCGCAGCCGACAAGTACCTCTCGCTCGTCGGATTGATGGTCCTGGCGTTCGGGCTCGCATTCGAATTCCCGGTCGTGCTGATGTTCCTGCTGATCGCGCGCGTTCTGAACACCCGCCAGCTGCGCCGGTGGCGGCGGGGGGCGATCGTCACGATCGTCGTCTTCGCCGCCGTGATCACGCCCAGCCAGGACCCGTACTCTCTGTTCTTCATGGCCGTGCCGATGTACGTGTTCTACGAGCTGTGCATCCTGATCGGAAGGGTCCTGAAACGATGAGCCGACCGCGGAGCGACGGTGAGTAAGCGGGCCCGGCCGCAGAAGGGCACGTGGAAGCCGCCCCGGCCCCGCAAGGAGATCGCGAAGGCTGTGACGGCCGCGGTCGTGATCCTCGGCGCGACCGCGGGAATCATCTACACGTGGCCGACGGGCTCGGGGACCGGCACGACGCCTCCCACAGTGACCACTTCGAAGCCGAAGAAGTCGACCACCACGACTCGGCCGGCGAGCCCGACCACCGGTCGGGCACCCACCACGAGCGTCCCGTCGACGAGCGCGGCGCCGACGACGACCACCAAGGCCGGCGCCACACCGTGACCGTAGGAGGCGCGCGGGCCGTGCCCAGCGGGCTCCGAGCCGAGTTCGAGGCCTCGCTTCGCTTCGAGCTCGACGAGTTCCAGACCCGCGCCCTCGACGCCCTCGACACCGGGGCCTCGGTGCTCGTGGCTGCGCCCACCGACTCCGGGAAGACGCTCGTCGCCGAGTACGCGGTCGCCCTCGCCCGGGCCGCGTCGGGGAAGGCCTTCTACACGACGCCGTTGAAGGCGCTGTCGAACCAGAAATTCCACGATCTCGTGCGTGTGTACGGCGCCGAGAACGTGGGCCTGCTCACGGGCGACAACTCGATCAACGGTGATGCGCCGATCGTCGTGATGACGACCGAGGTGCTGCGCAACATGATCTACGCCCGCTCACCGGCGCTCGCCGACCTTCGCTATGTCGTGCTCGACGAGGTCCACTACCTGCAGGACCCCTTCCGCGGTGCGGTGTGGGAGGAGGTGATCATCCATCTTCCGGCGGAGGTGGACCTCGTGTGCCTCTCCGCCACGGTGTCGAACGCCGAGGAGGTCGCCGAGTGGCTCCGCACCGTGCGCGGCGAGACCGCGGCCGTCATCGAGGAGCGGCGTCCGGTCGAGTTGCATCACCTGTACCTGGTGGCGGAGCGGGGGAGTGACGCGCTGCACATCCTCCCGACGTTCGTCACCGTCGACGGTGAGGAACGGCCGAACCCGGAGGCGGCCCGCCTCGACGCGCGGGGGCACCGGGGCGCCGGCGGCCGAGGGCGCCCCCGCGTCCGGCTGCGGACGCCGGGTCGGGTCGAGATCGTCGACCGGCTCGCGGCGGAGCACATGCTGCCGGCGATCGTGTTCGTGTTCAGCCGCGCCGGCTGTGACGCCGCGGTCGAGCAGTGCCTGGCCGCCGGCCTGCGACTCACCGAGTCGCCGGAACGGGCGGAGATCCGCCGGATTGCCGAGGAGCGCACGTCGTCGCTGTCGGACGACGACCTCGACCTGCTCGGCTACCGCGAATGGGCGAGCGCGCTCGAAGCTGGGATCGCCGCCCACCACGCCGGCATGGTCCCGCCCATGAAGGAGGCGGTGGAGGCTGCGTTCGCGGCCGGTCTCGTCAAGGTGGTCTTCGCCACCGAGACGCTGTCGCTCGGCATCAACATGCCGGCGCGTTCGGTCGTCATCGAGAAACTGTCGAAGTTCACGGGTGAGCGCCACGAGTTCCTGACGCCGGGGCAGTACACCCAGCTCACCGGGCGGGCCGGCCGGCGCGGGATCGACGAGGTGGGGTACGCGCTCGTGTGCTGGAGCCCGTTCGTGCCCTTCGACCAGGTGGCCGGGCTCGCGTCCCGACGCACGTACGCGCTCACGTCGTCGTTCCGGCCGACCTACAACATGGCCGCGAACCTCGTGAACCGCTACCCGCGCGACGTCGCCCACCATCTGCTCAACTTGTCGTTCGCGCAGTACCGCACCGACCGCGACACCGTCACGCTGGAGCGCCGCCTCGAACAGCACCAGGAGCTGCTCGCGCGTCAACGGGCCACAGCCGGCATCGAACCCGGCGACGTCGAGGAGTACCGGCGCCGGCTCGACGAGCTCGACAGCCGCCGCCGCGAGAGCGCCGGCAACCGCGTGGCCCAGACCATGGCCGCGTTGCGACCGGGTGACGTGCTGGTGAGCGGACGTCACGGTGGCCGTGTCGTCGTACTGCGTCACGCGCACGGCCGGGGCGGCCAGCAAGTGCTGGCGTTGACGAGCCGGCGCGACCTCGTGCAGCTGCGCCCACGCGACTTCCGGGAGCCGCCCGCGGTCGTCGGCACGATCGAGCTCCCGCGACCGTTCGCACCGAAGAGCGTCGGCTTTCGCCGCGAGCTCGCCGAGACGCTCCGCCGGGTGAAGCTGCAGCCCGAACGTCCACCGAGGCCCGTGGACGACGAGCCGCCGCGCCGCTCGGGCAGTGGTGGCAGTCGCGATCGGGCCCGGCTGCGGGCCGTCGCGAGCATCGAGCGGCTCGAGAGGGACATCGAACGACTCGAGCGCCGCATCCGCGCCCGTACGGACACCCTGGCCCGCCAGTTCGACCGGGTGCTGCGCGTGCTCGAGGCGCGGGGCTACGTCGACGACTGGAAGCTCACCGCGGGCGGCCGCCGGCTGGCCCGCTTGTACACCGAGGCCGACCTCCTCATCGCCGAGGCGATGGAGGGCGGCCTGTTCGACGACCTCGATCCGCGCGAGTTCGCGGGCTTCGTGTCGTGCTTCACCTACGAGCGCCGCGGGCCGGACGCGGGACGGCCCGCACCGCCGCCGCGCTGGCCGACGAGCCGCCTCGCGCGCCGGTGGCGCGAGCTCGACCGGCTGTCGCGCCAGCTCAACGGCGACGAAGCCGACGCGGGCCTGCCGGAGAGCCGTGTCCCCGACCCCGGCTTCGCGGCTGCGATCTACGCGTGGGTGGCCGGTGAAGACCTCGCCGACGTGCTCGACGAGGACCTCACCGGAGGCGACTTCGTACGCCAGGTGAAGCAGTGCATCGACGTGCTGCGCCAGATATCCGAGGTCGCGCCGAGCGCGCAGGTGCGCCACGCGTCGGCCGGCGCGGCGGATGCGTGCTTCCGCGGCGTCGTCGCGGCGTCCAGCGTCGTCACGTGATCGAGAAGGGCCGACCGTGGGGGCGCCCGGCGACGGCCGAGGAGGCGCGCACCGTTGCCGGAGGCGACGCGGATCTCGCCGCGGCCGTCGACCTCGCCGGCGGTGACCTCGTGCGCTTCGAACCGGCTCCCGAGTCCGACCTGGCGCGGGCGCTCGGCCTCGTGGCCTCCGCTCCGGCGGCCACGGAAGTGGCGCTCGACGTGCTCGAAGCACGCTCCGACGCCTGGTCGGGCCGGGCCGTGAACGCGGTGGTGCTCGGCCCCTGCCCGCACCGTCTGCGGTGGTGGCACCGGCGGGTGCGGATGCGCGTCGAGGTCGACGGCCGCGAGCGGTTTCGGGGCCGGGCGACGACGGTCGTCATCGCGAACGGCCAGTACCTCCACGGGCTCGACGTCGTACCGCGGGGTCATCCGGGGGACGGCAGGGTGGAGCTCCAGGTACATGCGCAGGCGCCGCGCGACCGGGCCGGCATGCGCCGCCGGCTGCACCTCGGGACCCACGTGCCACACCCCGACATCGTCCAGGCGAACGGCCGCCACATCGCGGTGCGGTGTGAGCATGACGTTGCTCTGACCGCGGACGGGCGGTCCCGTGGACACGTGCGCGACGTCACGGTCGAGGTCCGCCCGGGCACCCTCCGCCTGCTCATCTGAGCCGCCGCGGCCGCGCCGGGCATCCATCGGGCCGGAAGGGGCCGGAGGTACGCTCGGCGGCCCATGCTCTACGTCGACGAGGAGTTCACGGAAGAGGAGGCGGCCGTCCTCCGGCCCTACTTCTCGAACCTGCGCGGGCCCGTGTTCGCGCTCGTGAACCTGCCCGAGGTCGTGAAGGGCGCGCTGTTCGCACGCTACTCACGCAGCGCGAAGAGCTTGCGGCGGCTGTTCCTCGACGAGTTCGTCGGCAACCTCGACCTCGCCGGTGATCTGACGAACGACGCGACGATCGGGTTGCGACGCGCCGAAGAGCTCTACGAGCGCGTGTTCCTCGAGTACGGCGACGACTCGGTCGCGCAGCTCGGCGGTGTGCACCTCGCGTGCGAGCAGGCCTCGAACCTTCTCACCAAGGTGCTCGAGTGGGGCCGGCTCATGTCGTATCTCGAACAGTCCACTCGCTACATCCCGTACGACGCACGTTTGGGTGGTCGATACCGATACTGGCGCGATCCGGGCATCATGGCATCCACGGTCGGCGCGCGGTATGTGGCCGACATGGACGCGCTGTTCGACACGTACCGCAAGATGCTGCCCGCGATGATGGACTGGGCGCGCGAGAGGTACCCGAAGGAGCCTGCCGACTCCGACTTCGTCTACAAACAGACGATCAAGGCCAAGGCGTGTGACGCGGTACGGGGCATCCTTCCGGCGGCCACGTTGTCGAACGTCGGCATCTACGGCAGCGGTCAAGGGTTCGAGGCATTGCTGCTGCGGATGCGCGCGCATCCTCTCCCCGAAGCGCGTCAGTACGCGGACCTGATGTTGCACGAGCTGCGGAAGGTGATCCCTTCGTTCCTCAGCCGTGTCGACCGTCCCGAACGCGGCGTCGCGTGGAGCCGGTATCAGGAGGACATCCGTTCCGACGTCGCGGACGTGGCCTATCGCATGTTCGGCGCCGAACCACCCGAGCCCCGTCCCGCGGTGACGCTCACCGATTTCGACCCCGACGGCGAGGACAAGGTGCTCGCCGCGATCTGTTATTCCTCCACGAACCTGCCCGAGGACCAGGTTTTGGCCCGTGTGCGCAAACTGAGCCCGGAGGAGAAGATCGCGATCATGCGCGCCGCGGTGGGGGAGCGCACCAACCGCCGGCACAAGCCCGGGCGCGGCTTCGAGCGCACGGCGTATCGGTTCGACGTGCTCGCGGACTACGGCGCGTTCCGCGATCTGCAACGTCACAGACTGCTGACGATCGACTGGCAGCCGCTGACGCCGCAGCACGGGTACGAAGTTCCCGAAGCTGTCGCCGAAGCGGGCCTGGCGTCGCACTTCGAGGATGCGATGGCGCGCTCGGCGGAGCTGTACGACGCGCTGGCACCACACTTCCCCGAGCATGCTCCGTACGCGGTCTCGCTCGCGTATCGGGTGCGCTTCGTGATGCAGATGAACGCGCGCGAAGCGTTCCATCTCCTCGAGTTGCGAACGTCCCCCCAGGGCCACCCCGCGTACCGGCGCGTGGCTCAGGAGATGCACCGGCTCATCGCCGACGAGGCCGGCCATCACGCGATCGCGGAGGCAATGACCTTCGTCGATCACCGCACCTACGACCTCGAACGCCTCCATTCGGAACGAGCGGCCGAGCAACGGCGGACCGCGCCGCGTATCTGATCGGAGCCGTGACGCGCGCTGCGCGCGCGACGCTCCGAGATCACGCGACGCGCGTCGAAAAAATGCTCGTGTCAGTGACCAGGATCGACGCGGGCCATCGCAGGTCAGCGCATCGGTACGGCAGGAAGTACCGCTTGACAGGGACCCCACTTGTCGGGCTGACTACTCCTCGTCCCCGCAGCCTGTTGCCGGTCGTGGGCCTTTCGGAGCGTCTTCCGGCTCCGAAGGGGGGCATGAGGGACCAAGGGGTCCAGGAGGCCAAGTAGAGAACGCTGCGATAACCCGGCCGTGTCGGTCGGGCCACACAGCGGCCCCAACGGCCTCCTGGGCTCCGTGTTCGCACCGGCACACGGCCCGCTCGGGGAATTGCGCCTGGCGATGCCGCCTGTCCGTGATGTGACGGACGGCACGCGTGCGACAGGAAAATGCCGGAATGCGTCGCACCCGCACGCCGTTTGGTTGGGCGCTATCAGAGCGGGGCTCGGCGTTATACTCCCGCACCCCAACGGCCCCGCCGAACCCCCCGTTTCCACTTTCGAGTTGCCGCGGACACGTGCCGGGTAGGGGACACGCCTGGATCGAGCCCGCGGTGGAGCGCCTCATGGCCGAAGACGAATTCGATGACGAAGAGCCGGATCTCGAGGAGGACCTCGACGACGACGATCTCGACGAAGAGGACATCGACCTCGAGGAGGACGACGACGACGACGAACTCGAAGTCGACGTCCTCGACGAGGAGGACGGTGAGAGCCTCGGCGACGAGGAGATCGAGGTGCCGACCTCCGCGGTCGGTCTGACGACCACCGACGAGGAAGACGACGAGATCGTCGATCTCGACGAGGAGTTGCACCCCGACGACGTCGAGGAGCCGCTCGACGTCCTGCTCCTCGAGCGCACCGCGAGCGGAAGCCTCGAGGACGACGAGGACGTCGACGAGGAGGAAGTCGAGACCGACGATCGGGGCGACGGCTCCGGCCGGATCCTGCCCCGCCGACCCGACGAGTTCCTGTGCTCGTCGTGCTTCCTCGTCCTGCCTCGCACACAGCTGGCCGATGAGGCCAAGATGGTCTGCCGCGACTGCGCCTGAGCTCCGGATTCAGCGCAGGGCGGCGCCGCCCGCCCGCCGAGCCGAGGAACCCCCGCTGCTCTCGCAGTCCGCCTCTGCGTCTGCACCAACCGCCGACACACCGGGCGTCGAGCAGCGCACGGCGCGGCACGCCGGGCCGCTCGGGCAGCCGCTGTTGCCCCGCGTCGCGGCGGTCGTGCTCGCAGGCCTGCTCCTGTCGGCGGCCCGGCCCCCGCTCGACCTCGGCCCGCTCGCGTTGGTGGCGCTGGTGCCGTTGTGGCTCGCGTGGCGCGGTGCCGGGCCCGGCCGGGCCGCGCTGCTGGGCCTGATCGGCGGGGTCGCGTACTACAGCGTCCTGGTCTCGTGGGCGTGGTACTTCGGCACCGTGGCGCTCGCGCCGCTCGTCCTCGCGCTCGCGGCATCGTGGGCCGCCGCCGGCGCGGCGGTCGCGTGGCTCGCGGCCAGGGGAGCCCGTGGCCCGTGGATCCTCGCCGCGACGTGGGTCGTCTTCGAGGCCGTCATCGGTCGCTTCCCGTTGGGCGGCCTGTCGTGGGGCGAGGTCGGCTACGCGTTCCACGCCTCGAGCGTCGCGCGGGCACTCGCGGGCTGGGGCGGCGTGCTCTTCGTCTCGTACGTCGCCGTGGCGGCCAGCGCACTGCTTGCCGATGTCATGATCGCGACGTGGTCGCGCGACGGGCGGGCGCTGCGGCTCGCGGGCGCGGGCCTCGCGCTGGTCGTCGCGGTGGTGGTCGTCGGCGACGTCACCCGGTACACGCCGCGGGCTACGGGCTCGTTGCGGTACGCGCTCTTGCAGGGCAACGACAAGGACCGTGAGCTCACCCAAGCCGAGGTGGACGAGCAGTACCTCACCACGAGCCACCTCGCCCTGGCCCAACAGTTGCGCGGGCCCTACGACCTCATCGTGTTCCCCGAGTCGTCGCTCGACAGCGATCCGGAGGGCGGCGACATCGCGGTCCGCAACGCGCTCACCGACCTGGCCCGGACGCACGGCGCCGATGTGCTCGCGAACGTGATCTCGGTGGACGAGCGCGGGCGCTCGTTCAACACGAACCGTCTGTACGAACCGAGCGGGAAGCTGCAGGGCAGCTACTCGAAACAGCATCTCGTCCCGTTCGGCGAGTACATCCCCTGGCGCAGCGTCTTCGGCAGCATCGGTGCGACGAAACAGATCAAGACGCTCTTCACCGCGGGTCACGGACGTCACCTGTTCCGCGTCTCCGGACATCCTGTCGCCACCGTCATCTGTTTCGAGTCGGCGTTCTCACCATTGGTGCGGGGGTTCGTGCGCGACGGAGCACAGGCCATCGTCGTCACCACGAACAACCGCTCGTACCGGCGATCCGCGAACTCCGCCCAGCACCTCGACACGAGCCAGATGCGCGCGGCCGAGACCGCACGGCCGGTGCTGCACGCGGCGATCTCGGGGATCACCGCGGTGTTCGACGCGTCCGGCCGCCAACTGCGCCACAGCCGGCTCTTCCACAACACCGTGGTCACGGGCCGCGTCACGACCACGTCGGGTGAGACGCCCTATGTGCGGTACGGCGAGTGGGTCGTGTGGGGGAGCGTGGCCTGCCTCGTGGGAGCGGTCGCCGTCGCCGGTCGTACACTTCGAAAGACCCGCGAACCCCCCGAACCCGCCGGCGACCGGCGAGCCTGAGGAGGCGAGTCGTGAGCGACGACAACCACAAGGGCCCGGTCGATCGCGCCCTCGACGTGTTCGTGTACGCGCCGTTGGGCCTCGCGTTGCTCGCGCGCGACTCCGCGCCCGGGCTGGTACACGCGTTCGTGGAACGGGGCCGGGCCGAGATCGAGACCCGCCGCCATGACGCCGAATCGAAGCTCGAACAGGCGAAGGCGGTGGGCCGGTTCGCGCTCGACTTCGGTGTGCCGAAGCTGCGCAAGGGGGTCGAGACCCGCATCAGCGAAGCGCGGGGGAGAGCCGGACAGCCCTTCGGTGGCCTCGGGCGCGAGGAGCGCCCGACTGGCGTTCCGGCCGCGCCCCCGCCTGCGGCCGCGCCCGTGTCGCACCCGGCACCGGCACCGACACCGACGGCGACACCGACGCCGAGGCAGGCGGACCGGGCCGACGCTGTCGGTGCGAACGGGGCTCACGCGGCGACCATGCCGGCTGGCGGGCGAGGCGGTGACATGACGAGCCCGGCATTGTCGATCCCCGACTACGACGAGCTCTCGGCGTCGCAGGTCGTGCAGCGGCTCCCGGGCCTGAGCGCGGACGAGCTCGAGGCGATCCGGGCCTACGAAACGCGTGGCCGGGGCCGCCGCACGATCCTCGGCAAGATCGACCAACTCGCGCGCTGATCACCTGAGACGCCGAAGCCGGGTGGAGCGACAGGACCGCGACTGATGGAGGCGAGCAGGCCCGCCGAGCCCGACGACGTGCCGCGTGTGGCCGAGCTCGCACGTGCGCTGCGGGCCGAGCTGCGCACGATGCGCGGCGGCGCGGTGTGGGCGGAACGGGAGGCGCTCGCCGAGCCGCTCGACGACGCGTACGCGGCATTGCTCGATCGCGACGACGCATGCGTCGTCGTCGGCACGATCGACGACGTCGTCGTGGGCTTCGCGGCCGTCGTCGTCGACGTGCTCCACGACGGTGCCCGTCTGGGCATCGTGACCGATCTGTTCGTGGAAGAGGGGGCGCGCTCGATCGGTGTCGGCGAGGCGATGGTGGAACGCGTCGTCGCCTTCTGCGCCGAAGCCGGCTGCGTCGGCGTGGACGCGCTCGCCCTGCCGGGCGCGCGTGCAGCGAAGAACTTCTTCGAGGAGTCCGGTTTCACCGCGCGGGCGCTCGTCATGCACCGCCCGGCCGGATGACCGCCGTCCCGCAGGTCGCAGTCGGTGCAGTAGCGGTACGCGACGACGAGATCCTCCTCGTACGCCGGGGGCATGGACCGGCCGCCGGCCTGTGGTCGGTGCCCGGCGGGCGGGTGCACTTCGGCGAGGACCTCCGCGCCGCGGTCCTCCGAGAGCTCGAGGAAGAGACCGCGCTCACTGGTGTCGTCACCGGCTTCGTCGGTTGGGTCGAACGCATGGGTGCCGACCCGACCCCGTACCACTTCGTCATCCTCGACTTCGCCGTCGCCATCCTCGACGACGCGACCCCCACACCGGGCGACGACGCCGCCGAAGCGCGCTGGACCCCAGTCGAGGCCCTCGGCGACCTGCAGTTGGTCGACGGCCTGTACGAGTTCCTCAGCGACAACGGCTTCGTACCCTGACACCAGACGAGCTGCGAGGACGACGCGAGGACGTGAGGATCCACGGTGCGTCCTCGGAAAGCGCGTCCTCCCGGGGGACGTCCAATGTCGCGTGCGGAGACGGGCTTCGTGTGGGCTTATGGGCGGCCCCGTAGCGGCTGCGCCCATAAGCCACGTTATGTCAACTAACCCACAGCACCTGCAGTCCCCCCAGCAGGTGCCCAGCAGGTGCATTGAAGCTCCCTCGGCGGAAACCGCAACCACACGTTCAATGAAGCAATGCAGGGTGCGGGCGGCGGTCAGTGCAGAGGAGATGGCACCCGGGCGGCCGTGGACCGTTCTTCGTCCGGAGTCCAGCGCAGGCGGAGCTTCTTCGCCGCCTGCACTTCGTCGACCCGTGACACCGGGGTCGTGCGCGGCGCGGCCCGAGCCGCGGCGCCGCCGTCGGCCTCCGCCTCGGTGACGATCCGCTCGAACGCCTGGGCCATCGCTTCGACCGTCTGGGGGCTCTCGGTCTCGGTGGGTTCGACCATGAGCGCCTCGTCGACGATGAGCGGGAAGTACATCGTCGGAGGGTGGAATCCCTCCTCGATGAGACGCTTCGCGAGGTCGAGCGCCTTCACACCGGTCGCCCGCTTCACGTTCGCGGCCGATGCGACGAACTCGTGCATGCACGGCTCGTCGTACGGGAGGTCGAACACGTCGCGCACGCGCTCTTTGAGGTAGCGCGCGTTGAGCACCGCCGTCTGCGCGACGAGCTGCAACCCGTCGCCACCGTTGGCCCGGATGTACGCGTACGCACGTGCGAGCGCGAGCGCGTTGCCGTGCCACCCGTGGATGCGTCCGATGGAGCGCGGCGGCGTGGTGAGGGTGTAGCGGTTCGTCTCCGGGTCGAGCTGCGGCCGGGGCCCGGGAAGGAACTCGACGAGGCGCGGCGCAACCGCGACGGGCCCGGCACCCGGCCCTCCCCCGCCGTGCGGCACCGCGAACGTCTTGTGCAGGTTCATGTGCACGATGTCGAAGCCCATGTCGCCGGGCCGGACCTCGCCGAGGATCGCGTTGAGGTTCGCGCCGTCGTAGTACAGGAGCCCGCCCGCTTCGTGCACGAGACGCGCGATCTCCACGATGTCGGTCTCGAACAGACCGAGCGTGTTGGGGTTGGTCAGCATCAAGCCGGCGACGTCGTCGTCGACGAGCGTGCGCAAAGCGTCGAGATCGACGAGGCCGCGCCGGTCGGACGGGACCTCGACGGTCTGGTACCCCGCGAGCGTGACGGAGGCGGGGTTCGTGCCGTGCGCGGAGTCGGGGATCAGCACCTTGGTTCGCGGCGACCCCGCGGCGTCGTGCCACGCGCGCATCAAGAGGAGCCCGGTGAGCTCGCCCTGCGCACCGGCCGCGGGTTGCAACGTCGCCGCGGCCATGCCCGTGATGCGGCACAGCGCGTCTTCGAGCTCGACGAGGAGTCGCAACCAACCCTGGGTCTGCTCGCCGGGCTGCGCGGGGTGCACGCCCGTGAGCCCCGGTACCGACGACGCCACGTCGCAGAGCTTGGGGTTGTACTTCATCGTGCACGACCCGAGCGGGTACGCACCGAGGTCGACCGAGTAGTTCCGCTGCGTCAGCCGTGTCACGTGCGCGACGAGATCGCGTTCCGACACCTCGGGCAGCGCGGGCGGTTCATCGGCGAGATGGTCCGCAGGGACGAGGTCGGTCGCGTCCCATTCGGGCATGCCCGTGGTGCGAAACGACCACGAGCGCCGCCCGGGCGAGGAGAGCTCGTACACCACCGGTTCGTGATGGCGCCCGATGACCGAGGCCGACCAGGCCTGTCCCCCACTCGGACCGGTCAGGACCGGCTGCGGCTTGCGCGTCATCGCAGTGCCTTCTCGAACGTGCTCGCGAAGTCGTCGACCTCCGCGCGCGTGCGGGTCTCGGTGACCGCGAGCAGGATCGCGTCGCCGAGCTCGGGGTAGTGCGGTGCGAGGTCGACTCCGCCGAGGTATCCCTCCTCTGCGAGCCGCTCGAGCACCACTGCGGCCGGCCCCGGCGTGCGCAGCGCGAACTCGTACAGCGTCGGCGCGTCGACCGCGGGCTCGACACCCGGGATGCGCAACAGCTGCTCACGCGTGTAGCGCGCGCCGCGCGCACACCGCAGCGCCAGCTCGCGCAATCCGTGCGGTCCGAGCCAGGCGAGATGGATCGCGGCCGCGATCGCGATGAGCGTCTGATTCGTACAGACGTTCGACGACGCCTCCGCCCGCCGAATGTGCTGCTCGCGCGTCGACAACGTCAACACGTACGCGCGCCGGTTGTCGGCGTCGACGGTCTCGCCGACAAGGCGCCCGGGCAGCCAGCGGCGTACGTACGGTGCGTTGCGGGTGGCGAAGAGGCCGACATACGGTCCGCCGAAGCCGAGGGGGGTGCCGAACGGTTGGCCCTCCCCCACCGCCACGTCGGCTCCGAGACTTCCGACCGAACGCAACAGCCCCGCGGCCACCGGATCGGCCTGCGCGACGAGGAGCGCGCCGGCGTCGTGGGCCCGACGGGCGGCGTCGGCTACGTCCTCCAGACAACCGAGCACGTTGGGATAGGCCACGAGCAGCGCGGCCGCCTCACCGAGGTCGTCGGGCCACTCGGTGCGCCCGTCCACGAGCGGCGCTTCGCGAAGCTCGAGCCGCGGACCGGTCAGGGTCCGCACGACCTCACGGATGTTCGGATGGACGGCCCGCGAGATCCAAGCGACCCGGCGCTTGGTGGCCGCGGCGGCGAGGTTGAGGCCTTCGACCGCGGCCGATGCCGCGTCGTACAGCGACGCATTCGCGACGTCGAGGCCGAACAGCGCGCACACCATCGACTGGTACTCGAACAGGGCCTGGAGGACACCCTGCGACAACTCCGGCTGGTAGGGCGTGTACGACGTGACGAATTCGCTCCGCATGGTCAGCGCAGGCACGACCGCGGGGCGCTCGTGCTCGTACGCGCCGAAGCCCGCGAACGACACCAGACCGCCGACCGCGGGACGGTTGGCCGCTGCGAGCGCGTCGATCTCGGCCAGCACGTCGCTCTCCGCGGCACCGGGTGCGACGTCGAGGCCGCCGGCGAGGCGGACCGCGTCGGGGATGTGTGCGTAGAGGTCGTCGAGCGACGCCAAACCGAGGAAGTCGAGCATCGCGGCGATCTCGGCGTCGGTGTGCGGGACGGAGTGCCCCATGAGCCTCCCTACTCCGGTGCGGAACGCCCATTGTCGCGGAAGGGTGCCGCCGGACGCGACCTCGTGGGTCGGGAGGGGCCCGACGGCACCACGGCGCTCACCGATGCACGAACGGCGGCTTGACCACGACCGCACGGGCGGGGCGGCCCCTGACGTCGACGTCGACCACCTCGCCCTCGGACACGTCGGGACGCAGGAACGCGAGCGCGATCCCCCGCTCGAGCGTGGGCGAGAAGTTGCCGCTCGTGACCTCGCCCAGCTGCTCGCCGTCGCGCCGCACTGCGTACCCCGCCCGCGGCACCTGACGCCCGTCGAGGAGCAGCCCGCGCAGCCGGCGCGTCACGCCCGACTCCTGCTCCCGGAGCAGCGCGTCGTGGCCCCGGAAGTCGCCCTTGTCGGGACGCACGACCCAGCTGAGGCCGGCCTGATACGGCGTGATACCGGCGCCGAGCTCGTGACCGTGCAATGGGAACCCCATCTCGAGGCGCAACGTGTCGCGCGCCGCGAGACCGGCGGGCTGCAGTCCCACCTCGAGCAGGGCCCGCCAGCACGACACTGCAGCCTCGCGGGGCACGTGGAGCTCGACACCGTCCTCACCGGTGTAGCCGGTGCCCGCCACCCAGCCGTGCGTGCCCTGCCACTCGAGAGGCCGGACCGCGAACCGGGGCGTCGCCGCGGCGTCGGGGACGACGCGGGCGAGAAGGTCACGCGCCTTCGGGCCCTGCACCGCGAGCACGACCCGCTCCCCCGTGACATCGTCGATCGTGCACGCATCACGTCGCTGACGCGCCGCGTCCCGCAACGCGTCCAGCAGTGGCTGTGTGTTGGACGCGTTGGGCATCACCATGAAGTCGTCGGCGCCCAACCACCACACGATGATGTCGTCGACCACGTGGGCGTCGTGCGGGTCGAGCAAGTGCGTGTACTGCGCATGCCCGGGGCTCGTGCGACGCAGATCGTTGGTGAGCGCCCACTGCAACACGTCGAAGGCGTCGGGCCCACGGGTCCGGACGGAACCGAGGTGCGACACGTCGAACACGACGGCGCGTTCGCGGCATGCCCGATGTTCTTCGAGCACGCCTGCGTACTGCAGCGGCATGTCCCAGCCGCCGAATTCCGCCGTGCGGGCGCCGAGCGCGCGGTGCTCCGCGTCGAGCGGGCTGAGCCGGAGTGAGGTCACGCCGACTCGGCGCGACGGTGCTCGGTGCCGTGATCGTCGGTTCGGGTGCGCGGCGACGGCCCGACCGTTTCGTCGCCGGCATCGTCGTCGGCGTCGAAACGCAGCGGCCGCACCTCGGCCGGCATGGGCTCGCCGCCGAGCTGTGACGGCGGCTCGAGTCCGTACTTCACCAACAGGTGCAGGTAGTCGCGTTGATAGAGCACCTTGATGCGCACGTCGGGATGGAGCTCGCGCAGCCGGCGCGCCTTGCGGTTCTTCTTCGTGACGAGCTTCTGGTTGAGCGTGGTGATCTCGATGTAGAGGTCGTACGCGGGCAGGTAGAAGTCGGGGGTGAAGGCCTGCGCCGGCTGCCCGTGACGATCGCGTTCGAGGACGAACTGGCGCGGCTCGTACTCCCACGCGATGTCGTAGAAGTCGAGCAGCTTCGCGAACTGCCGCTCGGAGTTGTGCGCGAAGCGCATCTGCTCGTGGGGCAGCCGCTCGATGGGTCAGCCTCCTCGCGCGTGTGCGCTCGCGGCGCCGCCGCGACTGCCGGCGTCTCGCGCCGGACGCGCCGACTCGAGCTCGTGGATGCGCGCGTCGAGCTCCTCGACCACCGTGCCGAGCGGCACGATATTGAGGACACCCTGACCCTGGCGTACGAGGTCGACGAGATCCTCGCCCGTCTGCGCGAGCACCGAGTTGGTGCCGTTGAGCACGAGGCTCGCCGAGGAGATCTGCTCGCCGAGATGCGTCCGGAGGTATTCGATCGCCTTCCGGGCCGTCTGCAGGGAAACGCCCGCGTCGAGCAGGCTCTTGATGACCTTCAACGCGACGAGATCGCGGTACGAGTAGCGCCGTTGGGTGCCACTCCCCTGCGCGTCGGCAAGCGACGGTCGCAGCAGGTCCGTGCGGGCCCAGTAGTCGAGCTGCCGGTACGAGATCCCGACGAGCTTGCAGACCTGCGGGCCGCCGAAGCCGTGCTCGTTCTCGCCGTCACTCACCATCGTCGCCGCCCTCGCCTTCACGCGCCGCCGCCGGCGCCTTCCCCTCGCGGTGAGCGCGAAGTTGCACGCCCGTAGTTACGAGGGTGTCGACCGTACATGGCCCCGCCCTCGACGTCAACGTGCACCTCGACCTGACGGCGAGCCGTGGGCCCCGACCGCGGACGCTGCGTGGCGGAGAAGCGGAGACGTGTGACGCGCCGCGGTCTCTACGGGGCCATCGACTGGGCCATCGACCGGACCACTACTGGGCCACTACTGGGCGAAGTCCTCGGGGCGGACCTGGTCGAGGAACTCCCGGAACTCCTCGATCTGCTCCTCTTCCTCCTCGGACTCGAAGAGCACCCCGGCCTCGTCGAGCACGGCCTCCTCCACGAAGATCGGGACCTGCTCGTCGTAGCGCACGGCCAGTGCGATGGCGTCCGACGGGCGTGAGGAGATGCGGTGGGTCGCATCCTGCTGCTGGAGCTCGATCTCGGCGTAGAACGTGCCTTCGTGCAGCTCGGTGATCACGACGCGCTCGAGCTTGGCCGAGAGCTCGTCGAGCACCGACTTGAACAAGTCGTGCGTGAGCGGCCGCGGCGTCTCCATGCCCTGCAGTGCGTACACGATCGCCGTCGCTTCGGGAGGGCCGATGAAGATCGGCAGGTGGCGCTGCCCGTCCTGCTCGCGTAGCAGCACGATGGGCTGATTGGTCGGGACCTCGACACGGACACCCACCAGCGACACTCGGATCACAGCTCGCCTCCCGACGTCGTGCCCGCCACCCTACCACCGCGCTTCCGGCGCTCCGCCCGCGCACGACGGCTCCCGGAGCGCTACCCGCCGGGTTGCGAACTTCATTCCCGCGGCGCTTCGCGCCTTGCCGTCACGCAGCTGGACGCGGTTGGTACAGCGCGGGAACGAACGCGGCCGGATCTTCGCGTAGCGCGCGCGGGTCTGCTTCCACGACGACGGGCAGGTTGCGGTACAGATCCGCGTAATGGAGCCCGTACCCGAGCACGAAGACGTCGGGGATCTCCTCGCCTTTGTAGCGCACCTCGAGCGGTACGATGCGCCGCCCTGGTCGGTCCAGCAGCGCGCACACGTCGAGACGACGCGGCGCGCGCGGCTCGAGTTGGCGCAACAGATACGACAGCGTGAGTCCGGTGTCGACGATGTCCTCGACGACAACGATGTCGCGGCCGGCAATGTCGGCCTCGAGATCCTTGAGGATCCGTACGCGACCGGTGTCGGGCGCGTACCGCGAGATCGCGATGAAGTCGACCTCGACCGGAACGGCGCGGATCGCGCGCGCGAGATCGGCGAGAAAGATGAGCGCGCCTTTCAGCACCCCGACGAGCAACACACCATCGGGGTGATCGGCCTCGATCTCACGGCCGAGCCTGTCGACGCGGGCCGCAAGATCGGCGCGCGTCAGCAAGGGTGACCATCGCGATTCGCGTGGTGCGCCGGTCACTCGCTGAACGCGTCGCGCACCGCGCGACGCAGGTACGCGCCTCGCAGCCCGCGCCCCAGGCGTGCGAGCTCTTCGAGCTGCTCCTGCGCGAGTGAGCGCGCCTCGGGGTTGCGCTGGCGCAGGTACCCGATCAGCAGCTGTTCGAACAGCACCGCTTCGCGTTCCGCGAACGTCCGGTACATGCGGAGGTGGCGCGCCTCGACACCATGGCGGAAGAAGCCGGCCGCGAGCCGTGCGATCGCCAGGGCGTCTTCGTCGAACAGCACTCCGTCCTTGGTCTCCACCGCCGGGCTGAGCAGCCCGTACGACTCGAGCTCGCCGACCTGCGCGTCGTCGAGACCCGCGGCCCGGGCGAGCTCGGCGCGCGTGAGGCTCGCGCCCGTGGGCCCGAGCGCGAGATCGTCGCTCGGACCGTCGTCGAGCGGGAGCTGCGGCGTCTCCGTCTTGCGCGCCCCGCTCGAGCCGGCGGCGCGCGGGCGTGCACCGCGATTGCCGGAAGCGCGGCCGCGTGCGTCGTCGTCACCGCCGGTTCGCGACGCGTCGGGCTCCACGAGCGCCTCCTCTGCACCGGCGCCGGCGTCCGACACGTCCCCGCCGCCTCGTCCGGACACACCGGGCTCGACGAAGCCCTGAGCCTCGAGTTCCTCGAGCCGACCGCGGATGACCTTGAGCGGAAGAAAGTTGTCCTTCTGCTGGCGCAGGATCCATCGCAGTCGCTCGATGTCGCTGGCGTAGAACTTGCGATACCCCGACGGCGTGCGTTCGGGGTCGATCAGCCCCTGGCTCTCGAGGAAGCGGATCTTCGAGATGGTGATGTCCGGGAACTCCTCGCGCAGCGTCGCGAGAACCTCGCCGATCGACTGGTGTTGTGGCGCGGCCATGCTCCCCTGCCGCGTCACGGTGCGGGGCTGGGTGTCGGGCACGTCATCCTTCCTGCCGGCCGGACACCAGGAACGTCAGGATGAACCGGCCGATCTGGATCTCGTCGCCGTTCTGCAACACCCGCTCGTCGACCCGCTCACGGTTCACGTAGGTGCCGTTGAGCGAACCGACGTCGCGCAGCAAGTAGCCGTCCGCCTTCTGGTCGACGACGGCGTGACGGCGAGAGACGGTGATGTCGTCGAGGAAGATGTCGGAGTCGGGGTGACGACCGGCGGTGACCGCAGGCCGGTCGAGCACGTAGCTGCTCCCCGCGTTGGGGCCGCGGCGGACCACGAGCATGCCGGTGCCCTCGGGCAGCTCGCCGAGCGCCACGGTCTCGGCCTGCTCGCCGCGCTCGGGCACGGGCGTCAGCGTGACCGTCGTGTCGTCGCCCGGAAGCGGTGCGCCACACGAGGAACAGAAGTTGGCACCCTCCTCGTTCGGGTGACCACACCGTGGGCAGATCATCAGCTCAAAGGGTACTGACCGCGGTCGAGCGCCAGCAATGAAGCATCGACGTCAGGGGCAGGTGGAGGCATTGACGACCGGCAGTCGCGGCGTCGCGCGCATGGGCGAGCCGCTTCCGAACGCCCTCTCAGGTGACTCTCGACCTCCACTTCACGTCGAGAGTCTGGGCGAATCCCGAGATCAGGGCGGCGCCAACCTCTTCTGGCTCGACCGGCACGCCCAGCTCTTCCAAGGTCACCGTCCGGTGGCGCAGGGCGACCCGCATGGAGCGACGGGCCTCGTCGTCCGTGCAGGCGAGCAGGTCGGCTTCGTCGACGGGGAGCCGCCGGCACAGGACCGATCCGTGTTGGAGCACCGCTCCTTCACGCTGCAGCTGGGCCGACCCACACAGCTTCCGGTCGCCGACGCGGAGATCCGCGCCCCGGGCCGCGCTGAAGCACGCAGGGCCGACGTCGCCCGCTCCCCGACCGAGACAGGCGGGCACGCCAAGTTGGGCGAGACCCGCGACGAGGGCCGCGGCCAGGCGCCGGAACAGCATGTCGACGGATCCCGCGGCGCCGCGCGGCCGCCGGAAGACGACGGCGTAGGTCAGGTCGCCACCGTGGAGCAGGGCCCGCCCGCCGGTCGGCCGCCGGACGACCTCGACGCCCAGGCGGTCGCACGCGGCGCGGTCGACGTCGTCGTCGGGCTGGAACCGGCCGAGCGACAGCGCCGGCGCGTGCCACGTGTAGAGGCGCAACGCCGGTGGTGCGCCACCCGCGACCTCGTCCAGGAGGGTCAGGTCGGCCGCCATCTGACCGGCGGCCGAGCGGGTGCCGTCGACGTCGTCGATCAGCAGCCACTCGCCGGCGAACGTCACGGCTCGCTGACGAACGCCTCGTATGCGGCCGCGTCGAGCAGCGCGTCGAGCTCGGCGGGGTTGGACATCTCGATCACGAACAGCCAGCCGTCGCCATAGGGATCCTCGTTGATCTGCTCCGGTGCGTCCTCGAGCGCGTCGTTCACCTCGACGACCGTGCCGGAGACCGGGGCGTAGACCTCCGACACCGACTTCGTGGACTCCACCTCGCAGCAGGTCGCGGCGGCGGCAACGTCGGCCCCGGCCTCCGGAAGCTGCACGAAGACGACGTCGCCGAGCGCGTCCTGCGCATAGTCGGTGATGCCGACCCGGGCCCGGCCGTCCTCGACGCGCACCCATTCGTGCTCGCGCGAGTACCGAAGGTCTTGCGGAAACTCCATCGGGCCATCCCTTTCGCGACGGGCGCAGCGGGCCGGATCGTATCCAGTCGCAGTCAGCGCAGTGCCTGACGGATCCGCCTCGCGTACTCCTGGGCGAGCTGTCGGGCCTCGTTGTCGGAGCCACCCTCGGCCCACACGTGGGTTATCGGCTCCTCGGGATCGGGCAGCACGAGCGCCCAGCCACCCTGGTGGAGGAGCTTGACGCCGTCGACGAGGACCAGCTCACGGTCCTTCGCGCGCTCGACGACCTCGCGCATGACCGCGCCCTTGCGTTCCCACGGCGTGGCCACGGCCTCGTGGGCCATGTGCACGGCGGGCAGACGATGCACGATCGACGACAGCGAACGCCCCGTCTTGGCTAGGAGGTCGAGCAACTTCGTGAGCGTGGCGATCGCGTCGTACGCGGGCAGGAAGTCGGGCCAGATGAAGCCGCCTTCCTGCGACGCGGCGAAGTCGACGTCCGTGTCGGAGGCGACCTCCATGATGTGCGCGGGCGACAGCTTGGTCCACACGATGTTCGCGCCGTGTTCCGTCGCGATGCGCTCCGCCTCGCTGCTCACCGACACGGGAAGCGCGATGCATGCGTCGGGCTTCGCTTCGCACACGAGCGTCAGCAACGTCAGGAGCGCTTGATCGGGCGAGAGCACATGACCCTCGTCGTCGATGATCGTCGCGGTCTCGCCGTCGGGGTCGAGCACGAGACCGAGATGGCTGCCCGATCCGCGCACGAGGTCGATGATCCGCCCGACCCGCGACCGGTAGTCGTCGAGCGCGGCGGCGGCCGAGGCGGTGCTCGCGAACGGGTTCACGGCGAGCACGTCCGCGCCGACCTTGGCGAGCACCGTGGGCAGCACGAGCGAGCTGGCACCGAACGAGTAGTCGAGCACGACTTTGAAGCCGTACGCCCGCACCGTCGGAGCGTCGACGAGACGCTCGATGGCCGCGCTGTAGAACTCGATGGCGCGCGGCGGGAACACGATGTCGCCGATGTCGCCCGCAAACGCCCGGCGGTAGTCCTCCCGGTACAGCAAGCGCTCGATCTTGCGCTGGGCGGCCTCGTCGATATCACGCCCATCGGCGTCGAAGAAGCGAATCTCGACGGTGTTGGGATCGCCCGGCGCGAGGCGCACCGTGATGCCGCCCTGCGCGTTCCCGTTGCGGATCTGGAATCGCGTGAGCGGCACGGTCGCGAGCTCGATGTCGTCGACACCGACCGCGGCGAGGTTCAGGCCGCCGATGATCGCCCGCTTCAACGCCCTCGCGACCCGGCTCGTGTCGCGGCTGGTCGTGACGGTGGAGCCCTTCTTCAACGAGGTTCCGTACGCCATCGCGAGGCGCACCGCGACCTCGGGCGTGATGTCGACGTTGGCGAGACCGCGCACACCGCGGCGCCCGAACAGCGTGCGGGCCCCGCGGCTCTCCCACACGATCGACGAGTTGATGATCGCGCCCGACTCGACCGTCTTGAACGGGTACACCTTCACGCCCGGGTTGATGACGGCGTGCTCGCCCACGAAGCACTCGTCGCCGAGCACGACGCCCTCCTCGGCCCGGGCGTGGCCGCGCAGGTCGGTGGAACGGCCGACAACGGCTCCGCGGAGCCGGGCGTTGGGACCGACGTAGACGTGGTCGTGCACGATCGCCCGTTCGAGGAAGGCGTCGTGCTTCACCACCACGTCGGTGCCGAGAACCGTGTACTCGCGCAGCTCCGCGCCTGCCTCGACGCGGCAGTTGTCCCCGATGACGGTGGGGCCCTGGATCCGCGCGCTCGGGTCGATGTCGGCGTCCTCACCGAGCCACACACCGGGCGCCATCTCGAAGCCGCTGACCTCGATGCGCACATGACCGTCGAGCACGTCGTGGTGTGCCCGTTGGTACGCCTCCAGCGTGCCCACGTCCTCCCAGTAGCCGTCGGCGACGTGGCCCAGCAGGGGCAGGCCCCGCTCCAGCACCGCCGGGAACACGTCACCCGAGAAGTCGACCACCTCGTCGGCGGGGATGAAGTCGAAGATGTCGGGCTCGAGCACGTAGATGCCCGTGTTGATCGTGTCGGAGAAGACCTGACCCCACGTGGGCTTCTCGAGGAAGCGTTCGATCGTGCCGTCCTCGCGGGTGATGACGATCCCGAACTCCAACGGGTTGTCGACTCGCTTCAGCGCGATGGTGCCGAACGCGCCCGCGGCCTGATGGGCCTTCACGATCTCGGAGAGGTCGATGTCGGTGAGCACGTCGCCCGCGATGACGAGGAACGTGTCGTCGAGCTCCGCCGACGCGTTGCGCACCGAGCCCGCGGTGCCGAGCGGTGTCTCCTCGGTGGCGTAGCGCAACCGCACGCCGAAGTCGGATCCGTCGCCGAAGTGGTTGCGGATCTGGTTGGCGAGGAACGCGACGGTCACGACGATGTCGTCGAAACCGTGGTCGGCGAGCAGCCCGACGATGTGCTCCATCATCGGCTTGTTCACCATCGGAAGCATTGGCTTCGGCTGGTTGCTCGTGAGCGGGCGCAGGCGCGTGCCCTCACCACCGGCCAGGATCACTGCCTTCAAGTTCGTACCTCATGACGGCGGGCCGAGCGTCCTTCGCGGAGCGCGGCCCGAGCTTGGGGAATGTACGTGACCGCCGCGTAGTAGCCGAGGATCAAGCCCCCGGCGGTGAACCCCCACGCGACGACGAGGCAGAGGGCATGCAGGGCGGACCCGTGCGGCGCCGTGTCCGCGGCCAGGAACGACGGCAACGCGAACATCAGGGCCAGCGTGCCCGCCTTGCCCGCCCACAGGACGTCGATGCGCCGCGCGCCGGCCACGGCGAGCGCGAGCACGGCGACACTGACGAGCAGCTCACGCACGAGCACGAGCACACCGACCCACAACGGCACGCTCCCGTCGACGAGCAACGCGGCCACAGCCGCGAACAGGAGTACCCGGTCGGCGGTGGGGTCGAGCACCTTCCCGACCTCGCTGCCCTGGTCGAAGTGACGCGCGATCCAACCGTCGACCCAATCGGTCGCGCCGAGCAGGGCGAGCAGGACGAAGGCCGCGACCCGGCGCTCCACCCCGAACAGCAACCAGAGGAAGACGGGGACGCAGAGCAGCCGGGCAAGTGAGATGACGTTCGGGATCGTCATCACCCGGCTCCGCCCCACAGTGGATGCAGGGGCGGCGGAGACGGTCATGCCGACCAGCGTAGGCGGTTCCGGACCAAGGCAACCGCCCTGGTCGTGACGCGACGGGCCGGCGCGGGGCGCCTCCTACGACTCGAACTGCACCGCGACGCGGGCCGCGAGACGGGGTCGTATCAGGTCGGAGATCACCTGCCGGTGCACGGGATGGGAGGCGTACACGGAGTAGTCGTCACGACCGTCGAACGTCGCGACGACCGAATACTCGAAGTTGCCCTCGGCGAGGCCGGCGTCGGGGCCGCATCGGTACTCGCGGATCTCGGGAATGACCCCGGGAAGCCGTCTCAGCGCGGCGGTGATCGCGTCGACGTCGGCCGGATCGGTGCCCTCGACCCAGCGGAAGCACGCGACATGGGTGAACACGGCTACAGGAGCCCCGCGTACGCGCCGCCGTCCACCGGAATTGCGGCCCCGGTGATGAACCGGGCCGCATCGGAGCACAAGAACGCGGCGACAGCCCCGAAGTCTTCCGGTCGGCCGAGCGTACCGGCCGGAATCGCGCGTGCCACCTCGTCGAGGTCGCGGTTCAGCCCGACGAGGCGCTCGGTGCGGTGCAGGCCCGGCTGCAGCGAGTTCACCGTCACCCCGTCGCGCGCGATCTCGCGAGCCACCGTTTTCAGGAACCCCGTCACGCCGGCGCGTGCGGTGTTGGACAGGATGAGGTCGGCGATCGGCTGTCGAACCGCGATCGACGTGATCGCGACGACTCTCCCCCACTGTTGCTCACGCATGCCCGGAACCGCCTCCGTGCACATTGCGATCGTCGACAGGCAATTCAGCACGAACGCCGGGTGGTACTGGTCGAGCGCGACCGCCTCGAAATTTCCCGACGGCGGCCCGGGGGCGTTCGGCACGAGGATGTCGATGCCACCGAGCGCCTCACGCGCCGCCCGCACGAACCCCGCCGCCCCTTCGGCCGTCGACACGTCGGCCACGAGCGGTACGACGTCGGCGCTGATCGATCGGGCGGCCGCCTCGACCTTGTCCGGCGACCGGCCGCAGATGGCGACGTGCACTCCCTCGGCGGCCAGGGCGTGCGCCACCCCGAAGCCCAACCCCTGCGACGCGGCCGCCACCGCGGCCCGACGCCCCGCAATTCCGAGATTCATGCTGTCCCCTCCCCTGCGTTGGGACGATTACCCAGAGACGCGTGCGCGCGATCGTCCTGGCTGCCCCAACCGATGGCGTCCTGGATGTCCCAACCGATGGCGTCCTGGATGTCCCAACCGATGGCGTCCCGGCTGCCCCAACCGATGGTGGCGCGCACGTCAATGGATGGGGCCGGATGCGTCCCGCAACGAAGGCGCCACCCGACCGGTGTGCAACGCGATGATCTCGGCACAGATCGACACCGCGGTCTCCTGTGGCGTGCGGGCACCCAGGTCGAGGCCGATCGGGGCCATGATTCGCGCGAGGGCGGGCTCGTCGACACCGGCCTCGCGGAGCCGTTCCAACCGCTTGGCATGCGTGCGCCGCGAGCCCATCGCCCCGAGGTACCCGACGTTCGTCTCGAGCGCGGCGACGATCGCGGGGACGTCGAACTTCGCGTCATGGGTGAGCACGCAGACCGCGTCGCGCGGCCCGAGCTCGTCGGCGACCTTCGCGAGATACCGGTCGGGCCAGTCGTTGACGACCTCGTCGGCCATCGGGAACCGCTGACGGGTCGCGAACACCGCCCGCGCGTCACACACCGTGACGCGGTACCCGAGGAGCTTCGCCGCGTCGGCGAGCGCAGCCGTGAAGTCGACCGCACCGAAGATGATCATGCGCGGCGGCGGTGCGAACGACTCGATGAAGACGGACACGTCGCGTTCTCGCGCCTCACCGTGCGCCCCGTAGTGGCGGGTCGACGTGAGCCCGGCCCCGAGCTCCCCGAGCGCGTCACGCGCGACCACGCGGTTCAGGTCGGGATGCCCGAGATCGCCGACGGGGTCCACACCCGGGCGCACGAGCAGCTTGGCGCCGGCATTCGGCCCTTCCACCACGGTTGCGAGCGCGGCGGGCTGCTCGGCCCGCAGCGTCTCACGAAGTTGCTCGTAGATCGACGTCACGATGCGTCACCAGTCGAGGGGCTCGACAAAGACGTGGATGGTGCCGCCGCAGGTCAAGCCGACCGCGAACGCTTCGTCGTCGGAGTACCCGAAGGTGACGACACCGCGCTCGCGTTGCCCGGCCAGCACGGCGAGGGCCTCCTGCACCACCGCGCCCTCGACACACCCGCCCGAGACCGAACCGGCGACCTCGCCGTCCTCGCTGACGGCCATCGTGGCGCCCGGGGAGCGCGGGCCCGAGCCCTCGACACCGACGACGCGAGCGACGGCGACGTGCTTCCCGGCCGCGCGCCAGCGCTCGATGTCGTCCAGCACTTCCTTCATCTGTCGTCCACCTCTCGTGTCATCGCGAGATCACCTCGGCCAAGGTCTCCAGTGATGCCAGTGAGTGACCTTCCACGAACTCGTCGACGTACGGCAACGCCGCGGCCATGCCCTGTGCGAGCGGGGCGTAGCCCGGGGTCGCCTTGAGGGGATTGACCCACACGACCCGGTGGGCGACCCGTTGCAGGCGGCCCATCTGCACCGCGAGCAGTTCCGGGTCGCCGCGGTCCCACCCGTCGGACAGGATCACGACCACTGCGCCACGCGCCATGCCGCGCTGGCCCCACTGGTCGTTGAACGCGCGTAGCCCCTCGCCGAGGCGCGTCCCGCCGGACCAGTCGAGCACGCGCCGGGCCGCGGAGGCCATGGCCGCATCCGCGTCACGCGACGACAATTCGCGGGTGAGACGGGTCAGCCGGGTCCCGAGCGCGAACGCCTCCACCCTCGCGCCGCCGACGACAGCAGCGTGCAGGAAGCGCACCAACGCGCGTGCGTACGGCTCCATCGAACCGCTCACGTCGCACAACAGCACCACCCGGCGCGGTCGCTGACTCGGCTCGACGAATGCACGCGAGATCGGCTCGCCACTGGTGCGCAGCGCGCGTCGTACCGTGCGCCGCAGATCGGGACGCCCGCGCCGGCGGCGGCCCTTGCGTACGCGCCGCGAACGACGCAGTGCCCCGGCAAGACGGAGGTCGGCGATGAGGCGACGAGCCTCGGCGAACTCCTCAGCGGTGTACGCGGCGAAGTCGCGGTGGCGAAGAACCTCGGCCCGGCTCCAGCGGACGGTGACCCGGGCCGCATCGGGCTCCTCGGCGTCGGTGCCGGGGTCGGCGCCCGGGTCGGGATCGGGCGCGTCGTGGGCCAGTGTGACCGGCACCGGAACGACCACTTGGGAGCCGGCCCGCACGTGTCCGAGCCAGAACGCGTCGAAGGCTTCGTCGAACGCGTCGATGTCCTCCGGCCGGCGAACGAGCGTCGCACGACAGGCCCAGTAGACCCGGTCGCGACGGTCCACTCCCACGCGTGCGAGCGCCTCAGCGAGTGTGACCGTCGCGCCCACAGGAACGTCGAGACCGCGGCGGCGAAGGACACGCGCGAAGGCGACGACCATACGTTCGGGCGATGCCGGCATGGGGCGCAGCTCAGGCATGGCGCGCCGCGGCCGCTTGCACGATCGCGGGCAGACCGTGCTCGCGCACACGTTCCTGATCCTCCCGGTATTTGAGGATCGTGCCGAGCGTGACGTCGATCGCCGACTCGTCGAGCAGGTCGCGGTTCAACGCCGCAAGCGCTTCGGCCCAGTCGATCGTCTCCGCGACACCGGGCGGCTTGTAGAGGTCGAGGGCGCGCAACACCGAAACGGCGGACGCAACTTGCTCCGCGAGCTGTTCGGGCACCTTGGGCGCGCGCACCCGCAGGATCGCGAGCTCGCGCTCGAAGTCGGGGTGGGCGATCCAGTGATACAGGCAACGACGTTTGAGCGCGTCGTGCACATCACGGGTGCGGTTGGATGTCAGGACGGTGAGAGGCGGCACACGCGCGCTGAACGTGCCGAGCTCCGGAATGGTGATCGCGAAGTCGGACAGGATCTCGAGGAGGAACGCCTCGAACTCGTCGTCGGCCCGGTCCACCTCGTCGACGAGGAGCACGGGCGGCACGTCGCCCCGGTAGTCGATCGCCCGGAGCAACGGCCGGCGCACGAGGAACCTCTCAGAGTAGAGCTCGTCCTCCACGACCTCGCGTCCACCGGCTTCCACCGCGCGCAAGTGGAGCAGCTGGCGCGAATAGTCCCACTCGTAGACCGCCTGACTCGCGTCGATGCCCTCGTAGCACTGGAGGCGCAGGAGCTCGCCGCCCGTCCAGCGGGCGAGCGCCTTGGCGACCTCGGTCTTGCCGACGCCGGCCTCGCCCTCGAGCAGCAGCGGTCGCCGCAAGGTCATGGCGAGGAACACCGCGGTGGCAAGACCCTCGTCGGCGAGATATTCGTGGGCCGCGAGCCCCGCGACGACGTCGTCGACGGACTCGATCTCGACTGGGTGGACCATCGACGCCAATCGTACTTGCAGGCGGCGCGACCCCAGCCTGGTTCAGAGCCCGGCCGCGGCGCCTTCCGCGCGCGGGTCCGTCGCGACCGCGTAGCCGTGCGGGCCCGGAGCAATCGCGTGCGCGTGTCCCATGCGCGAATCCAACACGTTCGTGCGCCGGACGCGCTGGCCACGCGCCTCGAGGCCGCCGAGCACGTCGTCGCCGAGTGTGGGCTCCGCCTGCACCGTCCACCGCCCGGGCTCGACATGCCATCGGGGCGCGTCGAGTGCCCGTTGCAGGTCTTCGCCGTCGTCGACGATTCGCGCGAGGAGTTGTGGGTGGATCTGCGCCTGCGCGTCGCCCCCCATGCTGCCGAAGACGAGCGCGGGCGCGCCGTCGCGCAACGCCAGAGCCGGGATGAGCGTGTGCATCGGACGCTTGCCCGGCGCGAGCGCGTTCGCGGCCTCCGGGTCGAGCGTGAACGACGAACCACGGTTGTTGAGGTTGATCCCCCACTCGGGGACGTGCACGCCGCTGCCGAACGCGAGAAAGTTCGACTGGATGAGGCTCACCATGAGCCCGTCGCCGTCCGCGGCACACAGGTAGGCGGTACCACCCCGTTGCGGGACCGCGGTGCCGGGCATCGACGCGCGCCGGGGGTCGATGCGGGACCGGCGATCGCCGATCCACTCGTCGGCGAGCAGATCGTTCGGTGCAACCGTCATCCACGCGGGATCGGTGACATACGTGTCACGATCGGCGAGCGCGAGCTTGCACGCTTCGATCAGCAGATGATGACGGTCGACGCCGTCGGTCGGCAGCGAGAAGCCGTCGAGTATGCGCAGGATCTCGAGCGCGGTGACACCTTGTGTGGGTGGCGGCAGCTCGCAGATCTCCACGTCGCGATATGGCGAGCGTAGGGGCTCCACCCATTCGCCGTGATGCATCGCCAGATCGGCCGGATGCAGCGCGCCGCCGGAGCGCTGCACCGCGGCCGCGATGCCCTCGGCAATGGGCCCGCGGTAGTACGCGTCCGGACCGTCGCGTCCCAGCAGCTCGATGGTCTCGGCCAGGGCCGGCTGGCGCACGAGCGCCCCGGCTGAACGCGACGGGTACGCGGCCTGCCAGTCGGGGAAATCCGCGTAGAGCGCGGCCGATCCTTCGAGCAGTTCGGCCGCCTTCTCGGTGAGTGCGAAGCCATCTCGTGCCAGGCGGACCGCGTCGCGGGCGATCTCGGCGAACGACATCGAGCCGTACCGGTCGAGGAGCTCGAACCATCCGGCCACTGCGCCCGGAACCGTGACGGTATGGGCGCCGATCCACGGCATCGTGTCGCCACCGGTGGCCTCGCGGACCTGTTCGATCGACGCGCCCGCGGCGCTGCGTCCACTCCCGAGATAGCCATGTGCGCGGCCGTCCCAGACGATCGCGAACAGATCGCCGCCGTAGCCGCAGAAGTACGGCGAGACCACACCGAGGCTGAGGTTTGCGGCGAGCACCGCGTCGATTGCGTTCCCCCCGCGGGCGAACACCGCGAGCCCTGCGGCAGACGCGAGGTAGTGAGGGCTGGCCACCGCGCACCGCGGGAACCGACGGGCCTCGCGCACCGGCCGAGGGTACTTCGTGAGCGCCCGGCTTCAGGATTGGCCGAGTGAGGCGACGGCGCCGTCGACCGTCTCGTGCAGCTCGACGACGCGGTCGAGTTTCGTCAGCACGACCACTCGGCGCACGAGCGCGTCGGCGGGTACGACGGCGCGCATCGTCTGGCCGGTGCGGTTGAAGCGCTCCGCGAGCTCGAACAGGAGCCGGACGCCGGTGCTGTCGACGTATCCCGTGTCGCTCAGGTCGACGACGAGGCCGTCGACGTCGTCGAGCGCGCCGAGCAGGCGGGTCCTGAGCGCGCTGACGTTGGAGAGATCGACGTCACCGGACAGATGTACGACGAGCGCCGACCCGACGTGCTCGGTCCTCAACTGCGGTGGCGTCACGCGCCGACCACGATGGCTGCCGTCGGCATTTGCGGGCGTTCGTACTTCACGTCGTCTCCTCGAGCTGTGCACGCGCCCGCGGCGGCTGCCGATCCACCACCGACGACTCCACACCCGCCAGGGAAGTCATACGGCTCGGACGTCGGGGGCGCACAGTACTCGCCCGTCCGTGCGGAGCAAGAGATTCGTGTGCGCCCCCCGTTTGACCGGCGGAAATCCGTTTTCCGGCGGCCATCGGGGTCTGCGACACTTCCGTCATGCGTCCCGACGGTGTGGTGCTGCGCGCCCAGGGGCTCACCAAGCAGTACCGCCGCGTGCTCGCGGTCGACGGTGTCGACATCACCGTCGGTACCGGGGAACGCGTCGCGCTGCTCGGGCCGAACGGTGCGGGCAAGACCACCACACTCCTGATGCTGCTCGGCGTGGTCACGCCCGACCACGGATGGGTCGAGATCGCGGGCCACCGCCTTCCCCGCGAGCGGAGCGCCGCGGCCGCGAACGTGGGCTTCGCGGCCGGATACCTCCCACTGCCCGAGCGCCTGCGGGTGTCCGAGTTCCTCAGGATGTTCGGCCACCTCTACGGCCTGGTCGACCCCGAGCCGCAGATCCGTCTCGGGCTCGAGCGCTTCCGCATCACCGAGCTCGCCGACGCGATGGGCAACGAGCTGTCGTCGGGCCAGCGCACGCTCGTGGGGATCATCAAGGCGACATTGCACCGGCCCCGGCTCCTCATCCTCGACGAGCCGACCGCATCGCTCGACCCCGACGTCGCACTGCGCGTGCGCACGGGCCTGGCCGACCTCTGCGCGGCCGACGGCACGGCGCTGCTCGTCACGAGCCACGACATGGTCGAGGTCGAGCGCCTCTGCCAGCGGGTGGTGTTCATCTCCTCGGGGCGCGTGGTTGCCGACGGCGCGCCGGCCGCGGTCGCGGCGAGCTTCGGCCGCGACGACCTGGAAGGTGTGTTCCTGCACCTCGCCTCCCAGCCGAGGGAGAAATGAGCGCGACCGCGCGGCGGATCCGCGTTCTCGCGGTCGCGCGGCGACACGCGTACGTGCTGCAGCGCGCGCCGCAGCGATGGTTCGACGTCGTGTTCTGGCCGGTCGTGGACGCGCTGCTGTTCGGCTCGCTCGGCGTGTACTTCTCGCGTCAGTCGAGCATCGGGCGCGCCGGCGTGGGCCTCCTGCTTGCCGGCATTCTCCTGTTCCACGTGGTGTTCCAGGCCGAGATCAGCCTGGCGACGGGCTTCATGGAGGAAACCTGGTCGCGCAACCTGCTGAACCTGCTCGTGACCCCGCTCACCGAGGTGGAGTACGTCGCCGGTGTGGTGCTGTTCGGGCTGGCGAAGCTCGCGATCGGTGTGGGCACCGTCGCGCTGGCGGCTTGGGCACTGTTCTCGTTCAACGTGACCGATCTCGGCTTCGCGCTCGTTCCGCTGGTGGCGATCCTGCTCGTCGTCGGGTGGTCCGTCGGCCTCGTCGTGATCGCACTGATCCTGCGTGTCGGCCAAGGGGCCGAGATCCTCGCCTGGGGGCTGCTCGCCATGGTGATGCCGCTGTCGGGCATCTTCTACCCGGTGAATGCACTCCCGAGCGGGCTGCAGCCGGTCGCACGCGCGTTGCCGACGACGCACGTCTTCGCGGCCGCGCGGCGCGTGCTGCAGGGCCATCCGCTTCCGTGGGGTCAGGTCGGCGTGGCCGCGCTCGGCGCAGCCGTGCTGCTCGCGGCATCGTGCCTGTTCCTCGTGCGGATGCTCGCGTTGTTCCGCGCGCGCGGGTACATCAGCCGTCACACCTGAGCGCCGCCGACGTCAAACGCTCGGCTGGGCGTCCAGGTCACGTCGACCGGCGACGCGCCGGCGCAGCTCGACGCGCGTGCCCGTTGCACCCGTGTCGATGCTGACGCGGTCGCTCAACGTCTGCATCAGCATGAGGCCGCGACCGTCGTCGTCGCGCGGCCGCTCCTGCCAACGCCCGCGATCGGTGACGACGCACACGACCGCGTCGTCGTCCCAGTACACCTCGACACGGAAGTCGCCGGGCTTCAGGCCGTACGCGTGGCAGACGGCGTTCGCCGCCGCCTCACTCGCGGCAAGGTTCAACTCGAAGATCGTCTCGCCATCCACGCCGTGGCGCTCGAGCCATCCGGCGAGCCGCGTGCGCAGCACCCGCAGCTGCTCGGGCTCGGCCGGTAGCACGAGGTCCAGCCGTTCCGAGTGGACGGCGGACCGGGCCACCAGCACCGCGACGTCGTCGGTCGCTCCTCCGGCCGGAAGCATCGCGTCGAGGAGATGGGCGACGAGCGCCTCGAGATCGTCGGGACCGTCGTTGAGCGCCGCGGTCAACCGGCGCAGGCCCGCGTCCAGCGGCTCGTCACGCCGCTCCACCAGCCCGTCGGTGTAGAGCACGAGCCTGTGGCCGGCGCCGAGCCGGTCGATCGACTGACCGTACTCGTGGGTCGCGTCCGCGCCGAGCGGCGGGCCGTGACTCCCCTCGAGGAACCGCGCCGTTCCCGACCCGGAGGTCACGAGCGGCGGCGGATGACCTGCACTCGCGTAACGCAGCCGTCCCGTGAACGGTTCGTGCAACGCCACGAACAACGTCAGCATGCTCGCGTCACCGGCCGCGCCGATGAACGTGTTGAGCCGGGTCAACAGCTCGCCCGGCTCCACTTCCGTGAGCGCGCACAGCTGAGTCGCGGCGCGTGCGCGACCCATCGTCGCCGCGGCCGTCACCCCGTGGCCGACCACGTCGCCGATCGCGAGCAGGACGCATCCGTCGGGAAGCGGCAACACGTCGTACCAGTCACCACCGACCGCAGCGCCCGCGGTGCCCGGGAGGTAACGGGCCGCGAGATCGAGCTCCGGCACATCGGGCAGGCGCTGCAGCAGCAGGCTGCGTTGCAGTGTCTCGGCAATCGTGCGCTCCTCCTCGAGACGCAGCGCACTCTGCACCACGGGTGCGAAACGCCAGGCGATGTCCTCCGCGAGCGCGACGTCGTCGGAGCCGTACCGGCGCGTCGGATCACTCGTCGCGAACGCGAGCGCCCCCACCGGGCCATCGAGGCCGGGAAGCGGCACGAGAAGCACGGATTTGAGGTCGAGGGCCCGCACGACGGCGCGCGCGTCGGGCTCGGGGAACGCGAGCTCCAGCATCTCGTCGGTGATCGGCTCGACGATCTGTGCCTCGGCGGTGATGACGCCGTCGGCCGACGTCCCCTCGACGTGCAGCAGCGGAGACCAGCCCCCTCCGTCTTCCTTCACTGAGTCGTTCACCGCGCCCGAATGGGCCAGCGCCGCGAACCTCACGCCTCCGCTTCCGTCGGGTGTGATCACCGCACAGAGGTCGGAGAACACCGGCAGCAGCACGGCCGCGATGGCCTGCAGTCGTTCGGTCGCGTCCAGCTCGACGGTGAGGATCTCGCCGAGGCGGCCCATCAGCTCGAGGCGGGTGCGCTCCATCTGCTCGCGCCGCTCGAGCTCGAGCCGCTCGGCCTGGGCCCGTGCGCGCCCGGAGATGTCGCGCAGGAACGCGATGAACGACGGCCCGTCGAGCCCTTCCACACGCGTCACCGCGAGCTCCACGGGGAACTCGGATCCGTCGCGACGTATCGCAGAGAGCTCCACACGGCGGTCGAGCAACGTACGGTGACCATCGCGGAGATGGCGACTGAAGCCCTCCGCGTGCCGGTCACGCAACGCGGGCGCCACGATCACCTCGTGCATGAGGCGCCCGAGGACCTCGTCGCGACGCCATCCGAACGTCGCCTGCGCGGCGCTGTTCCACTCGACGATGCGCCCGTGGTGATCGATCGACACGACCGCGTCCAGCGCGGCCTCCAACATCGCGGCCTTCCGGGCCTCCGTGACGCGCGCCGCGCGCTCGGCTCTTCGGCGATCGGTGACGTCGGCCGAGATCGACACGACGCCGCAGAGCCGCCCGTCGTCGTCGAAGACCCCCGAGTCGACCGCGTGCACGATGACGACCGACCCGTCGCCGCGGCGGACCCGGAAGTCACCCTCCCAAGTGCGGCCGGCACGCAGCCGTCGCGCGATCTCGCTCTGCAACGCCGCCTCGACGGGCTCCACCGAGAGCTGCCACCCGATCGTGCCGACGAGCTCGCCGCGAGGGAGACCGAACAGCTGTTCCGCGTGACGGTTGCAGTCGATGATGCGCCCGTCGAGCCCGCTCAGTATGACCGCCACGTGGACGTGGTCGAGCATGGTCGCGCTGACCATCCCGAGGGAACCGGGCTCCCCTCCCGGCGCGACCGTAGATCCGCGCGAATCCGTGGACGGCTCGGGCCGCGAGGCGTCTGACAGTGGTGCTCCCTCCATCGAGCGGGGCGCCCACCGACCCGCGCGAAGCCAACAGGTTACGGAGCGCGCGGACCACGCTGAGCCATCCTCCACGCGCGCCATGGCTCAGGTTCGTGGACCTTGGCCGCTTTCGCCCCTGCTGGTCGTGGTCTGCAGCAAAACGGGCCGTCGCGCACGAAGCCGGCCGAACTTCTCAGCTCGGGACCCGTCCTGCCGATCTGGAAGACCTGCACACTGCGGCGCGACCCCCGGCGACCCGCAGACGAGCGGCGAGGCCCCGTGTCCCCTCCGGGGCCTCGTCCCGCGTCACCGCGCGGATGCCCGGGAGCGCGCAGCGCGGAGCCATGGAGTCAGCCCATCCGGTAGCGGCGGACGGCCAAAGCGGTGAACACCGCGACGATCACGATCCACCAGAGGGAGAAGTGCCACGCCGCGGTGTGCAGGTGCGTGTGACTGACGCGGTAGAGGGTTCCGTCGCCGAGCGCCAGGCCGCGCGCCGTGTCGATCGCGGACGTGATCGGGTTCACGCGCGCGATCGGTTGCATCCAGCCCGGCAGACGCGACACCGGCGCGAACGCGGAGCTCGTGAAGATCAGCGGGAGTATCGGGATGAAGACGGCGGCCTGCACCGTCTCCGGGTCGCCGACGCTCAACCCGACCCACGCGGAGAACGCCGTCAACGCCATCCCGAACAGCACCAGCACGACGACCATCCCGGCCGCCGCGGGCAGACCGGCATGGAAGCGGAACCCGATGAGCAGCGCGGCAGCGACGAGGATCATCGATTGGATCCCGAGCCGCAGGCTGTCGCTCGTGGTGCGGCCGACGAGGAAGGCGGAGCGGGCGATCGGTAGCGATCGGAAACGGTCGACCATCCCGGTCTGCATGTCGTTCGCGATACCGACGCCCGTGCCCATCGCGGAGAACGTCATCGTCTGCACGAGCACGGCCGGCACGACGAAGTCCTTGTAGCTGAGCCCGGGGACACGCGCGACGGCGGCGAACACGTACGCGAACAGGATGAGCTGCATGAGCGGCTGAATGGTCGAGAACACGATCAGCCGGCTGTTGCGCACGACCTTGCGCAGGTTGCGCCCCGCGATCAGAGCGATGTCGGCGAGGACGCGCCTCGGCGGTAATGCGGCACGCGCCTCGGGCGTGACGACGTCGACCGGTGGGCTCACCGTGACCATGTCAACCTCCCATCACGGGACGGCGCCCTCGAGGCGCGGCCGACTCCGAACGGTTCTCCTCGGCGATGTGCCCTGTAAGGCTGAGGAACACGTCGTCGAGCGACGGACGGCGCACGCCGAAATCACCGACGTGGACCCCGGCGGCGTCGAGTGAGCGCACAGCCTCGACCAGCGCGGCCGAGCCGACGGTGACGGGCACGAGCACCGTGCCGAGGTCGAGGTCCACACTGAGGTCGCGCTCGGCAAGACCGAAGGTTTGCGCCAGCGTGCGCGCCGCGAGCGCGGTATCGGCACGGTCCGCGACAGTGAGATCGAGTACGTCGCCGCCGACCTTTGTCTTCAGCTCGTCGGCCGTCCCCTCGGCGATGATGCGGCCGGTGTCGATGACGCTGATGGTGTCGGCGAGGCGGTCGGCTTCCTCGAGGTACTGCGTCGTCAGCACGATGGTGGTGCCGCGGTGCTTCAACTCCGTGATGACGTCCCACAGCTCCAGCCGGCTGCGCGGGTCGAGACCGGTCGTCGGCTCGTCGAGGAACAACACCGGCGGCGCGAACATCAAGCTGGCCGCGAGGTCGAGACGCCGGCGCATCCCACCCGAGTAGGTGCGCAACACGCGGTCGGCGGCGTCACTCAAAGAGAACACGCCGAGCAACGTGGCCGCCCGCTCCGACGAGGCCCGCTTCGACATCCGCCCGAGCCGTCCCACGAGGACCAGGTTCTCGCGTCCGGTGAGGTCCTCGTCGACGGCGGCGTACTGCCCTGTCAGACCGATGACGCTGCGAACGAGCTGCGGCTCGGTGACGACGTCGTATCCCGCGACGGTCGCACGCCCGCCGTCGGGCTGAAGGAGCGTGGTGAGGATCCGGATCGCGGTCGTCTTGCCCGCGCCGTTCGGACCGAGCAGACCGGTGACACGCCCCTCGGGTGCGACGAAGTCGACGCCCTTCAGAGCGAGCAGGCTACCGAAGCGCTTGACCAGTTCTTCCGCGACGACTCCGCCAGGCATGAAAGTGAATATACGTCATGGTGTAGCCTCTTCACTAAATGCGCAGGAAGAGTGGCGGAACTTCGGCAAGCGGCGGTCGTACCGTTCGCGTCGAACAACTGCGCACCGACCTGTTGTCGAAGCTCGTGGCGCTCGCGCCGCTGCTGGACCAACTGCGATCGGAAGGGCTGCGCCGGCGTCGCTTGACGCTCCCCCGCGCCCGTCTGCTCTACGTGCTCGACGAAGGCGGCCCCTTGCTGATGTCGGAGCTCGGACGCGCGCTCGACATCACACCCCGCGCCGTCACGGGCCTCGTCGACGGCCTCGAGGCCGACGGGTTCGCGCGCCGAGCCGAGCATCCGTCCGATCGCCGCGCGACGTTCGTCGAGATCACACCGGCAGGGCGCCGGTTCTGCAGGGAGATGCGTGACGGCCTCGATCGCTTCGCGCGCGACCTCCTCGGCGACGCGCCGGCGTCCGAGCTGGAGGCCGCGCTCTCCGTCGTCGAGAAGGTGCGAAGCCGCCTCGACGCGCGACGCGGCTCCACCGCGACGCCGGCGGCGCGCGCCGTCGCGCGCCGCTGACCGCGGAGGTCGCGGGGCAGACCGAGGTCAGAGCGGCTCGGCAGTGGCGCGGTGATCATCGAGGCGGCCCGCCGGGAGCTTGCCCGAGTACTCCTCGTCGAAGCTCCAGTCGGGCTGCTTGAGCGCTTCGCGTTGGTCGACGATCGCCTGGCCGCGCAAGATCTGCACGAGCGCGGCCACGTGGTACGGCGGCGATGCGGGAATGGTGTGCCGAGCGTGACGCTCGAACTCGTCCGGGAAGAGGCGCATGATGCTGTCGACGACGAGCTGATGTTGCGTCGCCAGGTTGCAGCGCGCGCCGAATGCGACATTTCCGAGCCGCGACCTCACCTCGTCGAGATCGTTGGCACGCGCGTCGCCTTCGCGTATGCGTTCGAGCGCGTCGGAGATGATCAACCCGTCCTGCTTGCACGGTGTGCACTGACCGCACGATTCCACCGCGAGGAAGCGTGACACGCCCGCAGCCACCGCGACCATGTCGGTGGTGTCGTCGAAGACGATGAAGCCGGCCGCGCCGAGGCCGCTGCCGATCGCGGCCAGATCCTCGTAGCTCATCGGCGTGTCGAGCTGCGACTCGGGTATGAGCGCGTTCGCGACACCCGACATCACGCCGACGATGCGCCGGCCCGGTCGCGCTCCGCCACCCACGGTTTCGAGGACCTCTCGCAGCGGGGTACCCAACGGGAACTCACCCACGCCGGCACGGCGGGTCGCGCCGCTCACGGTGCACACGATCGTGCCCGGCGATTCCTCGGTGCCGACCTCGCGAAACCAGGCCGCACCACGCGTCACGATGTCGGGCACGTTTGCGTAGGTCTCGACGTTGCTCGCGAGGGTGGGCGGGGCAATGGTCTCGCCCGTCGGTCCGGCCAGTTCGACGTGCGCGGCCGAAGACGTCTCGTCGTCGACGTCGGTCGGCGTTTCCACGACCTCGTCGACCCCGCGCCGGAACGGCGGCGCGAGACGAGGAAACGGATACCGACCGTCGATCACTTCCAGCAGGGCGGTCTCCTCCCCGAAGAGGTACTCGTTCGGCCCTTCGACGATGTCGAATGCGATCCCGGCGGCCCAACCCGCGTCAGTGATCTCCTCGACGGCGCGGCGGAGGCGCCCGATCTCCGGCTCGAACGCACGCTTCACCCCGACGATCACGCGATCCGCCCCGACTGCGTACGCGGCGATCAACGCGCCTTCGATCACGCGGTACGGGTCGTACCGCAGGATCATGCGGTCCTTGAAGCACCCCGGTTCACCCTCTGCCGCGTTCACGACGACGGTCGACGGCTCCAGCGCGGACCGGTTCGCCAACACCGTCGACCACTTCCGACCCGTCGGGAAGCCCGCGCCGCCTCGGCCCCGCAGGCCCGACGCGGTGACCTCGTCGATGACCGTCTCCGGCCCCGACGCGCGTGCTGCGACGAGGGCCCGGCCGCCGCCGGTTTCGACGTAAGCGTCGAGGGACGCGACGGGAAGTTCGGGAAGAAGGCGGGTGACGATCGGCATGCCGTCAGATTCGCGCGCCCGCACCCCGTAGCCGCGAACCGCGGCCATGAGGTGTTGTCGGGCTACCTCCGCTCAGACCGGAGATGCGGCTACGACAGGCTGTGGAGCGGGCTCGCGGCCTTCCGGTTGGAACGGAGTCCGGAACTGATCCGCAGCACGAACGTGAGGGTCGCAACCGCGACGTAGGCCAACATCAGGTTGATCGAGACCACGAGCGGGTCGACGACGCACATCCACAACAGCCCGAAGCTGGCACCGCCGTCGACGTGGACGCGCGTCAGCGGCACCGTGCCACCCATGAAGGCGGTCACTGTGGACCACACGACGTACGCCGCGGTGCCCAGCGCCACGATGTTGCCGCACAACTCGCCGAGTGCCTGCGCCTCGGCCGCGGAACGAGAACGCACCGGCCTGCCCCTTCGTTCGGTGCGCCATGGCTAGCGCGATCCCGCCGGCGATCGCAACCGCGCGCGCCACATCGGACCACCCGGACCAAAGGGGACACGGGTGGAATGGGCTCGTCAGGCGGTGCGGCGTGGCTCCTGGAGCGCCGTCGACGCCGCCGCGGCGAGCAACCCGGGCGAGCGACCGAGACGGATGTTGCGCCGAGTCCGGCGCACGAGGCTCTTGCGCTCGCGCTCGTTGAGGCCGCCGCGCACCCCTTGCGTCTCCCGGGCGAGCAGCGCGTCGACGAGACAGTCCACCCGTACGCCGCACGACGCGCACACGGCCTTCGGCGCCTCGTCCTCGCTCTCGTCGCCGGGGAAGAACATGGCCGGCGGGCAGCCGCGGCATGCGGCGCGGTCGCGCCATCCACCGTCGGGTCTCGGGACCTCCGCAAACATGGTCGTGACCTCGTTGTCAGTCGCTTTGGGGGTGGGACGTGCGCCGTCTCGCACGTGCGATGCCGCACGCGACGACGCGGGGTTACTGCGGGCTCGAAGCGGTGAGCGGCTCCGGCTTGCCGAAGAGGTAGCCCTGCGCGTAGTCGAGCCCGAGATCGATCAGCGTGACCGCTTCTCCGGGCGTCTCGACACCTTCCGCGATCAACGTCATGCCGGACTCGGCTGCGAACAGCTGGAGCCCGGCGATGAGGGCTTGACGGGCCGGGTCCGAGTCGATGCCCTGGACCCAGGTCGCGTCCAGCTTGATGAACTCGGGATGCAGCTGGAGGATGTGACGCAGGCTCGCGTAACCGGCCCCCGCGTCGTCGATGGCGAGCTTGGGCTCACCGGGCAACGAGGCCAGCATCGAACGCAGCGCGTCGTAGTCGTCGATCGCCTCACGTTCGGTCAGCTCCAGCACGACGGGGCGATCGAGGTCTTCGACCTCGAGGGCCAGGAGCTCGGGGTGCCGCAGCAGCGTCGGCGAGACGTTGAGCGACAGCCACGCGTCTGCGTCGAGACACACCGCATCGGCGCACGCCCGCCGCATGGTGGCGAGCTCGAGCTGGGTCCCGCGTCCCACGCGCGCGGCTTCGCCGAACCGAACGTCGGGTCGTGAACCGTCGTCGAAGCGCGTCAAGGCCTCGAACCCCGTCGGCGCCCGGTCGACGAGGCTCACCACCGGCTGGAACACCGGGTGGAATCGACCGGTGACGAGCAGCTCGTCGATCTCCGCCCGCGCGGTCGCGTCCGCGGCGGGGCCCGCGAGGTCTCCGGCGAGCAGGCCCGCGATCGGTGCGGCGAGGTCGATCGCGGTGGCAAGGCCGGCGCCGGCCCAGTCGTCGATGCGAACCGCGAAGAACCCGAAGCACGTGCCGCCGCGGCGCAGCGGGGCGAATGCGTTCGGCCCACCGACCCAACCCGCTTCCTGCTCGAGGACGTCCGCGTTGCACGGTTCCATCCGCGAGGCCACGTCGAGCATGCGGGCCACGTTCGCGGGCAGCGGTCCGGGAGCCGGCGCGGTGGAGCGCGGCGCTCCGGCGAGCAGACGGGCGTGCCCTTCGACGAGCCCGATCACGGCGACGGCCTCGATGCCACCGACCCGGTGGAGCGCGGCGACGATCCTCGTGGCCGTCTCACCGACAGAGCCGCCCGGCTCGATCTGGCCGAGTGCATCCAGCTGCGTCGAGCGGGCCGCCATCCGTTGGTGGAGCTCGGAACGCCACGCGTGTTGCTTGCGCAGCAGCGCCTGGACCCGGGCGACGAGCTCCTCGGGCTTGAAAGGCTCTCGGAGGATGTCGTCCGCGCCGGCCCGGAGCGCGGTCGCGGCCTCGTCGTGGCGCGTGACGAGGAGCACCGGCAGCGTTGCCATCGCGGGGTCCTCGCGCAGCGTCGAGAGGAGGCCGTAACCGTCCGCGCTCGATCGGCTCGCGTCCAGGACGACCGCGCCCGGGCGGGAGCGGGAGATCACGTCGAGCGCCCCGCGTGCGTCCGCGACCTCGCGGACGTGCAGGCCGGCCGCTTCGAGACCGCGTCGGTACACGGCCCGGACGGCGTGGAAATCGTCCACGACGAGCACCGTGTCGCGTGACTCCGACTCGGCGGCCGGAGGGATCCGAACGTTCATCGGGCATCTCCCAGTCGAAGACGCCCTCACCCTCGGAGAACGGTAGCCCGCGCCGCGTGGCATGTCCACCTCCGTCACCTTCCGCGACCTCTGGGCACGTCTGTCCGATTACGGAGAGTGAAGGACTTCCGTCACGTTGCGCGGTTGAAGCACTCAAGAACGGGGCCGCGAAGTGACGACATCTAGTGGCGAAGGGCAGCCAATTCGACCACCGTCCGAGGTATTTCGCCATGAAAACCCTGCTTCGTCGCCCCCGACTGCCCGTCGCAGCGTTGTCTCTCCTGCTGGTCGTCCTCGCCACCGCGTGTGGTTTCACCACGGGCAGCAGTGGCGCGACCGGAACCGTCTCCGCGGACAAGGTCGGCTTCTCGCCCGGTGGGATGCTCATCTGGGAAAGCGACGCGAGTCTCGGCCACGACCTCGACGACGCGGCGGCCACCGGCGCGAAGTGGATGCGCCTCGACGTGAACTGGACGGGCGTGCAGGCGGTGCCAGGCCCGTTCAACTGGACGTACGTGGACCGCGCCGTCAACGCCATCCAGGCCCGCGGAATGCACGTGCTGATGACCCTCGACTACACGCCGCAGTGGGCCCGCCAGGCGAGCTGCTCGACAAGCATGTACTGCCCGCCGGCGAACCCCGACACCTACGGCGCCTTCGCAGGAGCAGCCGCGGCGCGGTACGGACCCATGGGCGTCCACGCATACGAGATCTGGAACGAGCCGAACTGGGCTCCGTGGTGGATCGGCGCTCCCGATGCCCCCGCGTACGTGGCACTGCTCAAGGCGGCGTACCCCGCCATCCACGCCGCTGACAGCTCCGCGGTGGTGGTGACCGGTGGCCTCGCACCGCACGGCGATCTCAGCGCGAGCCCGAATGATCCGATCAACCCCGTCAACTACTTGAAGGCGATGTACGCGGCCGGCGCGCAGGGTTCCTTCGACGCGTTCGGTGTGCACCCGTACCCGCCGCTCCCGTACGGCCCGTTGTACGGGTCGCCGAACTGGAACACCTTCCTGCAGACCTCGATGATGCACGACGTGATGACGAGCAACGGCGACGGCGCCAAGAAGATCTGGGGGACGGAGTTCGGCGCTGCTACCGGAGGCACGGATCCGAAGGTTGTCAGCGAGACCGCGCAGGCGCAGTTCGTCGCCGACGGGGTGACGTACTGGGCGTCGCTCGGGTACACGGGCCCGCTGTTCGTCCACAGCCTGCGCGACTCGACCACGTCGGACCCGACGGACTGGAGCGCCTTCATGGGCGTGACTCGTCTGGACTACTCGGCCAAGCCATCCTTCAACGCGCTGCGCACGCTCGTACGCGGAAGCTGAGCCCTCACCGACTCTCGAATCTCTCCCAACGAACTGCAGACGGGCGGGCCTGCGGCAACAGTCGGCAGGCCCGCCCGCTGCGCGCGTCGACACCGGCTGCGGTGTGCGGATGCCGAGTGCGAGAGCAGGAAGGCGAGCGTGCGCGCCGGCCGCGTACATCGCCTTCAAGGAGTTGTCGCGATGACGCGCGCGTCGCTCCACACGACGAACGCGAAGAACCGGCTCGGTAGGTCGCGCGCCGCGGCTCGCACCTCTGTGCTCGTCCCGGCGCGGAGTCGCACGCCGCCGCCCGGTCGCCACGGACCGCCCGGCTGAGACGGCGCCTCGTGCCGCTCGACGCCGAACAGGTCGCAGCGCGGGACCTTCGTATGGACCTTCGCCGCTACGGCACCTCCTACGATGGCCCGTACTCGAGCGGACCTCGTGGGAGGACTCCTCATCGTCGACCAATGGACGAACGAGCTGCCACCGTCGCCCGGCGGCGGTGCGGCGCGGCGTCAGCCGAGGGCATCACGATCGATCCTGAGCGGCGCGGGTGTGCTCGTTGCCGGCCGGTACGGGGTCGCCGTGCTCGGCTGGACGACCACCGTCATCATCGTGCGGACGCTGAGCCCGTCCGCGTTCGGCCAGTACGCCCTCGTCTTCAGCGTGCTCGGCATCATCGGATTCATCTCGGAGCTGCGGCTCAGCCGAGTCGTGCTCCAACGCGTCGTCAGCGGCGAAGACGATCCGATCGCCGTCATGTCGTCGTACGTGACGCTGCGCCTCGTCATCGGCGGCATCGCATACCTCGTCGCGATGGCCGTCGTGTGGCTCGGCCAGTATCCGCAACAGGTCGTGCAGGCGACCGCCATCGGCGGTCTCGTGATCGTCATTCTCTCGGGGGCGTACGGCCTCACGCTCTTGTTCGAGGCGCGCTTCTGGCTCGGCAGCGTCGCCGCGAGCAACTTCTGGGCCCAGTTTGCTCAGCTTCTCTTCACCGCGCTGGTCGCCGCAATCGGTATCGGCTCGGTGCTCGTGTACACGTGGGCCAACGTCGTAAACGCGCTCGTCACCGCCGCGTGGCTGCTGTGGGCAATCCGGCACGTCGCTCGCATCCGGCTGCGCGTCGACCGCTCATGGTGGTTGGAATGGCTCAAAGAGGGCGCGCCACTCGCAATCGGCGCCGCGCTCGACACGATCTACTTCCGCATCGACATCCTCATGCTGTCGTTGCTCGACACGTTCAACGCCGTCGCGGTCTACAGCGTCGGGTACAAGTTCTCGGATCTTCTCGGCGCGGTGCCGGCAGCGATCGTCACACCGGCGATGACGCTCATGGTGGCGACATGGCCGAGGGATCGCAGCAGGTTCCGCGAGACGTTCCGCCAGACGCTCATCCTGCTCACAGTCGGCAGCGTCGGTGCCGCGGTGGGGTTCGGCGTGTTCGCCGCTCCCTTGGTCATCCACCTCTACGGCGGCAAGTACGGCAGCGGCGCCGGTGCGGCTCGCCTGCTCGTCGCCGGACAGGCGCTGCACTTCTTCACCACGTTGGGGTTCGTGACCCTCGTGTCGGTGGGGCGCAACAAGCTGTATCCGATCGCGACGCTCGTCGGGGTCGTACTGAACGTGGTGCTGAACCTGGTGCTGATCCCGGCGTTCTCCTACAACGGGTCCGGCTGGGCCACCGTGATCACCGAGACCGCCGTCATGACGGTGCTCCTCAGCGGAGTCGCCCGCATCCCGGGGCTGCGTCCGTTGCCCTGGCGGCCGTTGATCAAGGTGGTCATCGCCGGCGGCGTGATGTTCCTGGCGGGCGAAGCCATGCTCGGGCGCGTGGTGTGGCCCGTCGCGGGCCTTCTCGCCGGCCTCGTGTATCTGGCCATGCTGCACGTGACGCGCGTCGACGGGCCCGGTGGCCTGCGTGCGCTCCTGCACAACACGCGTATCGGCGACCTCGGTGATGTCGGCCCGGCGCCCGCGGGCGGCATCGACGGAACCGAGTCGATGGCCGAGGACTTGATCCTCCCCGGGCGTCCGGTCGCGGGCGCCGAGCGCGGACCCGCAGCGAGCGGCCCCGCACCTGTCGAACCCGATCCCGAAGCGCCGCGATGACCCACGAGCCTCGGGAGCGGGAGCCCGCGCCGGCGGCGACGCGGCGTGACACGTGACCGACCGTCACGATCCTGTCAGGGTCGCATACCTCGCGAGCGTGCTCGGCGAGCCCGGCGGCATCCCGCGATTCATGCGCGAGCTTCTCGTCGCCCTCGACGCGCGCGACGACGTGGTCGTCACTCCGGTCGTCACTGCGGACGGAGCGCGCACATTGGCCGAGTTGCGGTTGCGACGCGCGCGCCCGCCGATCGTGATGCCGGCCCGAGGACAGGTGACGCGCTCCCTGTGGGAGCGGTACCGCCTCGGCCGCGTCATCGAGCGCACCGACGCCGAGGTCGTTCACGGCTTGAAGCATCTGCTCCCACGCACGTCGTTGCCGACCGTGCTGACGGTGCACGACACCATGACGGTGACCTGGCCGCAGCAGTTCCGTCTCGTGAAGCGCATCCTCCTTCCCCGCCAGTTCCTCGCCTCGGTTCGAACCGCGACCGTGCTCGTCGCCGACAGCAACGCGACCAGAGCGCGCATCGGTCGCATCGACCCCGCGCTCACCGCGAAGACGACCGTCGGTGGCGCGGGGATGGCCCCGGCGCTTCTCGAGGCCACACCGGAGCCGGTCGACAGCCTCGAGGGCGTGCCGTTCGCTCTCGTGGTCGGTGATCTCTCGCCGCGCAAGAACCTCGCCGTGCTCCTCGACATCTGGGCCGACGTCCACGCGGCGACGGGGCTCCGGCTCGTGGCGGTCGCATGGGAGGCGTGGCACAGCGAGCAGACCCGCGACCACCTGCTCGCGCTGCAACAGCAGCAGATCGCCATGTGGGTCAGGGCCGCGTCCGACGCGCAGCTCCGGTGGTGTTACGAGCACGCCACCGTCGTGCTCGTGCCGAGCATCGAAGAGGGCTTCGGGCTTCCGGTCGTCGAGGCGCTGGCCCTCGGCGCGCGGGTGGTCGCCGGCGACGATGCCGCGCTCGTCGAGGTCGGTCGGGGGCGTTCCTTGCACGTGCCGGCACGCGATGCCGCGGCGTGGGCGGCGACGATCACGACGATCGCGGCCGAGCCGCCCGACGCGACGGCACGCGAGCACTTCGAGCCGCCGTCGTGGGTCGACGTCGCCGACGCCACCGTCGCCGCGTACCGGCGCGCGCTGCACCGCGCCCGTCGAGCGGGTGCCCCAACGAGCTGAGCGGGCGCGTGCGGAGGGCCAGGGGCGTCGAGGCGGGAGTGACGGCGCTGTCGACTCCCGCCTCGCGCACGACCGGGAAGCCACCGCGGACCTTCCCTGGCACGGCTCGCGGCCCGGTGAAGGAGTCATCGCCGGCGCGGTCCCGGAGGTCACGCACCGGCCACCGATTCGCGACGGACCGGAGATGGTCCACCCACGAGCGAGCCCACGTGCCGCGCACTAACGTCCGGACTGCGCCCGGGTGGAGAGCGGAGGCCCGGGCGGCGGCGGGGTCACTCGGTTCGAGAAGCGCGAACCGTTCCCTCGCCGCGTCCGCGACCGCCTCGGACGCGGAGAGCGGTTCGGACCGTCTCGCCGCCGGCGGGACGTTCGCGCCGTCGACAACGCCGCCCCACCGAGCCGGTCTCCAGGAACACAGTTCGTATACTTCTGGCGCGATGGGACTTCGACGACAGCCCTCCGCGCCCGTCGACGTCGCCGGAGCCGACAGGGACGCGGCGTTCCCACCGCAGCCCCCGCACGAACGTGCACGGTCAGCGCCGAGACCCTTCGACGAGCCGGGTCGCCTGCCCGGCTGGGCTGTTCCGCTCGTGCTCACCGCGCTGCTCGCGATCCCGTTCGTGGTCGCGCTCGTGGTGCTTCGACACCCCCGCTGGTACCCGCTCGGTGACCTCGCGCAGACGGAGCTTCGGGTCCGCGCCGTCGCCTCGCGGCATCCGCCGTTGATCGGACTGCCCGGCCGGCTCGGAATGCTGGGCAATCAGGGCAGCCATCCCGGGCCGATGAGCTTCTGGCTGTTGTGGCCCTTCTACCAACTGTTCGGAGCGCATTCGTGGGGCCTCTTCGCCGCGTCGGCGTCCCTGCACGTCGCGGCTATCGCCACCGCGCTCTGGATCGCGTACCGGCGTGGCGGCACGACGCTCGCCGTCGGCGTTGCGTTGCTTCTCGCGGTCCTCACACGCGGCTACGGCGCCGAGCTGTTGACCCAGGCGTGGAACCCGTACATGCCGGTGCTCGCGTGGATCGTCGTCCTGCTCGCGTTGTGGTCGGTCGTCGTCGACGATCTGCTGCTGTTCCCGGTCGCCGTCTTCGCGGCGTCGTTCTGCATGCAGACGCACCTGCCGTATCTCGGGCTCTGCGGCGGCCTCGTGGCGTGCACGGCGGTGTTCGTGCTCGCACGCGCGCTGCGCCGGCGTCGTGAGGAACCCGACGCGTTCCGGCGTGCCGTGCGTTGGACGGGTGTCGCCGCCGCGGTCGGCGTCGTGGTGTGGATCCCACCGCTGGTCGACGAGCTCACGCATTCGACCGGAAATCTCACGGTCGTGTGGCGCGAGCTGACGAACCCGCCCGAGCCGCCGATCGGGACGCGGGCCGGCGTGTCGTGGGTCCTGGTGCGCCTCAACCCTTGGCACGTCCTCACGCGGGGCACCCTCACGACCTCGTCCACGGCGTCGATCGTCCCGGGTGTCATCGTCCTCGTGCTCTGGGCCGTGGCCGTCGTGCTCGCGGTGCGGGCACGACATCGCGCCTTGGTGGGTTTGCACGCGGTCGTCGCGGCCGCGTTGCTGTTCGCGGCGATCTCACTCGTGCGAGTGCACGGTTTCCCGTGGTACTACCTCACACTTTGGGGGTACGGCCTCTGCCTCCTCCTGGTGCTCGCCGTGATCTGGACCTTTGCGGTTGCGTTCTCGTCGCGTGCGGGAGGGATCACGCCGTACGCGCGCACGGGCGCGATCAACGGCGTGCTCGTGATGCTCGTCGTGCTGTGCGTCGTCGTGTTCAGCGTGGAGGCGGGGTCGGCCGCGGCGCCTTTGCCGCGTTACTCGAAGACGCTCGGCCGGCTCGCTCCGAAGGTCATCGACGCCCTCGACCGCGGCACCGTGCGCGGTGGTGGTCGAAACGGTCGGTATCTCGTCTCGTGGACCGATCCCATCGCGATCGGCACGATGGGGTACGGCCTGCTCGACGAGCTCTCCCGGAACCACTTCGACATCGGAGCCTTGAGCATCCATCGCGGCGGCGTGCCGCCGCCGCCGATCCTCGATCCGAAGCACGCGACCGCGGTCGTGCACCTCTCGGTCGGCCCCGACATCGAGGTGTGGCGCGCAAAGGCCGGCGTCTTCGAAGTGTCGTACTACGACCCGCGTTCACCGGCGCAGCGAACCGAGTACGAACGCTTGCGCACACGCGTGAAGGACGATCTCCGAGCGATCGGACGTGAAGACCTCGTCCCCAACGTCGACGGCAACACGTTCACGTCGAGCCTCGACCAACGCGTCCCCGCCGCGGATCGCGGGATGCTCGGCCGAATGGTGGGTCTCGGCCTGCCGGCAGCTGTGTTCGTCGGCCCGCCGGAGGCGCAGACGTAGGCACCCGGGACAGCCGGGTGGTCCCACGTCGCGAACCTCCCGCCAGTGTCCGCGTCGAGACGCGGCCCGTGGCGCGCGACGAGGCGTCGGGCGGCCCGGCTCCGACGCGTGGCGACCGCTCGACGTACGCGTTCGTGGGGCTCGCCGCGGCGATCAGACGGGCGCGGCCGAAAGTTCCGGCTCCTCGTCGGCCGTGACGGCCGGCCCCGACGGCGACGGCAACCTGGTGAATGCGGCCACCGCGATCGCATAGAGGACGAGCGCGGCGAACTGCACCGCGCGGTAGCCGAACGCCATCGACAGGATGGTCGTGAGCACTGCACCGATCACGGAGAAGAAGCCGTTGACGGCCCACGACCACGCGACGTACTCCTCGGCGAACCCCGTCAGCGAGGCAACGCGGGCAAGACCGAGCGGCATGAAGGTGCCGAGGCAGAGGCCGAGCGGCGCCAGGATTACGACGCTGAACAGGATGCGGCCGGTCGTGGGCCATGAGAGCAACGGGCCTGTCAAGAGGCCCGGCAGCGCGAACTGATAGAAGACGGTCAGCACCGCGAGCACGCCGAGCACGACGGGGAGCGCCGTCTGAGGCCGCTCGGTGAACCGGTGACTCGCAAGCGCGCCGATACCCGTCGACACGAGGATCGCTGCGAGTGTGACGGTGAGCGACAACGTCGGATACCCGAGGAACTGCACCAGCCGCTGGATCATCGTGACCTCGTAGAACATGAACCCGAGGCCGAGCGCGGAGAAGTACACCGCGGACGTCGTCTTCGCAGGCAACGCGCGCCACTTCCGGCGCACGGCGACGAACGGCGCGAGGAGGAACAGGGCCGCGTAGACCAACGAGAGGCCCAACATCAGCAGCAACACGCGTTCGCCGACGACGTTCTCCGGGTCACGGGCGGTCAGCGGGGTGGCGATGTGCCTGATGACGCTACGGAACCGGGAGAAGTGCCAGAAATACGGCGAGTTGTCGGAGATCGCTGTGATGTAGGCCCTGGAGTGGGCAACGGTCGACGCCACTTGTGCGTTGGTGCCCGACGCGAGCTGACTCACGATGTTCGTACCGAAGGCGTGATCGGGCGCCGCGAGCGGGTGGTGGTCCGGCAGCTGCGCCACACGGCCGAGGAACCGGTCGATCTCGGCGGGTGTGAACGCGGTGCGCTTCACCGCGATCGTCGACAACGCGCCCCGGTTGGCTGTCTCCTCCGCGGCCACGAGCAGGTGCTGGCGCGGGTCCTTGACGCCGATCTCCTCCAGCGCCTTCCTCGCGGTGACGACGTAGCGGCTGGTGCGGTTCGGACGGTCGAAGTCGAGCTCGCCGAACTGCACGACCATGATCCCGTTGTCGCTCAGGTGCTCCAACGTCTTCTTGATCATCTGCTGCGTGTAGAGATAACTCTCCGACAGCACGAGCGCCCCGGAGGACGCGGCGTTCGTGGCGGCGTAGCTGTCGGGCGCCACGTACCAGACGAGGTCGTACTTGGTCTTGTGCCGTTCGAGGTACGAGCGTCCGTCGCCCAGGTGCAGGTGCACAGCGGGCTTCTCCGGGATGTGGCCGGTGTAGTCGGCGAAGTGCTTGCGCAACAACGACACCGTCACGGGGTTGAGCTCGACGGCCTCGACGTTGGGTGCCCTGTTGTAGAGCGACGCGAGGATCTCGTTGCCGCCCGCCGAGCCGATGATCAGCTCGTGCTTGGGTGCGTTGCCCAGGACCGCGAACGGAATTGACCGTGGATCCTTCTCGTAGGCCGTCAGCGTGGACGGGTCACCGTTCCAGCGACGGATGCCCGAGCCGAACGTCGCGTCGTGGAGCAGCAACATCGAGTTTCCCGTGGGATCGAGTTGCACCACGTCGACACGGAAGACGGGCCCCCACGCGGAGTACTTCGTGACGGGCGCGTACCACTTGCTCAGCTCGGGACGAACGTCGGGAAGGACGCCCGTCGGCACCAGGGTGACGAGGAGCGCGATCGAAACGAGAGCCGAGACACCCCACGTCAGTGAGAACGGAACGGCCGCCAGCACGCCGACGACCGCGAAGATCAATGCCGCGAGCACGATGACGCGCGGCGGTCCGAGTCGCGAGATCAGCGGAATCGCGAGCAACGCCCCGATGCCGGCCCCGAGAAGGTCCGAGAAGTACATCCGCCCGATGCCTTCGCCGGCGCGGCCCAGCAACACCGCGACGATGATGCCGAACGACACGAACGTGAGGAAGATCGCGAGGCAGATGATCGCCAGCCGCAGGGTGTTGGAGACCGACGCCCCCGTGCCGTAGTCCCAGATCTGCACGGTGTCGACCTTCATGCGCGCCACGACGAGATATCCGAGCGTGATGCTGACCGCGCCGAACAGCCCGCACCCGGCGAGGATCCGGTCGGTCGACCATTGCCGCATGCGCGAGAAGACGGCCACGAAGACGCTTCCCGACCCGATGCCCAGGAGCGCGAGGCCGATCACCAGGTACGTGTAGTAGTACCAGAACTTGTACGAGACGATCCGGGTGTACCCGACCTCGAGCAGCAGCCCGGCCAGACTCACGAGCAGGATGCCGAGCCACCGAGGCATGCGCTGGGACTCGGCACGAAGTGCTGTGGTCGTCACCCTTCCCCCAAGCTGACGCTAGCCTGTCACTCGCCGCAGACTTGCGGCATCGTAGTCGCCGGGCATCGTTGCACCGCAGCACGCGGCGCGAAGATTCCGGTGGCATCGGCGGTGGTCCGGCGGCCGACCGTGGCCGCGCTCGGGCCCCGGTGTGCGCGCGGAGCGCTGCGTGATCGGCCGCACACGCCCAATTTGGTCACGCAGCGCGCCATGGTTCGCGGTGTCCGAGCGGGTGCTCGAGAAAGAGACGCCGAAGGGGTTTGCGACGGCTCGACGACCGGACACGATGAGACAAGGTCCGTCACGGCAGGGAAGCGCAGCCGCAGAGGTTTCGATGCCGGAGCAATCGTGTCGCCACACCGTGGGTCCGGTGGCGGTGGAGCACCGGCCCGGTTTGGTCTGGGCGCGGTGCGCCCGATGTCATGTGGTCGTGTCCGGTTGGCTCGGTGACGAGCTCGATGGCTTCGAAGCCATCGAGCTTCGCGGCGCCACCGAGGAGGTCAAGGACCATCTCGACCGGTTCCACCGCGAGGTGGATCTGCGCGACGCCGAGGTGCTGCGACTGTGCGCGTGGAAGTGCGCGTTGGGAACGGCGAAGGGGATCGTCACCGCGTCGGCGCACGTGCTCGTCCCGGGCGCCCAGGTGAGTGATTCACTCCATGGGGTGATGCGGCCGGCGCCCGTCGAGGCGTAGACCTGACCCGACAGTCCGCCGCTCCACCTGCCGAGAGCAAACGGACGGTCGACGGGTGAGTGCCCCGGGGCTGAGCCCGCCGCCCAGCTTCGGGGCGGCTCCCCGCCGCCTGAAGCCGCGGGACGCACCTGTCGACGCTGCACGTCGCAGGCCCGGCGGGGGTACCGGTGCATGACGCCTCGCCGCCGCGGGTACTCGCGGCGACGGATCGATCTCCGCCGTCGTACAGCGAGGAGGCGAACGGATGAGCGACGAAGCGCGCGCGATGACGCTGCGGCTGGGGTCCGTGGAGCTCGATGTCCCCGAGTCGATCGGGTTCTTCGGTGGGATCGGCGCTGCCGTCTGCCTCGGCCTGATCGAGCCGCCGCTCGGCGTCTTCATCGCCGCCGTCCCGCTGCTGAAGATGCTCGATCTGCCACGGTTGCCGTTTCCCGTCAACGTCGTCGGCCACGTGCTCCAGGGCGCGGCGAAGCCCGTCGGTGGTGACAGTGACGGAACGATCCGGGTACGGGGCGACCAGGACTGAGCGGGTATCGGTAGCTCGGAGGATCGGAACATGCCTCAGGTGGCTGTCATCACGGGCGCGTCCGCCGGCGTCGGGCGGGCCTGCGCGCGCGTATTTGCCGGCGCCGGCTACGACGTCGCGCTCCTAGCTCGCGGGGATGCCGGCCTCGAAGCGGCTGCAAAGGAAGTCGACTCGGCTGGACGGCGTTCGCTCGCGCTCAAGGTCGACACCGCGGACGCGGACGCGCTCGACGAGGCAGCCGCGCGAATCGAACAGGAGCTCGGGCCCATCGAGGTTTGGGTCAACAACGCGATGACGACCGTGTTCGCGCCGTTTACCGACATCGAAGCCGAGGAGTTCCGTCGCGTCACGGAGGTGACGTACCTCGGCTTCGTGTACGGAACGAACGCGGCGCTCTCACGGATGCTGCCGCGCGACCACGGCGCGATCGTCCAGGTGGGATCGGCACTCGCCTACCGCGGCATCCCGTTGCAATCGGCGTACTGCGGTGCGAAGCACGCCGTGCAGGGCTTCACCGAATCGCTGCGCTGCGAGCTTCTCCACCGGCGGAGCGGCGTCAACGTCACGATGGTGCAAATGCCCGCTCTCAACACACCGCAGTTCTCCTGGGTTCTGTCGCGGCTTCCGAAGCGCGCACAACCGGTGCCGCCGATCTACCAGCCCGAGGTGGCGGCCCGAGCGGTGCTGTACGCGGCGCGCCATCCGCGCCGCCGCGAATACTGGGTCGGCGGCTCGACGGCGGCCACGTTGATCGCCAACGCGCTGCTGCCCGGCGTGCTCGACCGGTACCTCGGGCGAACGGGTTTCTCCAGTCAGCAAACGGCACAGCCCGAAGACTCCGGCCGCCCCGCGAACTTGTGGGAACCGGTGGACGAAGCGACGGACTTCGGACCCCACGGGGAGTTCGACGACCGCGCCCATGCGCGCAGTGTTCAGTGGTGGTGCACGATGCATCGCGAAGCGACGTTGTCGATCGCCGTCGCCGCGGCCGTTGCCGCACGGGTGGTGCGATCACGAGGGCGCAGTCGTCGCCGTCGCTAGGGGATGCGCGCACGCGAACAGGCCAGACACGAACACGCCCGGCCAACCGCTTCGGTGCGGTCGCCGGGCACAATGTCCGTCGCCGGGGCTGACGCCCTGGCTGTCAGAGGCGGGCGCGCAACATCTGCTTTCCCATCTCCGCACCTTTACTGCCCGGAGCCGCAGCCCGCCGGCTACGGGCGGAACACCACTTTGATGGCGCGTGAGTTGGCGCGGTCGATGGCGGCGCGCACCGCGTCCCGATAGTGGTCCAGCGTGAACTCGTGCGTGACCACGACGCCGTCCGGCAGGAGGCCCGCCGCGAGAATGTCGAGCGCTCGATCCACGGAGTGTCGTTCGGGGGCACCGGCAAGCCCGGGTGCCGCGTTGCGATCCACGGTGTGGTCGATAGCGCCCACGAGCGCGGCCTCCTTGTACCAGATCGGTGTGAGGTCCACGTCGCTGACGCCTGCCGCGCCGAGAAGGAGAACCGTACCCCGATGCGCGACCGCGCGAAGGGCCTCGGTAACCGATTGCGGCGCCCCGACCGCTTCGACGACATAGGGAAAGCCGCCCATGAGCATGAGGTCGGCGCGGCGTCCGACGACCCGCGCGCCGGTGATCCGTGCCAGCTCGTCGAAGTGCGCGCTGCGCGCGACACTGCGGACAACGTGGTCCGCGCCACACGCGCTCGCAGCCTCGGCCTGGTGCGGATGACGGGCGAGCACCGTTACGGGACACGCCGGGAACAGTCCCCTCAGCGCGGCCAGCGCGGCCAGGCCGATGATCCCCGAGCCGACAACGAGCACCGGCTCGCCGTCACGCGGGGGCGCCCGCAGGATGCCGTGGCATGCGATCGACACGGGCTCGTGCAGGCTCGCGCCCCGATCGGGCACCGCGTCAGGTACGGGGTGCAGCATCGACACGTGCGCGAGGACTTGCTCGCCCCAGCCGCCGCCGAGACCCCGGGTGTAGCCCAGCGACCGGCCGCCGGTGAGCACGCCGCTGTCGAGATTCAGACACGACGATGTCAACCCACGCGAGCAGTTCACGCACGGGGGGTCGATCCCGCGGGGCAGACACGGAAGGCAGGGATCGACCGCCACGCGCGTTCCCAGCGGATACCGGCACGCCGGACCTGCTTCGATCACACGACCGGCGATCTCGTGACCGAGCGCGAACGGGAACGCGCCGCCCAACCCCGTGAGCGTCGGAGACGGGCCGGTGTTGTGCGTGAACAGATGGAGGTCGCTCCCGCAGATGCCGCCGACGACGACGCCGATGCGAGCCCATTCCGGCCCTGGCAGGTCCGGCTCGGGGACGTCCACGAGCGACGCGGGGAACGAGGCGTCCGCCATGTCGAACTGGACGACGCGCATTGCGCGAGCGTAGGTCGTTCGACGAACGAGCCGCCGGAGTGCTACCGCTTCGGAGGGAGCGAACGTGCGTAGGCCGTTCCGATGCGCACCCACTTCGCGAGCTGACGCTTCGTTCGCACGTCGTCGGAATCGACCCGCAGCCAGCCCCGCATCGCGCGGCCCCGCATCTCCATGGCGGCCGCGTTGGTAGTCGCCACAAACTTGTCGAACTGCTTGGGATCGACTCGGACGAGCACACCACCCTGGCCGCTGGCCGCCACCGCCATGTTCCCGCCAACGAGAAACGCGAGGCCACCGAACATCTTCTTCTCGGTTACGTCCGGCTCGCCGCCCAACAATTCGCGCAGGCGATTGGCGAGATCCTCGTCGTACGCCATTGCCCGATTGTACGGACGCCGAGCGCCGACCCGGCGGGGTCGCGGCGACTCGAAACCCGACCCGCACACGGTCGCAGCGTGGGGGTCGCATCCGCTGCTGTCCGGGAACTGAACGCCGGAGCGCGTGAGCATTTTTGTCGCTGCGTGCCGGCGTGCGGAAAACGTGCCACGCCGGTCCTCCTGCCCAGAAGTGGCGAAGGTCCCGCATTTCGCCCGACCGTCCATCGCCGGCCGCACCATCTCGGATCAAGGGCGGCGCCGGCGGCGTCGATACCCGCAGCGGTCGGTTCAGCCGTACTGCGACCGTCGTCCTCGGCGCTCGGGACGGCCCGAGAGAGAAGCCTGATGACAGACAATGTCGACGCACCAGCCACCCGATCGCCCGGCGCGCCCGTGAGCGACTGGGCGTGCGACTACGACGTCTACGACGCCGCCTACGTCGAAGACCCGTACACGATCTGGGCCGACCTGCGTCACTCGTGCCCCGTCGCGCGCAGCGAGCGTCACGGCGGCTCGTGGCTGCCGACCCGCTACGCGGACGTCAGCGCGATCGCGCACGACGTCGAGCACTTCAGCTCACGCGAAGTGAGTGTGGTGCCGCCGCCCACGGGTGACGCGGACGTGATCCCGCTCGCGTTGCCGCCGCTGCAGACCGACCCGCCGGAGCACACGTGGGCGCGGCGCCTGCTCCTGCCATGGTTCACGCCCCAACGTGTTGCGGAGTACGAGCGCCCGACACGGACGCTGTGCCAGATGCTCACCGACCGGTTCGTGGACGCCGGGCGCGGCGACGCCGTGCTGCAGTATGCGCAGCAGATCCCGGCGTGGGTGGTCGCGCACGTACTCGGTGTGCCCCACGCGCTCACGCACGAGTTCACGACGTCGGTGCGCGACGTGCTCGACTTCACGAACGAGCCCGGGCGGCGCATCGCGGCTCGCGACAGCATCGTGCGGTGCCTGCTCGACCAGATGGCCCGGAGACGACAGCACCCGGGCACTGATCTTCTCAGCGGTCTCGTTCTCGCCGACGTCGACGGAGAACCGCTCGGCGATCTGCACATCCTCGGGACCGCGGCGCTCGCCCTCATCGCCGGCATCGACACCACGGCGAGCGCGCTCGGCTCGATGCTGTGGCACCTCGCCAACCACGCTGAACACCGGGCCCTTCTCGTGGAGCGGCCCGACCTGCTGCCCGGTGCGATCGAAGAACTGCTGCGCGTGTATTCGCCCGTCACGATGGCCCGAATCGCGACGTCGGACGCCGACATCGGCGGCTGTCCCGTGAGCGCAGGCGATCGCGTGCTGCTCAACTTCCCCGCCGCGAATCGCGATCCCGACGTGTTCGACGATCCGGAACGGATCCTGCTCGACCGCAGCCCCAACCGGCACCTCGCGTTCGGTACCGGCATCCACCGGTGCGCCGGGTCACACCTCGCGCGTATGGAGCTCAGGGTCGCGCTCGAAGAGTGGCTCGCGCAGATCCCGTCGTTCCGAGTGGACGACGCGGCAACCGTCGAATGGACAGCCGGCCAGGTCCGCGGCCCGCGCAACCTTCCGCTCGTATTGTCGGAGTGACCGTCGTCCCGTTGCGGCAAACGGCTGACGTGGGTTGGGGAATAGATCCGCCGGTTACCGGATTGGACACGATGAGGTTCCGGGAGCTGCGACCCGGATCCTCCGACGCATCCCCGAGTGTGCCCCTGGCTGCCCCCCGCGGCCGGGGGCGCGCTCGTGTTCGACGACCGGCAAAATGTCCGTGGGCCCGCGCGTCGACCGTCAAAAGCGCTCCACCGGCCCGTGACCGCGACGCTGAATGTACGCGTTGCCCGTCGCCCAGGTCGCTGCGCACCGTTAGGCTTTTTCCGGCTGGTCGCTGGCGCGGGCACCCCCATTACGAGCCCGTGGGGCAGGACGGCGACCGGCACGCCGACCGGCGCCGCGGGCGGGCTCGCGGCGCCGGCACAACGTCATCTTCGAAATGCGTACGGCTGGCTCAGCAGGTGTGCGGAACCGCGAACTCGTACGTGGTCTCGCCGGGCGATGCATCGGAATCGCACTCGCCGTCAATGATCGCCGTGATGAAGATCACGTCGCTCACAGGCCGGCGTTGCTGCGCGCGGATCCTCTCCCACAAGTGGCGCTTTTCGGCATCTGCGATCGGCCGAAGGGGCGCGCCATCCGCGACGTTCCGTCGAGACCGTTCCATCGGAAACGGCATGGCGCACCTCCCTTCGAGCGTCGCAAACCGGTGTCGTTCACTCGCGACAACGTAGGAGTTGTGACCGCGCGTTGCGAACGAATTACGCGTCCAAACGTTCTTGCGTGGAATCGCGTCCGTCAGCGACACGAATCCACGCATGAACCTCGCGACCGCGAACCGGACCGACGCTCGTCACCCGCGCGTTCCTGTGGTGAACGGGGGCAATCACCCGCCGGGGTGACGCCCGACAAAGATTTGCCCAAGGGAGTGTGCAGGATGGTCTTCGCGTCGAGTGGCGACTTGACCCGACCGGTACCGTGCAGACGCGGTGCGGAGACCGTGGCGAGCAGCCCGCCGCCGTTCGCTTCCCCTCCGTTCCGTCCCGGCAGAGGGTGGGGCCGGTTTCCGGTCTTGCCGACGCGCACGTCGTGGAAGGTGCGACGGCTGGCCCCGCCCAACTCCGGGCATCCGATGGAGCGCACGGTCGCATTCGGGCACGAGTTCGGCCCGGCCTCTCTGGCGCTTCGGACACCACGCGTTCGTTGTCGGGCTGCCGGGACTTGAACCCGGGACCTTCGGTCCCCCAGACCGACGCGCTAACCAAGCTGCGCCACAGCCCGTGAAGGGGTCAGTCTAGATCGCGGCGCTCAGAACACCGCGTGCCAGAGCCACTCCCCCATCTGCATGAACCGGTACCCCAGGTAGACGGCGAGGGCGCCGGCGAGGAGCTTCAGGTGCCAGGGGATGGGCAGCGGCGCGTCGTGGTCGGCAAGGGCGTCGGGTGCGTGGGCCCGCCCCGGGTCGACCGGACGGCCGCACGAAGGGCACGCGCCGTCGATCTGCACCGTCGAGGGCGAGAGGAAACGGCTGCAGCTGTCACACCACGGCACGCCGTCCATTGAAGCATCACGGCGTCAGACCGGCGGTACTCCGTGATGGCGCTCGAACACCTCCCGGCGGCGCGCACGCGCGAGCGCGAGGCGCCGTACCAGCTCGTCGCGCAACCGGTCGGGCTCGATCACCGCGTCCACGACGAGCTCCGACGCGAGATGCACGAGATCGACGTCGGCTTCGTACTCGTGGCGGCGGGCGGCGACGAACTCGGCCCGCTCGTCGGGGTCCTCGATCGCCTGGATCCGGTTGTAGAACACCGCGTTGACAGCCGGCTCGGGGCCCATGACCGCGATGCTGGCCGTTGGCAGCGCGAGACACGCGTCGGGATCGAACGCGGGCCCGCACATCGCGTACAACCCCGCGCCGTACGCCTTCCGCACGATGACGGAGAACTTCGGCACCGTCGCCTCCGTGACCGCGGTGATCATCTTGGCGCCGTGACGGATGATCCCCTGACGCTCCACCGCGGAGCCGATCATGAACCCCGGCACGTCGGCGAGGAACACGAGCGGCACGTTGAACGCGTCGCAGTTCCAGATGAACCGGGCCGCCTTGTCGGCCGAGTCGACGAAGAGCACACCACCGAGATGCTGCGGGTTGTTCGCCACGATGCCGATCGTCTCACCGCCCAACCGCGCGAAGCCGATGATGAGCTCGCGGGCGAACAACGGCTTCAGCTCGAAGAACGAGTCCTCGTCGACGAGCGCGGCGATCACCTTGTGCATGTCGTAGGCGCGCCGGTCCTGCTCGGGCACCACGGACGCGATGGGCTTCGCGTCGGGAGCGGGGGCGCGTACTCCGGCGGGCGGTGGGTGTTCGCGCCAGTTGCGCGGCAGGTACGACAGGTAGCGACGCGCTGCCGCGATGGCCGCTTCGTCGTCGGCGACGAGGTTGTCGCCGCAGCCGCTCACGGTGGCGTGCATCCGGGCCCCGCCCATCTCGTCGAGCGAGATCTGCTCGCCGATCACCTCGGCCGCCATGCGCGGGGAGCCGAGGTACATCGACGCGTTGCCCTCGACCATGAAGACGACGTCGCAGAATGCGGGGATGTACGCACCACCGGCAGCCGACGGGCCGAACAGGCAGCACACCTGCGGCACCTTCCCCGACAACCGCACCTCGTTCGCGAAGATGCGGCCGGCCCCGCGGCGTCCGGGGAACAGCTCGACCTGGTCGGTGATCCGGGCGCCCGCCGAGTCCACGAGGTAGACGACCGGCATCTCGTGGCGCAACGCCGTCTCGGTGAGCCGCACGATCTTCTCGACCGTGCGCGCACCCCATGACCCCGCCTTGACCGTGGGGTCGTTCGCCATCACGCAGACCGGCCGACCGTCGACGCGGCCGACACCGGTCACCACACCGTCGGCCGGAAGGTCGCCGGCCATCGCGTTGGCGAGCAGCGCGTCCTCGGCGAGCGAGTCGGCGTCGAGCAGGAGCGCGAGACGGTCGCGCACGAACAGCTTGTGCTGGCTCTCGAGCTTCTCGCGACCCTTCGCGAGGTTGCCCTGCCGGGCCCGCTCGGTGACCTCGTGGATGCGCGCCGCGTGATCCGGTGTTTCGGGAGAAGACCTCACGAAGACAGGCTATGCCGCGCCGCCCGGCCCTTTTCGGTCAACGGATCTACTGGATCAACCGCACCGGGTCGCCGTCGAGGTAGGCCTGCCAGGTGGTCGTGTCGTGGACGCTGCCGGGGAACGTGAAGCTGATCTTGAACCAGCAGTCGTTCGGGTTCGTCACGTCGCACGTGTAGCCCTTCGGTATCGGGATCCGGATCTGGATCCAGCGACCGTTGTACCTGTCGTGCGACACGCCGGTGATCGTGCAGTTGGGCAGATGGGTCGAGAAGTTGCCCCACGGCGGGCCCTGCCGCGACGTCGCCCCCGGCGGGTTGTAGTCACATCCGTTGATCGTGCTGTTGTTGGGCCCGCTGATCGTGAAGCTTCCCGGCACCGCCGCGTCGGCCAGGTCGAACGCGCTCAGCACCAGCGAGCGGCCGTCGGAACCGGGCAGCACCCGAGCGAGATAGAAGTTGCTCGACTGGTTGCCGATGTTGGCGTAGATCGACATGCGGGCAGTTCCGTAGATCCCGACACCCGACACCGGCGAGCATGCGCCGACGCTCACGCTGCTGCACGCACGGAGCGAGAAGATGCTGTCGCCGTTGCCGCCGGTGTTCGTACTGACCCGGATGAAGTAGTCGCCCGCGCCACTGATCTGGCACAGCGGGTACCACGCGTGGAACATGGAGCCGAGCGTCGTCGGTTGGCCGGCCACCGGCGCGCTGGGGATGTAGTTGCTGCCGCTCGTGAGATCCTTCGCGAGGTCGGTGCCCTTGTAACCGGGGAACGTCGTCGAACAGATCGACGGGTCCTTCACACTGTTCGGGTCACCGGGAATCGTTGCCGGCCCGGTCGTCGTGAACGTCGTGTCGACCGTCGCCGCCGGCCCGGGCAGCGCGCCGTCACCGGTGCAGTACGGCGACACGTTGTTCGCATCACCTGTTGCGTAGCGCTGGCTCGGTGGGACGCCGGTCGGCGTGGGATATCCCGGGATCTGCCCAGCCGGCAGCATCATCGCGCCGCGCAGGTTCTTCGCCGAGTAGGGGTCCTCGCAGTACTGGCCCACGTCGACCTGCAAGGGGTCGTACGCCTGCAGCACGATCGGCGTGTCCGACGTGACGTGGACGGTGTAGGTGTAACCGTTCTTGTCGTAGTCGGTGTTGCCGCCGCTCTGGCAGTTGTCGGCCGCGCCGTTCGGGCTCGGGTCCCGTCCGCAGACACCGGCGGCGTAGCCGTCACCCTGGCTCTTGTCGGTCTTGCCGCCCTGCACACTGGCCCAGAAGCCCGGATACTGCGCGGCGGGCTGCACCTGGCCCGACTCGGGATCGTTGCCGAACTGGCTCGTCGGGCTGCCCATCGCGATCGGCTTCTGGTACTCGGCCGTACCGCTGCGGGTGATCGTGTGCGAGGTGAACCCGATCGCCTGCGCGAACACATTCTTGATCGTGCGGGTGATCGTCACCTTGAGCTGGTTCGCGCGTGTGCCCTGCACGATCACGACAGTCGTGTCGTCGACGCCGTTGGTGTAGCCGTTCTTGGCCGCGACGTCGGCAGCCGTGCTCACCGCGGACGACACATCGTCGGGCAAGTACACCGCGCCGGCGAGCGCGGCCGCGTCGGCCGCCTTCTGCTGCTGCTGACCCTGGTACGTCCAGTTGCTGAAGTCGACCGCGAGCCCGGCGACACCGAGCAGCAGCGTGAGAATCAGCGCGAAGAAGACGAGGAAGAAACCCTCCTCTTCGTCGCGACGCGGGCGGAACGCCCGCGCAACGCGCGTGACCACCCGCATCATCCGCACTGGGAGCTCGGTAGCGGCTCCACCCGGAAGATCGCGTTCGACGTGAGCGTCTTCGACGTGTTGGCCCCGAACAGGTTGGTGACGAACGGGTGGTTGGCCTTCACCCACACGCCGACGCGGGCCCACGAGCCGGAGGTTCCGCACACGTTCTGGTTCGCGATCCACGACGGGGGCGACGTCGGGTCGTAGCCACTCGAGACGAAGGTCTTCGAGGCCTTGTCCCACGTGAACGACACGCAGTTGCCTCCGCAGCCCGACGGGGCGCTCGTGCTGCTCGTCGCGTCGTACACGAACAGTTCCTCGGGCGACGTCGCGGGGAGGCTGGCCAGCGCGGTGCCCACCGCGGCCGCGGTGTCGACCGGCATGTTGGCGTTGCGGGGCTCAGCCGATGCGGTACGCCCGCCCGACCGGGCCGCCGACGACAGCGTGGCGGCGTCCTTGTACAGCGACGAGAACTCGATCGCGCCGAAGACGATCAGCAGCACGACCGGCATGAGGATGGCCGCCTCGATCAGGGCGGCCCCACGCTCGCCGCGCCTGCCGGGCCCGCCGTGCCCGCCGGGCTCGATCCGCGCCCGCATGCGCCCCGCGGCGCGCACCACTCGCCCCATCCTGCCCACACTCCGTCATCGAGACCTGTCCGGATTGCGACGATTGTAAGGAGGGAGGGCATTTACTGACATAGGCCGATCGGCCCTAAAGCACGCTCCGTGGCAGCCGCAGCGTCACTCGTTACGCCGGCGCACCCTGAGCTTCACCGGCGTGGGGCCGAGGTCGAACTCCTCGCGCAGCCGCCGTTCGAGGTAGCGCATGTACGTGGGCGGTAGGGGCCGCGTGGTGAAGAGGGTGAACGTGGGCGGGTCGGCCGCACCCTGTGTCGCGTAGAGGATCCGCGGCCGGTGCCCGCGCTCCACCGGCGGCGGGTGTGCCGCCTGCGCCTCGCGCATCACTCGGTTGAGCGCCGCGGTCGGGACCCTGCGGTGGTACGCCTCTTCCGACTGGCGCAACGCAGGCAGCAGACGGTGGACGCCCCGGCCGCTCTGGCCCGACACCTCGAGGACGGGCGCGTACCCGAGGAAGGCGAGTTGGCGCGCGACCTGCGCGCGGATGTCGGGCCGTTGCTCGGTGGGCACGAGATCCCACTTGTTGAGCACGACAACGACCGCAGTGCCCGCGGCGTCGATGCGCTCCGCGAGTCGCTGGTCCTGATGGCTCACACCTTCGCTCGCGTCGATGACGAGCAGCGCGGCATCGGCCCGGTCGATGGCCTGCAGCGCGCGCACGAGGCTGTAGTACTCGGTGGGCTCGTCGATCCGGCTGCGCCGTCGCAGCCCCGCGGTGTCGACGAAACGCAACGTGCCTTCTTCGGTCTCGACGATCGTGTCGACCGAGTCGCGGGTTGTGCCCGGCAGGTCGTGCACGACCGACCGTTCCTCACCCACGAGGCGGTTGAACAGCGTCGACTTGCCCACGTTGGGCCGGCCGACGATGGCCACCGAGAACGCGCCGGGCTCCTCCTGGTTCTCCGCGAACACTTCGGGCTCCTCGGGGAGCGCGGCGACGATCGCGTCCAGGAGATCGCCGCTCGTGCGCCCGTGCAACGCGGACACCGGATACGGCTCGCCGAGCCCGAGGCGGGTCAACTCCCAGATGTCGGCCTCGCGGCGTTCGTCGTCCACCTTGTTCGCCGCGACGACCACCGGCTTGTCGGAACGCTGCAGGACCGACGCGACACGCGCGTCCTCTTCGGTGACGCCGACGGTCACGTCGACGACGAACAAGATGACGTCGGCTTGCTCGATCGCCTGCTCGGCCTGCCGGCTGACCTTGCTCTCGAGCGAGCCGGCGCCGTCGCCGAGCCACCCGCCGGTGTCGACGACCGTGAACCGCCGACCCGCCCATTCCACCGGCAGTTCCTTGCGGTCCCGCGTGACGCCGGGCTTCTCCTCGACGATCGCGGCGCGCCGGCCGACGAACCGGTTCACGAGCGTCGACTTGCCGACGTTGGGCCGGCCGACGACGGCGACAACGGGCTCGGGCACCGCCGCTACCGCCGCAGGGCGTCGACGAGCGCGGCGCCGTCGGTCCCGACGACCTCGACATCGCGCGGCAACGCCTCGACGGCCATACCGTCGAGGAACACACCACGCGACAGCACGACGTCGGGAAGCAAGTACCGGTCGTCGGCCGGCTCACGCTCGAGCGCGCCCGCAACGTCGGCGCCCGTGAGGAGACCGGTGACCGCGATGTTGCCGCCGAAGAACCGGTTGGCCACCGGCAACAACCGCAGTGGACCCCCGGCCACACCCTGGAGCTGCTCGAGCAATGGGCGCAGCACTCGCGCCCCGTACTCGCCGGTGACGATCGCTACCGCGCGCGCCGCATTCGATCGCAGTCCATCGGGCGCGGATGCCGCACCATCCACGCGGGGCGCGCGATACCCGTCGGCCGGCGCACCCTCGACCCACGCGAAGAACCCGGCACGCGTGCCGGTGCGTTGCCGGGTGCGACCATCGAGGGCTTCGCGCACCTCGCGAGCGAACGTGCGGGCCATGCCCACGCCGTTCTCGTGTTGCGGGAAGCCGTCGTACGCGTCGTCCTCGGGGAACGGCCGCTTGGCCATGAGGTAGTACTCGTCGGCCGCGTACACGAGCCGCCGGCCCAACGCCTGCAGGTATCGCGCCTGCCACCGCTCGACCGTGTCGACGACCGCGACCGCTTCGTCGTGCTCGTGGGGCCGCATGTCCGGCTCGTGGCTGTGCCGGCTGACACCGAGCGGCACGACACCGAGTGTCGCGAGCTTCGGGAAGCGGTCGAGCACGCCGAGCAGGGTGTCGTCGAGCGCGGGCCCGTCGTTCACACCTGGGCACACGACGACTTGGCCGTGCACCGTGACGCCCGCATCGAGCAGCGCGCCGAGCCAGCGCAGGCTCGTGGCGCCCCGGCGGTTGCGCAGCAGTCGCGCCCGCAGCGCCGGGTCGGTGGCATGGATGCTCACGTAGAGCGGACTCAACCCTTCCGACACGACACGCTCGAGATCGGCCTCGGTGAATCGAGTCAGCGTCGTGAAGTTCCCGTAGAGGAACGACAGCCGGTAGTCGTCGTCCTTGAGGTAGAGGCTTCGACGCATTCCCTTCGGCAGCTGGTGAATGAAGCAGAACGGGCAGTGGTTGTCGCACGTGCGCACCCGGTCGAACACCGCGCTCTGCAGCTCGAGGCCGAGCGGCTCGCCGGGGCGTTTGCCGACCGTGACCGCCCGCGGGTTGCCGCCACGCGAGAGCTCGATCTCGACGTCGGCCTCGTCGGCCTGCAGCTGGTAGCGGATGACGTCGCGCAGCGCCTCGCCGTTGACGGTGACGAGCTCGTCCCCCGCGCACACGCCGGCACGGTCGGCCGGTGATCCGGGCGCGACGGCAAGCACACGTGCGGGAGGCATCCGGACAGTGTAGGACCGGCCGACGTGGAGACACCCATGGTGACCAGGCGTCACGCACGTGCCGCTACCCTCGTGACGTGCCCGTCGAACGCGTGCTGCTCGCCCGGCCCCGCGGGTTCTGTGCGGGTGTGGAGATGGCCATCAAGGCCCTCGCGTGGATGGTGCGGGTGTTCGAGCCGCCCGTGTACTGCTACCACGAGATCGTGCACAACCGGCTCGTAGTCGACCGGTTCCAGGCGCTCGGTGTGATCTTCGTCGACGACGTGAACGAGGTGCCACCGGGCGCGCCGCTCATGCTGTCGGCCCACGGCTCCGCCCCCGAGGTCGTCGAAGCGGCCCGCACCGATGCCCGGCTCGTCGTGAACGCGGTCTGCCCGCTCGTCACGAAGGTGCACCACGAGGCCCGGGTGCGGGCGAAGAAGGGCTACACGATCCTCTATGTCGGCCACGCGGGCCACGACGAAGCGGTCGGCACCCTCGCGGTCGCGCCCGATGCCATCCGGCTGGTGGAGCACGGCGAGGACCTCGAGGACGCGACCGCCGCGCTCCCCGACCCGTCGAAGGTCGCGGTGCTCGCACAGACGACCCTCGCGGTGAGCGACTGGAAGGGCATCGTCGATCGCACACGCGAGACCTTCCCCCACGTGTGGACCGCGTCGCGAGACGACCTCTGTTTCGCGACGACCAACCGGCAGGCGGCCCTCTCCGCAGTGGCTGCGCGCGCCGACGCGGTCGTCGTGATCGGCAGCGCGAATTCGTCCAACACGCTCGCGCTGGCGAAGGTGGCCGGGTCCACGGGTACGCGGGTGCTGCGGATCGACGGCCCCGAGGAGCTCGACCCGTCGGTGCTCGGCGACGCGCGCGTCGTCGGCGTGACCGCCGGCGCGAGCGCACCCGAGGATCTCGTCGAAGCGGTCATCGCGCGGCTCGCGCCACGCGACGGTGTCGAGACCGTGCACGTCACCGACGAGGACGAGTACTTCCCACCGCCTCGCGAGCTTCGCGATCTCGTGCCGGCGCTCGACTCGCTCGTCGCGCTCGTCTCGGGTGACGACCCCGTCGCGGCCCGCGACCGTCGCGGGCCCTTCAGCGACGACCGCGACGCCGACGCGTCCCACACCCTCGCCGCACTGACCACCCCCTGATCGCTCAGTTAGCGAAGGGTCAGCGGGTGGGGAGGGCGTCGAAGGCGGTGTCGAACAGCTGTTGCAGCTCGGTGCCGAGGTGTTCCGTGATCGTCTCGACCTCGCGCTTGCGGGCTCGGCCGCTCGACGTGCCCGGCGCCGGCGTGATGGGCTCGCCCACGACGACCGCGACCTTGCGCAGCCGGATCATCGGACTGCCACTCGGCATGATGTCCTCGCTGCCCGCGATGCCGACCGGGACGATCGGCACACCGGCCTTCGCCGCCAGGAACGCCGCGCCGTCCTTCAGGTCCACGACCATTCGCCCGCGCCGGCGAGTCCCTTCGGGGAACACGACGACGGGCTCGCCTTCCGCCAGCCGGTCGAGCGCGGCGCGCACCGCGCCCGTGCCCGCGCTGCGATCGACGGGGAAGCCGCCGAGCGAACTGAACAGCCATGCACCGAACTTCGTCGACCACAACTCCTGTTTTCCCATGAAGCGGATGCGCCGGCGGGTGATCGTGGCGGTGAGAAAGATGTCGATGATGGAGCGATGGGTCGGGGCGACGATGTACGGACCCGATGGCGGCACGCGTTCCTTGCCGATCACCTTCACCCGGAACAGCAGGTGGCACAGCCCGACGAGCACGGCGCGGGCGAAGCGGTAGAACGCGAGCTGTCCGTCGAAGCGCTTCACGACCGCGCCCGGCCCGCTTCCACGCGGTCGACGATCTCGGCGATCACGTCGCTCGCGTCGCGGTCGGTGGTGTCGACGAGCAAGGCGTCGTCGGCTTTGCGCAACGGCGACATGGCGCGCGTGGTGTCGAGTCGGTCGCGGCGCTCGAGCGCGTCGCGAACCTCGCCGACATCGACTTCACGGTGCGCAGCCCGTTCGTCGCGCTGGCGCCGCCGGGCCCGTTCGTCGTCACTGGCGGTGAGGAACACCTTCACGGCGGCATCGGGGAACACGACCGTGCCGATGTCGCGACCCTCGACCACACCGCCGCCGTGACGCGCAACCCAGTCGCGCTGGCGGTCGACGAGCACCTTGCGCACGCCGGGATGGGCGGACACCGTCGAGACGGCAGCCGTGACGTCGGGCCCCCGGATGGCGGTGCCCACGTCGCGGCCGTCGAGTTGCACCCGGCCGTCGTCGACGTCGATGCGCGCATCGCGCGCGGTCGACGCGGCCGCTTTTTCGTCCGACGGGTCGAGCCCCCGTTCCAACATCGCCAGTGTGACGGCCCGGTACATCGCGCCGGTGTCGAGCACGTGCAGACCCAGCGCGTCGGCGACGCCGCGCGACACCGTGGACTTCCCCGACCCCGACGGCCCGTCCACTGCGACCACCGTCGGATGGGAGTGGGCGTCGCTCACTGCGCCACCTCGCCGCCGAGGGCCACGAGGTCGTCGACGAAACCCGGGTACGAGATGCCGACCGCCTGCCAGCCCCGCACGGTTGTCTCCCCCGCGAGCGCGACCGCGGCGACCGCGGCCGCCATCGCGACCCGGTGGTCGCCGTGACTCTTCAGCAGGCCGGTACGCGGGTGGCCGCCGCGTACGAGGAGCGCGTCACGCTGTGTCTCGACACCCACTCCGAGCTGCGTCAGCTCCTGCTCCATCGTTGCGATGCGATCGCTCTCCTTGACCCGCAGCTCCGCCGCGTCGCGGAACTCGCTGATCCCGTCGGCGAACGCGGCCGCGACCGCGAGCACGGGAATCTCGTCCTGGACGGCCGGCACCTCGTCGCCCGCGACGACCGTGCCGGTCAGCTCCGACGAGCGCACACGGATGTCGCCGACAGGCTCGCCGGCCCGTTCACCCGTGGCGGTCACGTCAATGTCGGCGCCCATGCGCGTCAACACGTCGATGTAGCGGATGCGGTTGGGATTGAGCGCGACCTCTTCGAGCACGATGTCGGAGCCCGGCGTGATGCACGCGGCGACGACGAAGAACGCGGCCGATGACGGGTCGCCGGGCACGTCGAGCTCGAACGATGAGGGCGCGCCCCGCTCGACGTGAACCGTGGTGCCGGCGGCCTGTACGGGCGCGCCGAACGCCGCCAGCATGCGTTCGGTGTGATCACGGCTCGCCGCCGGTTCGACGATCTCCGTCACACCCTCCGCTTGCAGTCCGGCGAGCACCAGTGCCGACTTCACCTGCGCGCTCGCAACGTGGAGTTCGAGCCGCGCGCCCTGCAGGCCGCCACCGCGCACGGACAGCGGCGCGAACTGCGCGCCGTCGCGGCCGTCGATCTGCGCGCCCATCCGCCGCAAGGGCTCGGTGACCCGCGCCATCGGGCGGCGGTTCAGCGAATCGTCGCCCGTGAGCACACTGAAGAAGGGACGACCCGCGAGCAGTCCGAGCAGGAGACGCATGCTCGTGCCCGAGTTGCCGCATTCGACGACGGTGTGCGGCTCGTGCAACGCGTCGACGCCGCGAGCGTTGATCGCCACACCGGCGGCGTCGGGGACGTCGCGGATGCGCACGCCGAGCCGCGCGATCGCGTGACGCGTGCGCCCGACGTCGTCGCCGTCGGCGAGATGCGTGATGCGACTCTGGCCGTCCGCCATCGCGGCGAACAGCAACGCGCGGTGCGAGATCGACTTGTCGCCCGGAAGCCGCAGCCGGCCCCGCAGCGGCGCGCCGCCTGCGATCACGAGCTCGTGCCGGCCGCTCACTGCAGCGCGCTTCGCGACACGTGGTACCCGAGCTCGCTCAACCCGTGCTCGAGGTCTCCCGCGCCCGACTCCGCGACGACGAGCACGAGCACACCGGCCTGGCCCTCCATCGAGTGGGCGATCTCGAGGTCGGAGATGTTGACGCCGAGCCGGCCCGCCAGCGTGGTCACCTCCGCGAGCACACCCGGACGGTCGGGCACGGGCACCCGCAGCTCTACCAGCGGGCCACTCACCGCGGCGCCGACCGGGAGGTTGTGGCGAGCGCGCCGCGCCCGCTCCAGCACGTCGAGGAGACCGTCGCGGTCCCCCGAGTCGACCAGCGCGCGCACGCGTGCGAGCGCACCGACGTACTCGTCGAGCGCGGCGACGATCGCGTCGCGGTTTGCCACGCAGATGTCGGGCCAGATGCCGGGGTGCGACGAGGCGATGCGGGTCATGTCGCGAAAGCCCCCCGCCGCGAGGCGCAACAGGGTCGCGTGCTGCTCGCCCTGCTCCGCGGCGACGTCCATCAAGGTCGACGCGGCGAGCTGCGGAACGTGGCTCACCACCGCGACGAGCGCGTCGTGGTGCTCCGGAGTGACGGCGACCACTTCCGCGCCGAGGCTCACGACGAGGCCGCGCAATGCGCCGAACGCCTCAGGGTCGGTGGCGGCCGTCGGGGTGAGCACCCACGTGGCACCCTCGAACAACTCGGGATCGGCGCCGTCGAGGCCCTCCTGCTCGGAGCCGGCCATCGGGTGGCCGCCGACGAAGCGGGGCGCGAGGTCGGGGCGGGCCTGCTCGACACGGCGGACGACCGGCGACTTGACGGAACCGACGTCGGTCACGAGGGGCGCGCCGGCTTCGAGCGCGGCGATCACCGCGTCCGCGACGCGACCGACCGGAATGGCGACGACGACCGCGTCGGCGCCCTCGACCGCGCCGGCGAGGCTCTCCGCGACCTCGGACACCGCCCCCAACTCCTTGGCCCGCACGGCGCGCGACCGTTGCGCGTCGAAGCCGAGGACCTCGACGCCGTTGCCGACGAGGGCGAGGCCGATCGAGCCTCCGATGAGGCCGGTGCCGATCAGCGCGACGCGCCGCATGGTGACCTGTCGCGCACCGCCACTACTCCGGAAGGTCGTCGCGAAGCGTGCGCGCGTCACCGAGGTACACGTGGCGGAGCTCGTCGCGCGAGTGGTCGGTGTTGAAATGGAAGAGGACGCGGATGCACCGTGGCATCCCGCCGCGGACGTTCAGCTCACGCATGCACAGGAGCGGCACGTCGCCCAGGCCGAGCGCCCGGGCCCCCGTTGCGGGGAACGTGGCGGTGAGGTCCTCGGTCGCAGTGAAGATGATGCTGACGAGGTCGTCGTGGGTGATGTCGTTGCGCGACATCATCTCCTTCACGAGCAGCTGCGTCTTCGCGTCGATCTCGTCCTTCGTGTCCTCGTCGCACGTGATCGCGCCTCGGAGCGCCAGCAACCCCATCAGGTGGAGGTTAGTCGGCACCCGCGGCGGGACCCGTGGCCTCGTAGAGCCGCCGCACCTCGTCGCGCGTCAACGACCGCCACGTGCCCGGCGTGAGACCGCGGTCGGCGACGGGCCCGATACGGGTCCGCACAAGACGCCGAACCGGATGACCGACGGCTTCGAGCATCCGTCGCACCTGGCGGTTGCGGCCCTCGTGGATCACGAGCTCGACGGCGGCGACATCACCTTGCGTCTCGGCCAGGCGCGCGCGGGCCGGCGCGGTGCGGCCGTCGTCGAGGTCGATCCCCTCCCGGAGGGCCCGTAGCGCACCGCGGGTGGGCACCCCGTCGACCTCGGCGAGGTACTCCTTCTCCACACCGCGGGAGGGATGCGTGAGCCGGTGCGCGAGATCGCCGTCGTTGGTCAGGATCAGCAGGCCCTCCGTGTCGTAGTCGAGCCGCCCGACTGGAAACACGCGCGGCTCGTGGGGAACGAGATCGAGCACGGTGCTGCGACCCTCGGGATCACGCACGGTCGTGACGACCTTCCGCGGCTTGTTGAGGAGGTAGTACACGAAGTCGTCGCGGACGACGACGGGGATGCCGTCGACCTCGACCCGGTCTGTCGCCGGATCGACGCGACGTCCGAGCTGGGCCGGCTCCCCGTTGACCGTGACCCGGCCCGCCGCGATCAGCGCCTCGCTCGCTCGGCGCGAACCGAAGCCCGCGCGCGCGAGAAGCTTCTGGACGCGTACACCGTCGCTCGGCTCGGCCGGATCAGACGTTCGGAGCGTCCTCGTCGGTGAGCACCGCACCGGCGTCGCCATCGGAATCGCCATCGGCGGCGGCGTCCGCGTCCATCTCGAGGTCCGCGTCGATGTTCGCGTCGACGTCGCCCGGGTGCTCGGCCGCGCTCGCGTCGCGCTCGACGCGCAGCCCGCGCTCGAGTGCCTCGACGACGTCGGCCGCGGGCACGAAGTCGGCGAGAGCGGGAAGGTCGCGCAACGAGTCGAGCCCGAGCCGTTCGAGGAACGCGGCGGTGGTCCCGTAGAGCGTGGCCCGGCCGGGGCCGGGATCGTGGCCGATCTCGGCGACGTAGCCGCGCGCGACGAGCGTGCGCAGCACGCCGTCCGCGTCGACACCGCGGATTGCCGACACCTGCGCGCGCGACACCGGCTGCTTGTACGCCACGATCGCGAGCGTCTCGAGCGCCGCGGGCGACAGCCGCGCGTGCTGGCCTTCGAGCACGAAGCGCTCGACGTACGCGACCTGGTCGGGATGGGTCTGGAACCGGTAACCGCCCGCGACTCGCACGAGCACGAACCCGCGTCCCTCGTGCTCGTACTCCTCTGCGAGCCGGGCGCACAGCTCTTCGACGCGCGTCACGGGGAGCTCGACGAGCTCGGCGAGCAGGCGCGGCTCCACTGGCTCGACCGCCGCCATCACGACCGCTTCGATGGCCCGGCGCGCGTCGATCTGCGCGTCCGTGGTGATGCCGTCGGCTTCGCTCACCCGCTCACCTCGACGTGCTCCGACGTGAGATCGACCGTTGCCGGCGCTGCGACGGGCGACGGCGCGGGTGCACGCGGCTCGGCCGGCCCGTCGTCCCAGTCGTCGAGGCTGATCTGGTCGAGCGCGCTCTCGCCCTCCGCGAGGCGCCGGACCGACAGCTCGGCGAACGTGCCCGTCTGCTCGAGGTCGACGACCCCCTGCTTGAACAGCTCGAGCACGCCGAGGAACCGCACCACGATCTCGACCCGTTCGGTGATGCCGACCACGAGCTCGCGGAACGAGACGGGCCGGGCGTCGGGAAGTCTCGCCAGGATCGCCTCGACGGCGTCGCGCACGCTCGCTCGCACCGGCGCGACGTGATCGGTCGTGACGACCGGCTCCTCGGGCGGCGTGAGCGCCCGCGTGGCCGCGGCGAGGAAGGCGTCGACGGTCACCGACGACAGCGGGTCGGGCGCGAGGGAGCGGAACGGCTCTTCGGGGCCCGCGGTACGCGGCATGCTGCGCGAGGCCTGCCGGAGCCGGCGCTCGAGCGCCTTCGAGGCGTCCTTGAACGTCTTGCACTCGAGGAGCCGCGCGAGCAGCAGGTCGCGCTCTTCGAAGCGGAGCAGCTCCTCGTCGAGCTCGACCTCGTCGGCGCCGGGGAGCAGTCGCCGTGCCTTGAGCTCGACCAGCGTCGCGGCGATCAACAGGAACTCGGTTGCGACGTCGAGGTCGAGGTGCTCCATGCGCTCGAGCTCGGTGAGGTAGGCGTCGACGATGGCCGAGAGCGAGATGTCCCAGAGGTCGACCTCCTGCTTCAGGATGAGATGCAGGAGCAGGTCGAAGGGACCCTCGAAGACCGCGGTCTCGACCTCGTAGGCCATCGGGTGCAGGCTACCGGAGGCGCACCCGAACCGAGCGCACCTCACGTGACCAGCCGCAACGCAGGGTCCAGGTAGCCTCGGCCGTCTATGGCGCGTGTCTTCTCCGGCATCCAACCGACGGGCGACATGCACCTCGGCAACTACCTCGGCGCCGTGCAGCGCTGGGTCGCCGAACAGGACGAGCGCGACGCGATCCACTGCGTCGTCGACCTGCACGCGATGACCGTCGCCTACGAGCCCGCCGAGCTCGCGGAGCGGACCAGACGCACGGCCATGCTGCTGCTCGCGGCAGGCATCGACCCCGAGCGCACCATCCTGTTCGTGCAGAGCCACGTACGCGTGCACACGGAGCTGACGTGGGTTCTCAACTGCGTCGCCAGCTTCGGGGAGCTGCGCCGCATGACGCAGTTCAAGGAGAAGAGCGAGGCCCAGGACTTCGTGAGCGCGGGGCTGTTCGACTACCCCGTGCTCATGGCGGCCGACATCCTCGCCTACGACGTCGACGAGGTCCCCGTCGGCGAGGACCAACGCCAGCACCTCGAGCTGGCCCGCGACCTCGCGATCCGGTTCAACCACCGCTTCGGCGACACGCTCGTGGTGCCGCGCGCGACGTTCCCGTCCGTCGGCGCCCGCGTGAAGGATCTGCAGAACCCGACGGCCAAGATGTCGAAGTCGTCGGAGTCGCCCCAGGGCACGTTGTTGTTGCTCGACCCGCCGCAGGTGATCACGAAGAAGATCAAGTCTGCGGTCACCGACTCCGGCACCGACGTGCGCTACGCGCCCGAAGAGAAGCCGGGCGTCTCGAACCTGCTCGAGATCCTTGCCGCGGCGTCGGGCACGACGATCGAGCAGGCCGAGGCCGACTTCGCCGGCTCGGGCTACGGGAAGCTCAAGACCTCCGCGGCCGAGGCGGTCGTGGAGTACCTGCGGCCGCTCCAGGACCGCTACGAGGAGCTGGCCCGCGACCCGTCGGAGGTGACCCGGGTGCTCGAGCTCGGTGCCGAGAAGGCCGAGGCGATCGCCGAGCCCGTCATGGCGCGCATCCGCGCCGCGGTCGGCCTGCTCCCCCGCTCGTAGCCCGTTCCGGCGTCGGTCGACGCGCTTCTTGCGCGGGAAGTGACGCCAGTTGCGTGAGGTCAGTCGTCGTCGGCGGCCACGAGCGCGTCGACGACGACACGCGGCACCGGCAGCGTCGGCCAGCGGTCGGGGGTGTGGTGCGCGGCGGCCCAGGCCGCGGCCTCCTCGGTACCGCCGGCGACCCGGATCATGTCGGCACCGAGGCGCGGGTGCTCCACGTAGAGGCCGATCCGGCGCCGGAGCCCCCGCCGTGCCACCCAGCTGCGGGCGGTGTCGCGGCCGGCAGCCGCGGCGGTGACCGTCGCGGCGACGCGACCCGGGACGCCGAATCCGCTGTCGAGCTTGCCGACGTCGTGCAGGAGCGCGGCCGCGAGCCAGCGCCGGTCCCCGGCCTGCGCGGTGCCGTCGAGCATCGCATCGACCCGACGCGCGACCGCGGCCGAGTGGCGGCGATCGTGGTTCGGCATGCGGTTCCACAGCGTGAGCTCGGCGGGTGACAGCACACCGGCCACCCACTCGAGATCGGGACGCGCCGGCGGCCCGGGACGCAATGCTCCGAAGAACCGGCGGGCAAGATGGCGGAGCTTCACGACCAGACGAAGCGCCACAGCGCGTCTTTGAACGGCTGGAGGATGTGCCCGACGATGTTGGTGGAGAACACGAGAAGGATGAGGACGAGGAGTCCATAGGGGCGGAACCGGTACCACCCCTCGAGCCACTGCCGCGGGAGCACCCGCTCGATCAACGACGACCCGTCGAGCGGCGGAATCGGCAACAGATTGAACAGCCCGAGGAAGAGGTTCACCAGCGCGAACCAGAAGAGCACCTGGGCGACGAGCGGGACATCGAAGATCGGGTACGGCCCGAACGGATGAGCGGCCTGCCACTGTGAGAGCAGCGCCCGCGTCCCGATCGCGGCGGCCGCCATGAGCAACAGGTTCGTCGCGGGCCCGGCGAGACCGACGAACAGCATCTGGCGGCGCGGGTCGCGCAGCTTCGAGGGATCCACGGGCACGGGCTTGGCCCACCCCAACGCAACGACGCCAGAGAGCGCGAGCATCGCGGGGAGGATGATCGACCCGAACAGGTCGACGTGCGGCACCGGGTTGAGGGTGAGGCGCCCGGCCCGTTTCGCCGTGTCGTCGCCGAACCACAAGGCGACGACGCCGTGGCTGATCTCGTGCAGGATGATCGCGACCACGAGGCAGCCGAAGAAGATCACGCGCTGCTGGGTGCTCGCGCTCACGCACGACTCGCTGGCGTCGGGCTCACGCCGTCACGGTACGGAAGCGACGCCGGGATCAGCGGTCCACGGTCAGCGTCGCTTCGACGCGCACTCGATGCACAGGCGAGCCGCGGGCATCGCCTCGAGACGGGCCTCCGAGATCGGCCGGCCGCAGGATTCGCAGGTGCCGTAGGTGCCGGCGTCGAACTTCTCCAGCGCATCCTCGATCTCGTCGAGCGCCTCGACGAGCTTGCCGGCCAGGGCGTCCACCTCGCCAC